>NZ_ATVH01000013.1:300000-588974 GCF_000420625.1 Fodinicurvata sediminis DSM 21159 | reverse complement strand
TTCGTAACCGTCCGCTCTGTACCGCCTTGCAATCCTGCTGATTGATCAGGCTGCCTTGGCCAGGGCCGGGTTCGTCCAGTTCCAGGGCAGGAGGTCATCGATCCGGTTGATCGGATGGTCGTTGATGCGGGCCAGGACATTGGCCAGATAGGCCTGCGGGTCGTGGCCGGACAGCTTGGCGGCCTCGATCAGCGTCATGGCATCGGCCAGGGTCTCGCCACCGGCGTCCGAACCGGCAAAGAGATAGTTCTTGCGGCCGATGGCGATGGGCCGCATGGCCCGTTCAGCGACGTTGTTGTCGATGGCAACACGCCCGTCTTCCAGGAACAGCGTGAACGCCGGCCAGCGGTTCAGGGCATAGCGCATGGCCTTGGCCAGACCGCTCTTGCCCGAGATACGTGCCAGCTGCGCCTCGCACCATGTGCGGAAGGCCTCGACACGTGGCCGGCTGTGCGCCTGGCGCTGGCGATAACGCATCTCCGGTGCCTGACCGGATATCGCCCGCTCGAGATCGTAGAGGGCCCCGATACGGTTCAAGGCCTCTTCCGCCAACTTGGAGCCGGTGGCCTTCCAGACGTCGTGGAAGTCCCGGCGCAGATGCGCCCAGCAGGCCGCCTCGCGCACGCGCACCTTGCCCTCGGCGTCGGGTTCATAAAGCTTGCGGAACCCGGCATAGGCATCGGCCTGCAGAATGCCGCGGAAGTCCTTGAGATGCTCCTGGGGATGCACCCCCTTGCGGTCCGGCGAGAACCAGTAGGCCACCGCCGGCGGGTCGGTACAGCCCCAGGCGCGGTCATCGCGCACATAGGTCCAGATCCGCCCCTCCTTGACGGCCTTGGCGCTGGCCGCCGCCTTGGGGCGGCGCGGATCCAGGACCTTGATCGGGGTGTCATCGCCATGCAGGCGATCGCCCGCCAGGACATGGTCCTTGATACGCGCGACCAGTGGGGCGACCACGGCCATGGACTGGCCGCACCAGTCGACCAGGGTCGAGCGCGGGATCTCCGCGCCCTGGCGGGCCAGGATCTCGGTCTGGCGATAGAGCGGCAGATGATCGTCGAACTTGGAGACCAGGATGTGGGCCAGCAGGCCCGGGCCCGCCATGCTGCGCGGAATGGGCCGGCTCGGTGCCTCGGGCTGGACCACCTTCTCGCAGCAGCGGCAGGACTTCTTGAGCCGCGCGATCTCAATGACCTTCAGCTGGGCTGTCACCAGCTCCAGGAGTTCCGAAACATCTTCGCCCAACAGGCGCAGCGGTCCGCCGCAGTCGGGGCATTCTTCTCCGGGATCCAGGGTCTCCCGCGTGCGGGGTGTCTGCGGATCCACCCGGGGGCGGCCGCGCCGGCGGCCCTGTGGCTTGTCCGTACTTTCGCTCTCGGGGGTCGGGGCCGGATCGCCCTCCGCCTGTCCGCCGTACTCGCGGGCGTGGGCGACCTGCAGGTCCTCCAGGGCCAGCTCCAGCTGGGCGATCTCGCGCGTGATGCGTTCCGAGGAGCTGCCGAACTTCTGCTTGCGCAGGCGCAGAATGCGCGCCTTGAGTGCCTCCACCAGGCTTTCATAGGCCCGCACCGAGGCCGACATGCGGGTCACCTCCTCGTGCTGGGCGAGGATCATCGCCTTCAGGGTGGCCGGGTCGTCCGGCAGGCTGTCCAGCGTCGGTATCATGGGCAGAAGTTTACCCCAGCCGACTCCCCAGGAACAGCACTATCCCCTTGATTCTGATAAAATATCAGCCCGCCCGCAGGGGTGCCGCCGTCCAGGCCGGACGGCGCCAGTCAATGCCCTCCCACAGCATCGCCAGCTGCGCCGAGGTCAGGCGCGCCACGCCATCGGCCGGCGAGGGCCAGGGAAAGCGTCCGCGCTCCAGAACCTTGTAGTAGAGGCAGAACCCCTGGCCGTCCCAGTGCAGCAGCTTGATGCGGTCCCCGCGCCGGCCGCGAAAGGCAAAGACCGCACGGCTGCAGGGGTCCTGACGCAATACCTGATCCGCTGCCGCAGCAAGACCGGTTATTCCCTTGCGCATGTCGGTCACCCCGCAGGCCAGGTAGACGCGCACACCATTGCCCGGGCCGATCATGCCGCCTCCGTCAGGCGGATCATGCGCCGCACCACCGCCTCCGGGGCATCGCCGGCCAAGCGCAGGCGACGGCCATTGCAAAGTCCGATCTCGACAAGGCCGGCCCCGCCCGCATCCGCACCCGGATCCTCCGGGGCCAGATCCACCGCCAGGAACTGCGGACGGCTGTCTGCCAGCAGGCCCTTCTGGCGTAGCTCGCGGCGCCACTGGTAGATGTGCTGGCGCGTGATGTCGTAGCGCCGCGCCACATCGGCAACAGTCGCCCCGTCAACGCCAACCGCCGCCAGGATCTCCTGCTTTTGCTCCAGCGACCAGCGTCGCCGACGCTCAACACCCGTCAGTATCTCCTGGCGCATCCACTGCCTCCGTCCTTGTTGACGTCAGTAACGACGTACATAACGACGGAAATTAACCTGATGCTGTCCAAAATTTGAAGGCGGTCCTGAGCGGACGGTTACAAAAATTCGTAGTTTTTATAATTTTTAAAATTATTAGAGTGATTATAAACATAATGATAACCTAATCTTTTAAATATAACCTCCCATTCATGTGCAAATTCTAGTTTTAGTAGAATAAATATTTTGTTACCTGATTTCTTTAAGAAAAATCCTTTTTCTTTATCGAATTCACTTAAAACATCAATATTATATTTCTTCCATTCAGTAAATTTAGGGCTTAAATCAAAATTACAGTTATTAATATAATTAATTATCTGGTTTTTATTTTTATATTCTATATTGCCATTCCGTATTTTATGGAATACACTTGATATAGTAATTTCAATAGGGTCTCTTACACATTCAATTATAATTGAAGTTTTATTGTATTTAATAGAAAAATAATCCACTATATCAAATAGTGATAAATTGTATTTTTTAAGTATATCTACATTATATATAAAATCAAAATACTCTTCATCATGCCAATGTGCTACTGTATTGTTAGGGAATCCTTTTTTTATACTCGAACTTCCAGTTTTACCTATTCCTATATAAAATATATCAGGAATAGGGTATTTTCCTATCTTTACTTCTTTAGATTCTGACAAAATAAGGTTTTCTATTTTTTGCATATACATATTCATGTATGTACGCCCAATTCAAAAAAATCTTTCATTAGATATAGAATTATAAAATTCCATTATATTTTTTGAGTATTTTTTTATAAATATGTTACTTTTTTCTTTTCTTTTGTTAGTGATATAGTTTTCTGTGAAGCTCTTTAATTTGTATTTAATTAAAATATTATTATAGTTTAATCCATTTATTGTAGATAATTTTTTACAATAAGAATTTACATAATAGAAGTTTTCTTTTTTTGCCCTGCACAGAGTTAATACAATTATATCTTCAATATTTACTTTCAATCCCCAGTCCCTAAGAAGAGATGACTGCAAGTAGGATTCATAATATAACATGGGCAATGATTGTATGTTTCCATTACCTAAAAAAGGTAGAAATAATTTATTATTTTCTTTTAAAAATTCTTGAAATATAGTATTATTTTTTGGCTTCATTTGCGACTGCCCAGTGCTGTATTTTGATGTTCCTCCTATAAATAAAGGATAATCAGTATAATAGTATTTATCCAAAACAGAGCTTATTGCAAATACTGAATATATATCAGGTATTATGGATAGAAAAAAATCTCCAGTTTTATTTTTTATAGTATTTATTATATCTTTATGGACAATTCCACCTGTATAAATCCAAGGTAACTCTTTATGAGATATTTTTCCTTTTATAAGTGAAGATATGTATTTTTTAGTACTTCTTATTTCATTAATGTTATTGTATTTAATGAATCCATGCCCATATTTCTGGTCAGGCCATTTATATGAGCATTGTTTGGTACTTATAGCCTTGCATGGTGATTTTTTCAATATTCTATGAAGTAGATTTGTAAAAAACGGAGTTAAGCCATCATCATCACCAATAATACATACCCATTCCGTATTAATATGACTTAAGGCGAACTCCCAATGTTCGGACATACCTAATCTTTGCGGTGGCCTAATGTATTTAATTCGATAATCATTAAAACTATTAATAACTTCACGAGTATTATCTGTGCTTAAATTATCACTGACAATTATCTGTTTTATAATGCTGTCATCTTGATTTATAACTGTTTGTATTGTATAAAAAAGAGTCTCTGCTCTATTTTTTGTTGGTATTATTACGCTTAATGACATTTATTTATTGCCCGCCTTCTTAATCCAAGCGTTCGGCCAATGCGTGATATTCTGATCGAGATTACTCTCATTGAAAGGCCAGTACGGTTGCTCGATAATAAAGTTGTCGTTCTCCTTGACGAAATCCTCAGCCGCTTGCGCCGGGTTATCGTCTGCCCATTCCGCTTTGCCTCGCGGCACGTCGGTAAGGTCCCGCATGCTTCCATCCGTTGCTACTATGTAAGAGCCATCTGTGACCAATGGCGCATATAGTCGCAACTCTTCTCGTACGTGCTGATAGGAGTGGTTGGAGTCGAGAATAACCAGAACAATGTCATTTTTGCCGATATACTCCTTTGTTTCAGCCAGTACATCCGCAGCAGTGGAACTGCCCTCAATCAAGGTAATATAATCACTCAGGAAGTGCTCTTCGATGGCCTGCCTATTATGTGACCGGATCTCGATATCGATACCGATGATCCGTCCCTTGCCCATTGCCTTGCAAAGGCTTGCATAGAAAATCAGGGATCCCCCGTGTGCCACACCGGTTTCAATTATGACATCGGGCTGAACGCTATGGATCACCTCCTGCATCCGCACCATGTCTTCCGGCAACTGGATGACTGGTCGGCCAAACCAGCTGAAGGTATAAGGGTATTTTTGATCCCAGCCGACACGTAGCCACTGTTTTGACAGGGCTTCAAAGGCCGCCTTGGAGTAAAGCGGCATCTCCTTTGACCTGCCCTCTTCCTCAAGGGTCAGCGTTTGCGCATCCGTATCCAGCGTCAGCTTCATGTTATTATCTCACAACGTTCATACGTTTAGTGCAAATTCAAGTCGGCAAGTGTTTTCTGGAGGCCAGACTGCAGGGGCAGTGTCGGCCGCCAGCCGAGTTCCCGGAGTTTACGGTTATCACCACATATCAGATGAGGACCGCAATCCTCTCCCTGTTTCCTCATCTGCACTCTATGGGCATCAGATTGCATCAACCTGCCCAATTCCTTCACCACTGCCGCAATCGAAACCGGTTCTCCTGAACTGACATTATAAACACCAGTCGCTTCTTGTTGCAGCAACGCCCAAAAACCGCGGGCAACATCATCGATATGCAGGAAATCCCGAAAATGGTGACCATTCACTTCAAGTGCATCGCTGCGTCCTGACAAGACCCTAACCACCTGGGGTATCAATTTTGTTGACGGCTCCCCCTCTCCATAAGGAAAGAAAACCCTCCCCCACGCACAACTGACACCTTTATCTGCACAAGTCTTGCTCACAAGACGCCGGGTGGCATCTTTTGCAGTTCCATAAAGACTCTCAGGAGATGGCGGCGTCAAATCCTCACGACAGTATCCATATGAAAGGTCATATTCAGCACAGGTCCCGGCAGCCACTATGTGCTGGCCTCCTGCTTCACAAAAAGCTTCGGTCATTCGGATGGTGGCGTCCACCCAACGAAGGTTGTCAGGTGATGCCCAGAATTGCCCATGCTTGGTATACCACGCCAGATGCAATAAGTGGGTGGGACGCAATTCCCGAAATGTGCTCTTGAATTCACGGCACTCAAGCAAATCCATCGCGTGAAATTCACAGTCAGAAACCGGCCTTGTTCGTCCGACGCAGATTGTTTCCACATCATGGGTTTCCAGGATTTCTAGTACTGCACGGCCAATAAAGCCTGTCGCTCCGGTTACCAATACCCGCATTTTATCCTGCCTGCAGGACCTTCAACTCAGGTACGGCAACAACAAAACGACCGTCCCAACCTGATATGTAGCTGAGTTGCTCCATCAACTCCGACTGCAAGTTCCAAGGAAGCAGCAACAGATAGTCGGGTTTCTCCTCCTGGAGCAGTTTTTCTCCAACAATAGGAATGCGACTGCCGGGCATGTATCGACCCTGCTTGTAAGGATTCCGATCGATCACAAACGGCAGGAGGTCCGGTCTGATACCGGCATAATTCAGCAAGGTATTACCCTTCGCTGCCGCCCCGTAGGCTGCGATACGTTTTCCCTGTTTCCGAACATCCAGGAGAAAGCCCAACAGATCATTCTTGATCCACTCTGCCTTGTGCTGAAAGCTTTCGTAAAAGTTTCTCTGCCTGATACCGGCTTTCTCCTCGCGAGCAATCACGCTCTCAACGTTCCGGTGAGTTGCCTGCTCCCCACAGTCCGAGCGTTGCGCAAAGACACGCAGGCTGCCCCCATGAGTCGGCCACTCCTCTACATCAAAGATCGACAGACCATTCGCACGAAAAACCCGCTCAACCGCTGTCAGCGAAAGATAGGAATAGTGCTCGTGGTAGACGGTGTCGAACTGACTGTACGCCACAAGGTTCAAGAGGTGCGGAAACTCGAAGGTGGCCACGCCTGTGGGTTTGAGCAGTCGAGCAAATCCGCCGACAAAGTCATTGATGTCAGGCACGTGAGCCAGAACATTCTTAGCAGCAATCAGATCTGCCCGCCGATCTTGCGCAGCGAGCTGGCCTGCAAGCTGCCTGCCGAAGAAATCCTCGATTATATCGATCTTTTTCTCCCTGGCAGCTTCGGCTGTGCTGTGGGTCGGCTCTATGCCATAGCAGGGTATCCCCGCCTCTTGGACATACTGCAGCAGATAGCCGTCATTGGCAGCAATCTCGACGACACAGGAGTCTGGCCCAAGGCCAAAGCGCGCTTTCATGTCATACACATAAGTCCGTGCATGCGTTAACCAGGAAGTGGAGTAGGAACTGAAATAGGCATAAGAATCCGAAAAGAATGTTTCCCGTCCTGCATGATCTTCGGTTTGTACCAGCCAGCAGGCTTCGCAGACCAAAACACGCAAGGGAAACCAGGTTTCAGGTGCATGCAGGGCCTGACCATCCAGGTAGGAATTGGAAGGCGGGGAACTTCCCAGATCCAGAAAGCTCAGCTCAAGCTCCGTATCGCAATGACGGCATCTCACTGTCAGATCCCTTTGAAGTTGTCCTGCACATACGGGTGGCCACGATCACGCTTGGAAAGCACGCTTATCGGCAAGGGCCAGGAAATGCCCAGCTTCGGATCCAAGGGATTCAGCCCTTCTTCCACAGCAGGCGCATGCGCCACTGAGTGAAAGTAGAGCAATTCCACATCATCACTCAGGGCCTGAAACCCGTGCGCGAAACCTTCGGGAATCAACATCCCCCTGCCATTGGCCGAGGAAAGCCTCTCCCCATGCCATTGCAGGAATGTCGGTGAGTCGTGACGTATATCGACCGCCACGTCCCAGACCTCGCCCTGGAGGCAATGAACCAGCTTCATCTCCGCAAAGGGAGGGTTCTGGAAATGGAAACCGCGGACCGTCCCCGAGTTTTGAGTATAACTATGGTTGACCTGAGCAAGGCCGGTTTCCCACCCTGCCTCGAACAGATCCTCAGAACAGAACAGGCGTGAAAAGTATCCCCTGGCATCACCGCGCGTCTGGCGCACAACGCAGGCCAGTCCTGCCAGGGGCAATGCCTCGATCTCGAAGCGGTTCATGTGCAGCCCTCAAACTGAGTGATATCCGCTTCGCACAACGACCGGGCATCAGATCCATGATACTGAGCCCGATACCAGGACATTGTTCGCTCCAGTGCTTCTTCTAGCCTCCAGACCGGCATGAGCCCAAGCAATGCCTGGGCCTTGGAGCTTTCCAAGGCAAGGCGGCCTGCTTCATGCAGTGCGTCATTCGGAGGTGTCTCGAACACCGTTTCGCCAGCACCGTAAGCTTGTCGTGCGTTCTCCAGGACAGATCGAACCGTTGCCGTTTCCGTCAGGTTTGGACCGAAATTGTAGGCTCCCGCAAGATCAGGTCGATCCCATAATCTTTCCGCAAGCTGCAAGTAGCCATTGAGAGGTTCGAGAACATGCTGCCAGGGGCGTGTGGCATCAGGATTTCGCAATCTTACAGCTTCTCCCTTCTGCCAGGCACGAACGGCATCGGGTATCAGCCTGTCAACTGACCAGTCGCCGCCCCCGATCACATTGCCGGACCTGGCCGACGCCACGGCAATTTCGTGCTCCTGCAGGAAGGAGTCCCGGTAACTGGAAATCACGATTTCGCTTGCAGCCTTGCTGGCGCTATAGGGGTCACGCCCCCCCAGCCTGTCGCTTTCACGATAGGCATGAAGCCACTCCCTGTTATGGTAGACCTTGTCGGTCGTTACCATCACGATCACTTTCAGTGAACTTCTGTCCCGTGCAGCGTCCAGAACATGGACCGATCCCATAACGTTGCTGGCAAAGGTGTCGACCGGGTTCTTGTAACCAGGACGAACGAGTGATTGCGCAGCGAGATGAAACAGGATTTCAGGCTGGCTGTCTCGCAAACTGTTGGATATTTCTTCCGGGTTCCTGATATCTGCAATGTGGCTTTGAATATCCTCTTCCAGACCGGTGAGCTGGTACAAATTGGGAGTGGTTGCTGGAGGTAAAGCTAAGCCGGCCACCTCTGCTCCAAGTTTGTTAAGCCAAAGCGCAAGCCAGGTTCCCTTGAAGCCGGTATGCCCGGTTATAAGGACTTTCTTGTCCTTCCAGAAGGCAGATGACGGTCTGTTCATGTCCAGAGTGCCCAAGGCGCCTTGCCTGTTGCCCAAAGATCCTCGAGCTGGGTCTTTTCGCGCAAGGTATCCATGGGTTGCCAGAAGCCATCGTGGTTAAACGCCCGGAGTTCACCGCGCTCTGCCAACACCCTCAAGGGCTTCTCTTCCCAAGAGGTAGCGTCTCCATCAATCAACTCCACCGTTCCGGGCTCGAGGATAAAAAAGCCTCCATTGATGCGCCCGCCGTCACCCCTTGGCTTTTCAACGAAACGTTCAACATGCCCCGCATCATTCGCTTCCAGCGCACCATAACGACCTGGTGGCTTCACAGCAGCAACCGTTGCCTGTCTGCCATGTTCACGATGAAATGCGAGTTGGGCTGAAATATTTATGTCCGCAAGACCATCGCCATAGGTGAAGAAAAAGGGTTCGCCTGGCTCCAGGTGACCTGCAACGCGCTTCAAACGACCGCCTGTCATCGTACCCTCACCCGTATCAATCAAGGTCACCCGCCAAGGCTCCGCGCGGTTCTGGTGATAGGTGACACGATTGCTGCCCATGTCAAAGGTCACATCCGACATATGCATGAAGTAGTTCGAAAAATACTCCTTGATTACATAACCCTTGTACCCACAGCAGATAATGAAATCCTGAACACCGAAATGGGAATAGAGCTTCATGATGTGCCAGAGAAGGGGCCTGCCCCCGACCTCAACCATCGGCTTAGGGCGAGAATGGGATTCTTCGCTGATCCGTGTCCCATAACCGCCAGCTAGGATTATTGCTTTCATACCAATTATTCTACCCAAAATTAACTTTTTCGTGAAAGGCCTTTAAATATTATAATGTAAAATACAGACATTTTCATATCAGAAAATATTTTCTGTTTAATAAAATTAAAATAATAAATAAAATAATTATAGCATTTGAAATATATAATTCTATATCTCCCAATACGATTTACCATTACTAACAAATTTATTTATTGAATTATTTTTTTGCCATTCCCTTCCTATATCTTTTACTATGGGTTCTCCTGTATCTGACTTAAGAAACTTGCATTTATATTTTTTCGCGTATTTAAATAATTCTTCGTTAACTCCTTCTCTAAATTGTTTTTCTGGATCTAGTTCTGGATCCATTAAATCAGAGCAATTTTTTCCAAACTCTCCATCAAAAAAACTTGGACTCATATTAAAATGTGGGATAATTTTCTCTCTACTTATAAAACCAAACAATTTATATTTTTTATATATAGAAGAAAATTCATTATCACCTTTTTTTCCATGATTATAACTTAAAAGAGAAACTGATTTCGTTTTTTTATTTAATGAGTTAATGATAAATTGTGGATTAATTTTTTGCAGGCATAGCCAATCATCTTCTAAATGTAAAAATGGATTATTACTAACATTAGACCATAACCATTTAACAGATGCCCCAAAGCTTGGATTTTTTGTCTTATTTATTGTGCTTTCTTCAAAATAAGAATCAATAATTTTTATACAAATATTTCTATCATTCTCATCTCCAAATATAGTATCTATATTTACAAAAACTTTATTTATTCTAAAATACTTAAGTAGATTTTCATTAAAGGATAGAAGTGTCTTGTTCAATAGATCAGGCCTGCTTCCCGACACAATACAAATATCTATCTCTTTCATGTTTTTGTTGTTCATTTAATAACCATAAAACGTATCGCCTAACAGGTAGAGTGATTAAATGGCAACTGTCTGACGTACCCTCAAAGCTTCATCTAGGTGCGACTGGAATCATTGGTAGATAATTACGCTTGTGCACAGACAGGGCAAGGGTAATCTCCGCGGAGCCTTCGGCTGTGCGCAGCGGTGATGCTCCTTGCCGGTTCCAGTTAGCTGCGACGGTGGCGGATATTTGATCGTGGAGATCCGAGCGTGACTACACTATGCTATTGACCTTCAGCCGCCCAGTTCGCAATGATCACGCGCTCATTTGTCTAGGCTGCATACTCATAAACGGGATTCCCAATTTGGGTGATTTATGATTCCCCTTTGTCCTCTGTGGAGCAAGCAACGGAGGACAGATGAGCCGGCGGCGTTACGAACTAACGGATTACGAATGGTCTGTGATACAGCCTTTGTTGCCCAACAAATCCCGCGGCGTGCCACGCGTGGACGACCGGCGGCTGATCAACGGCATTCTCTGGCGCTTTCGCACCGGCAGTCCCTGGGCCGATATCCCCGAGCGCTATGGTCCCCCGAGCACCTTCTACAATCGCTTTGCACGCTGGCGGCAAGCCGGGGTCTGGGATCGGCTGCTGCGGGAGATTGCCCGGGCTTACGACGGCGACATCATCATGATCGACTCTTCTTGCGTACAGGTTCACCAGTAGGCTGCGGCGACAAACAGGGGGATCACGACGATGGCTGCATGGGACGTTCCCGTGGCGGTCTGACCACCAAGATCAATGCCCTTGTGGATGCCGAAGGCAGGCCCGTTGATCTGAAGCTGACCGCAGTACAGGCCCACGACGGCAAGGCCGCAGCAAGCCTCCTACAAAGTGTGAGCGCCTATGACATCCTGCTGGCCGACAAGGCCTATGACAGCATGGAGATCCGACAGCTTGTGGAAGAACAGGGCGCCTGGGCCAACATTCCGGCCCGCAAGAACAGGAAAGAAGCCTTTGCCTTCTCTGGCTTCCTCTACCGCTATCGCAACCAGGTCGAGCGCTTCTTTGGGAAGATCAAGCAGTTCCGTGGCATCGCCACACGCTATGACCGCAAACCGGAGAACTACATGGCCGCACTCAAGCTCGCGTCACTACGCATCTGGTTGAAGTCTTATGAGTCTGCAGCCTAATAATAACTACCTCGCGGGACCTGCCCTTCTTGTCGATCGATCTGCTTTATACTTAGGTATAATACCACAATATTATATATAATTTTAAATAATTAAACAATGAAAGGCTTGTATTAATTTTTTAATAATATAAGGGATGTAATTTATATTATCATAAATATTCTTGCTTAATCTATCTCTTAAATATAAAACTATACCTGATGGTTTCAGCTTAAGATAAATATTAAATATGACCGATATGTACAAAGATTTTCACAACATTAAGATTGCCTGCAATGGAATGCTTCACCCCGACGTGTATAGGAGGATATACTGCGCAGCAAAAATGGTAAATCTAGGAAGTGTTGTTGAAGTTGGTACAGCACATGGTGCTGGAACTGTTAGCATCGCGTTAGGAGCAAAAGAGTCGGGTAGTAGCTCGAAAGTTTATTCTTTTGACAAGATTGTCGGTGGGTCCAGGGATGCCTATGGCGGATTGAAAGATAATCTCAGAATAATAAGAGGGAACCTTTCGCATTTTGGCGTCTCTGAGATAGTCGAACTCGTAATCGGCGACGTTCGGGAAACCCATACAAGGCTTCCCGACGATAGACAAATCGGCTTCTTGATGCTTGATGCCGACGGCCGGATCGACAGGGATTTCGACCTGTTCTTCAACAGGGTTGCGCCCGGCGCCCCCATCGTCATCGACGACTATGAAGACCGTGTCCGCGTGAAGCCGGAGCAGCAACCCGGTCATTGCTCTCTGGACCTGAAGAAAAAGCTGTCGTGGATGCTGGCGGATTATTTCGAGGCCCAGGGCTGGATCCGAACACGCGAGGTTGTCCGGGGAACGCTGTTCGCCGAAAAGGCGATCGACAGGCCTGTCGAGATGAATTGGCGGGAGATTACCGAGGTCTACAGGAATCTGGTTCTTGTCGAGGGAGAGGTTGTTTTGCCAAGTGAAACGAGTCCCCCCTCCTGGCTGCGCCTTCCCAGAAAGAAACCGCAAAAGAAGGGCCTGTTGAAAAAAATCAAACGGACGCTGCGCTAGAGCGCATCCGCTCTCTCCCCCAACAGCAGGGAGAGGTAGCTGCCGGCAGACCTTTCCATCGTGAAGCTTTCAACGTAGCGATAGCCGGCCTCCAGATCTCCCGGGGCCTGCAAAGCGCCTTCGATGGCCTCGGCCATGCACTCCGGATTTCCGACGGGAACCATCCGGCCGTATCGTCCCCTGTGCAACAGTTCCGAGGGGCCGCCGCTGGGGCAGTCCGTGCTGACAATCGGGGTGCGACAGGCCAGGGCCTCCAGCAACACATTGGGAAAACCCTCCCAGGCGGAGGACAGCACGAAGGCGTCGGCACGGGCGATATAAGCATAGGGATTGGCGGTATTGCCGGCCAGGCTGATCCGGTCCTGGACCCCCAGTTGCCTGGCCTGGTGCAACAACTTGTCCCTATCTCCCTCCCCGACAATGATCAGGCGCACGGGGCGCTGGTCGTTCATCCGCGCCAATGCTTTCAGCAGGGTCTCGTGGTCCTTCTGGGGATGCAGGCGTCCGACGGTGACCAGAACGGGGTGGGTCTTGTCCTGCAGCCAGGGGTGCCGCGAAGATTCGGCGGACAGCCTCTCGATTCGCTGCAGGTCCAAGGGGTTGTATATCGTGCGAATCTGTGACCTTTCCAGCTTCAGGAAATCCGCAAGGTCGTCGCCGACCCCGTCGCAGACCGAGACGATCCCGGCGGCTTCCGGATACCAGCGGGCGGCGAGGTGGTGCATGTTCCGCTCGAAGTAATGCCCCGCCGTCGCCGAGGCTGCGGAAAAGGTGTTCGCCTCCCGAATCACCACCCGGGTTGGCACCCTGGCGATCTTCTGCGCCCAGATGGCGGAAATGTTGTTGCGGGGAATCGTGGTCAGCAGGCCATCCGGCTGCTCCGCTTTCAGGTACGTCACGATACCCGGGATCATGCGCAGATTGATGGGGAGCAGATCCTTCCCGTAAAACAGGCGTGGGGTCCTGGAAACGGCCTGGGGCAGGCTGCGCGCGATCTGCACCCTTGTCTTGAGCACCGACTTCTTGCCGACTCGCAAAAGCCTCACTTCCTCAGGGAGGTTGTCCAGATAGGCCGTATGTTCCTGGTTTCGGATCAGGAAATCCACCTCTATGCCTTGTTCCGCAAAGCCTTTGGCCAGATAGGTCAACGCCCGTTCCGCACCGCCGTACCGCAGTTGATGGAGTAGAAGTGCAACTTTCCTTTTTCTCAATTTATGGGCCTTTAAATGCGGAAATGAATAGAAAGTGAGGAATTTATTTAAATTACAGTCCGAAAAACCATTCGGTATGGCCTGCTGAACTGACCACTATATTGTGATTTTTTTCTTGATCTCAGTCAATCCAAGCCTGTGACCATTTCATGAAGACGGCGTGGCACTTAACCGACAAGTAATTTTCGTGATTCGGCGGCTGCCCGAAACAACTTGGCTCAAGTTTACGAGACGTTCACGGCCCGTGGGCCCTCGTCGGGCTTGTTGGCAAGGCGGCCGCCTTCCAACCTGTGCACCACATCGGCCACCTCGATCCAGCTTGGTCGGTGGGAAATGGCGATGATGGTGACCTCCTGGCTCAGAGCCTTCATGGTCTGGCAGATTTCCTGCTCGGTGGTGGCGTCCAGGGCGCTGGTCACCTCGTCCAGGATCAGCAGGCGGGGTTTGTGCACCAGGGCGCGGGCAATGGAGATGCGCTGGCGCTGGCCACCGGAAAAGCGGCTGCCGCGTTCGCCCACCATGGTGTGGATGCCGTCGGGCAGTTGGCTGACGAAGTCCCAGGCACCCGCGGCCTTCAGGGCATCCACCGCCATCTCCTCGGTCAGCTTGGGGTCCATCAGGGTAATGTTGGCCAGGATGGTTTCCGTGAACAGGCCCAGTTCCTGGGGCACATAGCCGATCATCTGGCGCCAGGCGATCAGGTCCAGGTCCTGCAGCGGAGTGCCGTCGATCAGGACCTGGCCCTCCATGGGATAGTAGAAGCCCAGCAATATGTCGGTCACCGTGGTTTTACCAGCGCCGGAGGGACCGGTCAGGACGGAGAGCTGGCGCGCCGGGAAGTCCAGGGACAACTCGTTCAGGACCGGGCCGTCCTGGTCGGTGTAGTGGAACGACACCTTGCGGAAGGCGATGCCGCGGTCCAGTGTCGGCCGGACCCGGCCGCCGCGTTCTTCGGCCTGGGCGGCGGATTCGTTCATCATGGAATGCAGGGCCTCGTACGATCCCTCCATGATCGCCACCTGCTGCAGTTGGGTCTGCAGCTTGTTGATGGTCTTCACTGTACGCTGCAGGATCACGCCCATGACGATCAGTTGGGCGATGGGCATCTGCACGATCTCGATCAGGATGTAGAAGCCGCCGGCCAGGCAGACCACCAACAGAGGCTCCTGTGCGTTGGCCAGCTTTTCCTTGGTGATGACCTTGCGGCGCATGGTCTTGCGCATCTTGGATATCGATGCGTTGATCAGGTCGGCATATTCCTTCTGCCGCTCCATGGCCTTCAGCGACTTGATGCCCAACAGGGCGTCGGCCAGGATGGCGCCCAGCTGGTTGGTCTGGCCGGCATCGTCGCGGCCGGCATTGCGCGCCTGCTTGATGAAGCGGTTGAGCGACAGGGTGATGATGGCGCCGATCACCAGGGACAGCACTGCCAGCTTCCACGAGACGAAGAAGCCGACGACGATATAGACCGCCGTCTGCAACAGGTTCGACAGGAAGTCGGCCGACAGCTTGAAAGCCTGGCCCGCGCGCATGGCCATCTGGTTGATGGTCTGGGCCACCTTGCCCAGCGACTGCTGCGACAGAAAGGACCAGTTGGCGTTCAGCAGGTTGGCCAACAGCTCGCGGCGCAGGCTGGTGCTGATGTCCGCCACCACATAGCCGACATAGCGCATGGCCAGCAGGTTGATCAGCGACTTTGCGCTGATCCCCGCCACCACGATCAGCAACAGGATCTCCAGCGTCGGCTCGATGCCGATGGAGCGCACGGCGTCCAGCACATAGGTGGCGGCGGCCGACGGCTCCTCGCTTCCGCTGTCGCTGACCACGGCGATCAGGGGCACCAGCCCGGCAATGCCGATGCCCTGGACGATGTTGCCCAGCAACAGGCAGCCCAGAACCATCCACTTCTTGGGCCCCTCGGCCCCGAAAAAGATGCGCAAGACCTGTCTCATGATCCGCTAGGTATAGGAAAGCGCCGCGCGACGCAATGCGGGAAGCGGGGGTGGCCACACAGCAAACCCCTCATCCAGAGGTGCGGAGCCTCGAAGGATGAAGCCGTTAGGCCAGGCGGCGCCGTTTGCATTCTCCCAGGCCCCACCACCGGTGCCGAGCCGCTTCGAGGGCCCCTACGGGGCCACCTCAGCGTGAGGAGGGTTAGTGAGGCGGCCGCCCGCTCTCCCCTCATCCAGAGGTGCCCTGCCGCCAGGCAGGGCCTCGATGGATCAGGCCACGGGGCCAAGCGGTGCCGTTCCCGTTTTCCCAGGCCCCACCACCTGTGCCGAGCCGCTTCGAGGGCGTCCTGCGGACGCCACCTCAGCGTGAGGGGGGCAGGGAGGCGGCCACAAGAACACCCCTCATCCAGAGGTGCGAACGCAGTGAGCCTCGAAGCCTCATCCTGAGCCCCGTCGAAGGGTGAATCCGTTAGGCTAGGCGACCCCGCTGGCGTTTTCCGCTTCATCGCCGAGTGAAACCACCCTATAATTGTCCTCATGGATTACGTTTACGTCTATATGCTGCGCTGTGCGGACGGCAGTTACTACGTGGGCAGCGCGCGCTGTGGGCTGGAACGGCGGGTGGCGGAGCACAATGCGGGCAGCTACGGCGGCTATACGGCACGGCGCCGGCCGGTGACGCTGGTCTGGTCGCAGTCCTTCCAGCGTATCGACCAGGCCATCGAGATCGAGCGCCGCCTGAAGGGCTGGAGCCGTGCGAAGAAGGAGGCCCTGATCGCGGAAGATTGGGACGCCGTGCAGGCGCTTTCCCGCCGCAGGGGCGGACAGCCGCGGGGAGCTTAGCTTTTTCCTGGTTCAGCCGCCGGTGCCAAGGCGCTTCGAGGGCCCCTGCGGGGCCACCTCAGCGTGAGGGTACTTTTTTACAAACCTCATCCAGAGGTGCGGAGCGCGTGAGCGCGGAGCCTCGAAGGATGGCGCCACAAGGCCAGGCCGTGCCTTTGGCTCTTCCCCAACTTCCGCGCTTGAGCGTCGGGCGAGGGCGGCTTAGTTTGCGGATCGCAAACCTGTGGTATTGATCTCGATCCATGACCTCAACTCGTGACATCGGGGCGGAGCGGCGCCCCATTGCGCTGTGCTGCGCCAACCTGAAGCCAGGCGGCGTGCAGCGCATGACGCTGTTGATCGCGGAGTGCCTGCTGCGGCGCGGCTGGCCAGTGGACCTTTTGGTGGCAGACAACGAGGGGCAGTTGACGCCGCCTGAGCATGAGGGCCTGCGCATCGTGCCCCTGGCACAGAGCAGCGCACTGGCCGGCCGGGCCGCCGTGCTGTCGGCCGATCCGGGCGGCCTGCCGGTCAACCTGCGGCCCCTGGTCCTGCCTGTGAACGGCTTTCCGACGCTGCGCAATCTGCCGGCGCTGGCGCGTTATCTGCGCGCGGAGCGGCCGCGCGCCGTGTTCGCGCCCATGCCGGACTTCATCTTCTCGACCACACTGGCCAAGCGCATGGCGCGGAGCGACACGCAGATCGTCGCCAGCTTCCGTTCGCACCTGACAGGCGGCCTGTCGGCCAAGAACAAGGCGCGCGGGCGCACCTTCCTGCCGGCCCTGCGGCGCGCCCTGGGCCAGGTGTCCGGGGTTCATGCGGTCTCCCACGCCGTGGCGGACGACCTGGCCCAGACCTGTGGGCTGGACCGCCGAGCCATTCAGGTCTTCCACAGCCCGACGCTGAACGGCGACGTGGAGGCCTTGGCCGCCGCTTCCGTGGAACATCCCTGGCTGGCGCCGGAGCGGGAGGTTCCGGTGGTCGTCGCCGTGGGCCGCATCTCGCCCCAGAAGGATTACGAAACGCTGTTCCGCGCCCTGGCGATCGCGCGGCAGGAACGCCCCCTGCGCCTGGTCGTGGTGGGCGACGACAGCCCCCTGGCCAACGCCAACGGCCGCAGCAAGAAGATCACCCGCGCGGTCAACCTGCTGAAGGAGCTGGAACTGGAAGAGGCCATCGATTTTGTCGGCTATCAGGAGAACCCGCTGGCCTGGATCGCCAAGGCCGATGTCTTCGCCCTGTCCTCGCGCTTCGAGGGGCTGCCCAACGTGGTGATCGAGGCGCTGGCCTGTGGGCGCAGCGTGGTGGCCACCGACGCGCCGGGCGGCACGGCGGAGATCCTGCAGGACGGCCGCTACGGCCACCTGGCGCCGGTGGGCGATGCCCCTGCCCTTGCCCGCGCCCTGCTGCGCGCCGTCGAGGCCCCGGCCGACCCGGAGGTGCAGAAGGCCCGCGCCGCCGACTTCGACTGGCAAAGCTCCCTGGCCGCCTATGAGCGCCTGCTGACGGGCGAGGCGGGCGCGCTTCGAGGGCCTCCTGCGGAGGCCACCTCAGCGTGAGGAGGGATGGGGAGGCAGCCACAAGAACACCCCTCATCCAGAGGCGCGGAGTGCTTTGGCACGGAGCCTCGAAGCCTCATCCTGAGCCCCGTCGAAGCCTCATCCTGAGCCTCGTCGAAGCCTCATCCTGAGCCTCGTCGAAGGATGAAGCCACGGGGCCAGACGGCGCCGTTAGCCTTCTCCCAGGCCCCACCCACCGGTGCCAAGCCGCTTCGAGGCGTGACCTGCCGGTCACGCACCTCAGCGTGAAGGTAGGTTTAAGTGTTGATATTATTATAAACTTCATGCTGAGGGATGATGTAACTTTTCACTGGCCGTGGGGCTGAAGACCTTCCCTGTTGAATTGCAGCCTGCACCCCCTTCGCCTCATGTTGAGCGACTGTTGATGGGGTCAAGCGTTTTGCCATGGTTTCTGGTCCCTGATGATGGCGTTGAGGATGACGAGCATCTTGCGCATGCAGGCGGTGATGGCGACCTTGGGTTTCTTTCCGGCTACCAGGAGGCGATGGTAGGTTTCGGCTATTGGCAGGCTGTAGCGGATAGAGACCAGGACAGCCATGAACAGAGCCTGGCGCACGGCCCTGCGGCCGCCGCAGATTGTCCGGCGTCCGCGCATCCTGCCGCTGTCCCGCGGGAACGGCGCCAAACCGCTCAGGGCTGAGATGCTCCGGCGGTCCAGACGCCCCAGCTCCGGCAGCTCGGCGATCAGGACCCGGGCCGTCTTGGGGCCAATCCCGGGCATGCTTTGCAGCAGGTCATCCTTCTCGCGCCAGGCCGGCGTGTTGCGGATGGTGGTGGAGATCTCTCCATCAATGTCCTTGAGCTGGGCCTCCAGGACCTTGAGCACCGCTTTCACGGAGCGCAGGGTTCTGGGATTGCTCATGTGACTCCGGCGCATCTTTTCGGACACCATCATCTCGAGGACCTGGCGCCGGCGAGCGACCAGCTCGCCCAGCATGCGCGCCGCACCGTCGGCAATCGGCCGGGGGTGGGGATGCACCGCCTCGGCAAAGTGGGCGATAACCGCCGCATCCAACGGATCGGTCTTGGCCAGCTGTCCCATAGCCCGGGCAAAGTCCCGGATCTGCCGCGGGTTCACCACCGCCACCGGCAGGCCCGCCGCAGCCAGCCCGGCCGCCGCCACGGTCTCGAAACCGCCCGTGGCCTCCAGTACGATCAACGCCGGCTGCAACGCCTGCAGGCGCTCAGCCAGAACCTCGACACTTTCGTTGTCCCGCGGGACAACGAAAGCCTCCCCGCTCGGACGTAGATGCACGTCCAGGCGCTCCTTGGATACATCAATTCCGACAAACATCCGTCCCGCCTCCCTTCCTTGCAAATGCGGGCTCGCTACGCGGCCCATGCGACTGTCCGGGGTCAAGGAACAAACGGAGGGGGCATCACGCTCAACAACGGGCTCAAACACCCCAGGTGCCTTCGAGCTCCCCTCCGTGACCACAAAGTCCTCTATAGCAGAACTTCGCGATGTTTGATTAATACAAGGTGGGCCGCGGCAGCGGCCCCTCGAAACAGGTTGGCAGCGGCGGCACCACTGGCATTCTCCCAGGCTCACATTTTCCCAGACTCTCATTTTATCAGACACTGCGGCCTGCACCGGCGGGCGGTTGGCACGTTTTCCCGCATCCATCGGCCCGGATCGCTCAGTGGCCGTCAACGCTCCCCCCGCGTCCCGCACTTCAATACAATCCCCTTGGCTGTCTCGCCCTTCCCTTTGTGGCGAGACGATTCGACCACGCATCAAGCGAAGGGACGTGGCAGACGCCTGTGGCACGGAGGTGACAGGGCGGCGCGGCCCCGGAGACGCAAAAGCGTCACAGGGCACAGAACCCCGGAAAGTCGCATAAAATCAACAGGTTGGCAGAAATTCTTCACCTGGCGCCTGTGTTCTTTAAGCAACAGCTGTGCAAATCCGTCACGCCAGGAGCTCTGGCCGATTGACCCTTACAGCAGGTTAATGTTTTATCACTCTTGGAAACGGGGTCTTGGCCCAGCTTCCTTGTTCAACAATTCGATCCGCCGCGTGGTTTTGGCTTCAGGGCCGCAAAGGCGGGTCTCCCTAGCAGATGAGGGGGATAACACCATGAAAAAGTTTTTGATGGCAGCGACAGCTCTCGCCGTCTCCGGTGGCGCCTTTGCCGCCGCGCCGGCCGCCGCTGACGACCACGCCGGTGAGGGCTTCCAGCTCAAGATCGGTGGTTTCTACAACGCCCTGGCGATCGTTCGTGACCAGGACGATCCGGTGAAGTTGATCGACCCTGATCCCGACGTGGACGGCGATTCCATGCTGGGTGAAACCAACATCCGCAACTTCGACTTCAGCCAGCGCGGCCGTTACATCATCGACGGCTCGCAGACGCTGGACAACGGACTGGAGCTGGGTTTTACTTCCCAGCATGAGATCACGGCCAGCTTCTCCACCGACCGTGCCTATGTCTATGCATCCGGTGGCTTCGGTCGCGTGCACTTCGGTGCCGATCGTTCGGCCATGTATCGCCTGTACGAGTGGACCCCGACCGCCGGCTGGGGCATCGACTTTACCGGCCATGACGATGGTGTCGCCAGCCTGAACGGCCTCGGCTATCCGACCTCGGCGCCCTACATCGCCAACAACGAACTGATGCTGACCTACATCACCCCGCGCTTCTCGGGCATCCAGGCCGGTATCTCCTTCGCTCCTGACAATGGCCCGCGGGCCCAGGCCGGTGGCGACCAGCGCTTCATCACCGACACCACCGCGCTGGGTGGCACGGATTACGAGAACATCGTAGAGATGGGCCTGAACTACAGCCAGTCTTTCGATGGCTTCGATCTGGGTTGGTCCGGTGGTTTCGGCACGGCGCGCCTAGCTCAGGACAACGACCGCCTGGATGACCGTCGCCGTTACCTTTACTCCACGGCCGTCAACCTTGGCTTCGGTGGCTTGGACGTGGGTGTTGCCTACAAGTTCGACACGCACGGCAGCAGCGGCAACTTCGTGGGTAGCAACATCCGCAACATTGATGGTGCCATTGAGACATTCCTCAACGACAACAATGTCGATTGGAGTCCGTTGGGCATGAAAAACATCCACAATGTTAACGCCGGGATCACCTATACCACCGGTCCCTGGACCTTTGGCCCAAGCTTCGGCTGGACCAAGGAATCCGCAGGCGCCGAGCGTGAGACCAGGCTGGTCGACTTCGGCGCCCGCTATGCTCTGGCACCTGGTGCCGATCTGGTTGGTTCCATCCAGTACGTCGACTATGACGGCGGTGACATGGATGACCTGACCGATGACAATGACTTCAGCGGCGACGGCGTTGCCGGCATGTTCGGTATCCAGCTGAACTTCTAAGGCGTCAGCCTTCTGATCCGCAAAGGGGAACTTTCCCAGCGGGGATCTACCGGAAATCAGGGAGAGGGCGGTCCAGTCGGGCCGCCCTTTTCTGATTCCGGGTGGCGCGTTTTCCATGACCATTGCTTCTTGAGCGGAGCCGCTGTCTGGTTCCTTTGCTTTTCTCTTAGGCGTCTGACTGTGGCACACATGCAATGAATCCCAAGACTTTCCCCTGACCATCTCATGTCTAGTTTGACGGCGAAAATCTGTGAATGTTTCAGTCTCCATTCGGACAGATACTATGAGGGCAGATATAGTTGCTCACTAGGTTCTGTTGGAAAGGCCTGAGCCTTTCTCGGGAGATTCGAAGCATTTCGAGCACATAAGGGGGATGCAGATGAAAAGATGTTTGATGGCAGCGACGGCGCTCGCTGTCTCCGGTGGCGCCTTTGCCGCCGCGCCGGCCGCCGCCGACGACCATGCCGGTGAGGGCTTCCAGCTCAAGATCGGCGGTTTCTACAACGCCCTGGCGATCGTCCGCGACCAGGACGATCCGGTGAATGGAACCACGGAAAACTCCGACTTCGTTGTCAACGGCGTGACCAAGGGCAACATTCGGAATTACGATTTCAACCAGCGCGGCCGCTATATCATCCAGGGCTCACAGACTTTGGACAACGGCCTGGAGTTGGGTTTCGAGAGTCAGCACGAGATCACGAACAGCTTCTCTACCGATCGGGCTTATGTTTATGCCTCGGGCGGCTTCGGCCGCGTTCACTTCGGTGCCGACCGTTCGGCCATGTATCGGCTCTATGAATGGACGCCGACGGCCGGTTGGGGTGTCGATTTCACCGGCCACGATGATGGTGTCGCCAGCCTGAACGGTTTGAAGTATCCGACGTCAGCACCTTACATTGCCAACAACGAACTGATGTTGACCTACATCACGCCGCGTTTCTCAGGCATTCAGGCCGGCGTCTCTTTTGCGCCCGACACCGGGCCGCGTGCGCAAGCTGGGTCTGACCAGCGGTTCATTACAGATACGACCGCGCTTGGGAACACGACCTTCGAAAACATCATAGAGGCCGGACTGAATTTCAGCCAATCCTTCGATGGCTTTGACCTTGGATGGTCCGGTGGCTTTGGGACGGCGCGCCTGGCGCAGGAACACCCGACGATCGATGATCGCCGTCGTTATCTCTATTCGACGGCCTTGAACGTTGGATTCGGCGGCTTTGATATCGGTGCCAGCTACAAGTTCGATACCCATGGAAGCAGTGGTGACGTCATCGGGAACAACATCCGTACGAGCGGCTATTCCGGGGGCATCAATGATGCCGGCTATGGATGGGGCATGAAGAACATCCATAACGTCAATGCGGGAATCACTTATACCGCTGGCCCCTGGACCGTTGGACCCAGCTTCGGCTGGACCAAGGAATCCGCTGGCTACGAGCGTGAAGTGCGCTACGTCGATATGGGTGCGCGCTATGCCTTGGCCCCGGGTGCCGATCTGGTCGGCTCCATCAAGTATGTCGATTATGATGCGGGTGATCTGGGCAAGAACATACCAAATGCCGATGAAAGTGATTTCAGCGGTGATGGCTTTGCCGGCATGTTCGGTATCCAGTTGAACTTCTAAGGCGTCAGCCTTGAAGAACCGTAAAGGGAAACTTCCCTGGCGGGGATCTACCGGAAATCAAGGGAAGGGCGGTCTAGTCGGGCCGCCCTTTCTCTTGTGCGACAGTGCGATTCTGAAGTACATCATAGTGAATGAGAGTCACCTGCGGGTTCGCGAGTCGCACATGAAGACAAGATCCATGGCTGCCGGGGGGCTGGCCCTTACCGGTGGGGCGCTTGCTGCCATTCCTGTTCTGGCAGTGAGCCCTTCCGAAAGTTCTGGGTTCCGCTTGCAGATCGGCGGGTTTTACAATGCGCTGGCCATCGCACGCAGCCAGGATGACCCTGTGGTCGATGCCACAGGCACCAAGGCGAATATTCGCGCTTATGATTTCAACCAATACGGGATCTACAGCCTTACCGGGGCACAGACCCTGGACAACGGCCTGGAGCTTGGATTCGTAAGCGAGTATGAATTCCAGGACAACTTCAATACCGATGCCGCCTATGTCTA
Organism: Fodinicurvata sediminis DSM 21159; assembly: GCF_000420625.1. Classification (NCBI taxonomy): domain Bacteria; kingdom Pseudomonadati; phylum Pseudomonadota; class Alphaproteobacteria; order Rhodospirillales; family Rhodovibrionaceae; genus Fodinicurvata; species Fodinicurvata sediminis. The sequence goes on along the minus strand of NZ_ATVH01000013.1, from coordinate 565,292 downwards.
TGCGGCGGGCGGGTTCGGGCGCCTTCATTTCGGCGCGGACCGTTCGGCCATGTACCGCCTGTATTCCTGGACCCCCACGGCCGGCTGGGGCATCGACTTCGCCGACCATCAGGAAGGGGTCGCCAGCCTGAACGGCCTGCCTTATGCCACGGCCGCGCCCTATATCGCCAACCAGGAATTGATGCTGACCTATATGACGCCGCGCTATTCCGGCCTGCAGGCGGGCATCAGCTTTGCGCCCGATACGGGCGCAAGGGCGCAGGCCGGTTCGGACCAGCGTTTCGTCACCGACAGTTCGTCCCTTGACGATACGGCCTATACGGAGATCGTCGAAACGGGCCTGAACTACAGCCAATCCTTCGGCAAGTTCGACCTGGACTGGTCCGGCGGATTCGGCACGGCGCGGACGGCGGGGCAGACGACGGCGGACGACCGGCGCCGCTATGTCTATTCGACCGGGCTTAATCTGGGATACGGGGACTTCGATGTGGGCGCCAGCTACAAGTTCGACAGCCACGGTAGCCCCAGTCAGTATCCCGGGAACCTCAGGGGGCCGACGCCTGTCGTCCAGGGCATGAAGAACCAGCATGACGTGAACGCCGGCCTGACCTATAGCACCGGCCCCTGGACCGTTGGCCCAAGCTTCGGCTGGACCCGGGAAACCGCCGGGGCCGAACGCCAGATGTGGATGTTCGACTTCGGCGCCCGCTATTCTTTGGCTCCGGGGGCCGACATTGTGGGGTCCGCACAGTACGTCGATTATGACAAAGGGAAACTGGACGACGACTATGACGGCGAAGGTGCGGCCGGGCTGCTGGGGATTCAGCTGAATTTCTGAGGCTTTCTGCCTTTGGATCCTGATGGAAAAACGCCAGTGCAGGCCGCTGATCTTTCGAGGCTCACTGCGTTCGCACCTCAAGATGAGGTTTGCAATAATATCAACCGCTTAAACCTACCCTCACATTGAGGCGAAGGGGGTGCAGGCTGTAATTCAACAGGGAAGGTCTTCAGCCCCACGGCCAGTGAAAAATTCCCTCATGCTGAGGCGCTTTGCCGAAGGCAAAGCCTCGAAGCAGCCAGGTGCAGGCGTTTGGGCCGGGAAGAACGCCAGCGCCGCAGCCTGGGCAGGCTCCTTCGAGGCCCTGCTCCTGAGGATGAGGGTTATTATATTTCAGTAAGTCATATAGAGGCGCTTGCGCTTCACCCCTTCCGGCGCGCCAGTTCGTCCAGGCTTTCGCCCAGCGCCTGGTCCAGGATGGCGACGGCGCGGTCGATTTCCGCGTGGGTGACGGTCAGCGGCGGGGCGATGCGCCAGACGGCGCCGCGTTCGGGGCGGCGGCGGATGTTCATGCTGAGCCCCAGTTCGAAGCAGCGCTTTGTGGTGAGCGCGCCCAACTCGTGGTGCGGCGTGCGGCTGTCCCGGTCCTGCACCAGCTCGACGCCCAGCAGCAGGCCCAGGCCGCGGACGTCGCCGATGGCCTGATAGCGCTGCTGCAGGGCCTCCAGTTGTTCGCGCAGGTAAGCACCGGTGGTGCGTGCGCGTTCGATCAGCTGTTCCTCCTGCAGGGTCTTCAGCACCGCCAGGCCTACGGCGGCGGGCAGAGGGTCCGAGACATGGCTGGTGTAGTAGGTGAAGCCGCGTTCGTGGGCGCGCGCTTCCACGGCATCGCTGGTGATGGTGGCGGCCAGCGGCAGGCCGCCGCCCAGGGTCTTGGAGACCGTCATGATGTCGGGCGTGACCCCGAAGTGTTCGGCGCCGGTCTTCGCCCCGATGCGGCCGAAGGCGGTCTGGGCCTCGTCGAAGATCAGCAGCATGCCGCGCTCGTCCGCCGCCTTGCGCAGGGCCTGCAGGTAGCTCTTGGGCGGCACCAGCACGCCGCCGGCGCTGATCACCGGCTCGACGATGATGGCGGCCGGGGCGCCGGCGGACTGCATGTCGAACATCTTCAGCCCCAGCTCCAGCGCTTCCAGCGCCGCCTCCTCCTCCGAGTGACCCGAGATCCAGGGTCGATAGGCGTTGGGCTCGGGAACCGGGAAGACACCCGGCACGCCGGGGCCGTAGCCCTTTCGGTCGCTGGCGAAGGACACCGACGAGGCCGCGCCCGTTACCCCGTGCCAGGAGCCGCCGATGGCGATGACCTCGTAGCCGCCGGTATAGAGCTTGGCCAGGCGCAGGGCGGCCTCGTTGCTCTCGCTACCGGTGTTGATCAGCAGCGAGCGTGTCAGCGGCGCCGGCATCCAGTCCCGGGCCAGGCGCAGGGACAGCTCGGCGGCGGATTCGGGCACCATGCCGCTGAAGAGATGCAGGGCCTCCTCGCCCGCTTCCTGCAAGGCTTTCAGGATGGCCGGATGGTTGTGGCCGATGGTGGCGCACATCTGGCCCGAGGTGAAATCCAGGATCTCGCGGCCCGTGTCGTCCCAGACCGTCGCGCCCTGGGCGCGGGTAAAGAGGTTCTCGAAACGATCGCCGCCATAGCGGATCATGTGGTCCCGTGCCGCGGCACGCAGCTCTTCATTCGCCCGCAGGTCTTCATTCATCGTGATCTGTCTTCCCGGTTATGTCTTTGTTGGCGCTATGAGCGAAAGCCGCCCGCCCGGTCTTGTCAAGCACCCGCAGGGCTGTGCAGGACGCCTGCCGGCTGTTAAACAGGCGTGGAACAGGACAAACTTCGGCAGGAGTGGCGCACGGCCATGAATCGCAAGGAACGGCGGGCGCAAGCCCGTGGCGGCAGTGGCGGACAGACGACCGCTGGCGGCAACGATCCCCAAATGGACAAGGGGTTGTCCCAGGCGCTGGCGGCGCATCAGAGCGGCAACCTGGCGGCCGCGCAGCAGGGCTATCAGGCCGTGCTGCAGCGCCAGCCCGACAATGCCCAGGCCCTGCACAACCTGGGCCTGCTGGCGGCCCAGGCCGGCGAGCACCAGGCGGCGGCAGAACTGGTCGGCCGCGCCCTGAAGGCAAAGCCGCGCCATGCCCCGGCCCAGCGCGACCTGGGCAAGATCCTCTATGCCGCCGGCCAGCTGCAGCCCGCCGCCGAAGCGCTGGAAAAGGCGGTTCAACTGGCGCCGCGCGACGCCGAGGCGCTGGCCCTGCTGGGCGCCTGCCGCACCGCGCTGGGCGAGGGCGAAGCCGGCGAGCGCGCCTGCCGCAAGGCGCTGAAGCTGGCGCCGGAGCGTGCCGACGTCCTGCTGCAGCTGGCCAATGCCCAGGCCTGGCAGCAGAAATTCAACGCCGCCATCGCCAGCTATCGCAAACTGCTGAAGCGGCAGCCCGACCACGCCCAGGCGCGGCACAACCTGGCGCGCTGTCACTACAACCAGGCCATGTCCCAGGTGGGCACGGGCGAACTGGAGCCCGCCGGCGAATCCCTGCGCCTGGCGCTGGAAATCGACGGCGCCTTCGCCGACGCCTGGAGCAACCTGGGCAGCCTGCTGAACCAGCTGGGCCGGCCCGACGAGGCCGAGGCCGCCTGCCGCCGGGCGCTGGAGCTGAACCCGCAGGACGTGGATGCACGCGCCAACCTGGCCCTGATCCTGGAGCACGCCAGCCGCCTGGAGGACGCCCTAACCGAAGCCGAGGCCGGCCTGGAACAGGCGCCGGAACATCCCTGGCTGCGCCTGGCCGCCGCCAAGGCCGAGCGCCGGCTAGGCCGCGCGGAGGCGGCCGCAGCGCGCTTCAGCGGCGTGACGGCGCCGGAGGACGGTCCCCTGCCCCTGCGCCTGGACTGGCATTTCGAACAGGGGCGCCTGTTCGACCGGCAGAACCAGCCCGACGCCGCGATGGCGGCCTATCATGCCGGCAATCGCCTGGCGCAGACGCTGGCCGCGCAGCGCTTTACGGCGCCCGGATCCCGCGGTATCACCCGCCGGCGCATGGCGGCGCTGGCCGAACGCATAACGCCCGAGCGGGTGGCCGACTGGACATCGGTTCCCGCGCCGGCGGCCGAGGACAGCCCGGTCTTCCTGGTGGGCTTCCCGCGTTCGGGCACCACGCTGCTGCACCATGTGCTGGAAAGCCACCCGCGCCTGCGCGTGGCCGAGGAGGTCGAGGCCCTGCTGTCCGCCGAGGCGGCTTTGGCGAGCGACTACACTGGCTGGCTGGACCGCCTGGAAGGTCTGGACGCCGCCGGGGCCGAGGCGGCGCGCGGGGCCTATCTTGAAACCCTGACCGCCGGCCTGCCCGACACGCCGGATGCGCGCTCGGGGGGTGCACGCTCGGGGGGTGCGCGCACGGTGGACAAACTGCCGCTCAACATCCTGCGCCTGGGCGAGATCCACCGCCTCTACCCCAACGCCAAGATCGTCCTGGCCCTGCGCCATCCCTGCGACGTCTGCCTCAGCGCCTATATGCAGAACTTCGATCTGAACGACGCCATGGCGCACTTCACCGACCTGGAGGAAACGGGGCGCTTCTATGCCGAGACCATGACGCTCTATCGCCGTTTCCGCGAAGTGCTGCCGCTGGACGTCCATGCCCTGCGTTACGAGGACCTGATCGACGACTTCGACGGTACGGTGGGCCAGCTGCTGAAGTTCCTGGAACTGGACTGGGACGACCGCGTGCGCAACTTCGCCGAGACCGCCCGCAAGCGCCAGCGCATCGACACCCCCAGCTACAGCCAGGTGACCGAAGGCCTCTATGACCGCGCCCGCTATCGCTGGGAACGCTACCGCGATCATCTGAGCCCGGTCCTCGAGCAGGTCCGCCCCTTCCTGTCCGACTTCGGCTATCCCGAGGTTTAGGGGGTGGCCCTCAGCATGATGGTTCGAGGCTTGGCCCTTCGGGCCGCGCGCCTCACACCATGAGGAGGCCAGTGATTTGAAAACAGACAAAAACCCCATCCAGAGTGCGGAGCACGAAGCCTCGAAGGATCATCCAGTGGTGCAGAACCTGGTAGAGGCTGTGTCGGCGCTTCTGCTATTGCAGGGCTTTGCCGTCCATGCCGCGACGCGTTAGCATGGCGAATATGAGAACGGATCACCCTGCTGCCCCCTCTGGGGCCACGCCCAGTCCCACCTTCGGTCCCGATGACGTCGTTCACCGCGAGAAGCCGCAGCTGCCGGTGGATGCGGGCTTCTGGGTCTTCGGTTACGGCTCGCTGATGTGGAATCCGGAGTTCGATTTCGCCGAGCGACGCGAGGCCTTGCTGCGCGGCTATCACCGGCGCTTCTGCATCTATTCCACGCGCTATCGCGGCACGCCGGACAATCCCGGCCTGGTCCTGGGCCTGGATCGGGGCGGTGCCTGCCGCGGCATCGCCTATCGCGTGACGCCGGAACGGGCGCGCGAAGCCCTGGACTATCTCTGGGAGCGCGAAATGGTCACCGGCGCCTATCGCTGGAAGTGGCTGAACAACCGCACCGACCAGGGCCCGGTGCCCGCCCTCTGCTTCATTGCCGACCCGAAGCATCCGCAGTATGCCGGCCACCTGAACTTCGAGCAGACCCTGCAGCTGATCCGCTGCGGCGAAGGCCGCCGCGGCCCCTGCCGCGACTACCTGGCCAACACCGTCGCCCACCTGGATGAACTGGGTATCCCCGACCGAAGCCTGCACCGCCTGATGCAGCAATTGTAGGAGCGCCCGCAGAACGCCCCTGAAGCCCTTATTGCTGAGCCCTGTCGAAGCACCGGCAGAAACGGTTGGGCCAGGGAAATGCCGGTGGCGCCGACATACGCAACAGGGGGCTTGGCCCGCCGGGTCGGGCCCCATAAGATTGCCGGCATGCGTTGGACTCTTCGCCTTCTTCTCGCCCTTGGGGTGCTGGCCCTGCTGTGGAGCGGCTTCTGGTTCTGGTCGGCCCAGCGCCTGGAGTCCGAACTGGACGCCTGGATCGCGCGGCAGGAGGCGGAAGGCCGTGTGATCGAAACCGCCAGCCGCAGCATTTCCGGCTTTCCCCTGCACCTGCGCCTGCAGGCCGAGGGCCCACGGATCAGCGATGCCCGGGGCGCGCGCTGGGAAGCGCCCGTCCTGACCGGCGAGGCCGCCGTCTGGGCGCCGCAGCAGCTGCGCCTGTCCTTCCCCGGCACGCAACGCTTCCACCCGCCGCCGGACAGCGGCCTGCCCAGCATCGAACTGGCTGCGGCCCAAGGCCACGCCCTGGTGGCGCTAGCACGCGACGGCCGTGTCGAGGGCCTGCAACTGCGCCTGAAAGGCCTGGCCCTGGTCGGCCTGTTCGAGGGCAGCGTGGCCGCCGACGCCCTGGCCGTGGATTACGGCAGCCTGGCACCCGAATCGCAGGGGGACGCGGCGCAGGAAGATGCGGCCAGCCTGCCCTATCGCGCCCGGCTGGAGGCACTGGAACTGCCCAGCGCCAGCGACCCGCCGCTGGGTCGGAAGGTGGCGCTCTTCGCGGCCAGCGGCCACCTGAGCGAACCGCCCCCGCCGGGCCCGCCGGAACAGGCGGCACGACGATGGCGCGAGGCCGGCGGCATACTGGAGCTTGAGGAACTGGCGCTGACCTGGGGGCCGCTGGACCTGCGCGGAGCGGCGACCCTGGCGCTCGATTCGCAGCTCAGGCCCGAAGGCGCCGGCACGGCGCGGGTGGCCGGGCTGGAGGATACCATCGACCTGCTGGTGGAGCAGGAGATCCTGGATGACGGCCTGGCCCCGATCCTGAAGGCCGGCGCCCTGGCAGCCTCGCAGAGCGACGGAGAAAGCGGGCGAAGGGTGGTGGAACTGCCGCTGTCGGCCCAGGACGGCATGTTCCACCTGGGCCCCGTGCCGCTGTTCCCGCTCACTCCTCTTTTCTGATCTTCCCCCCTGACTCGGCCCGCTCACCTGTATCGCCCTGCTCACCTGTATCTTTGGGCCCACCTGTATCCTTGGGCCCGCCTGGATCGGCCTTCTCGGGCTCGCGCGGGTCGAAGGTGCCGGCCTGGCCCAGCTCCACCACGCCGCGGCGGATCTCGCGGGTGTGGCGGAAGAGCGACTCCAGCGTTTCGCCCTCGCCCCAGCGGATCGCCCGCTGCAGGGCGGTGATGTCCTCGCTGAAGCGCTGAAGCATCTCCAGCACCGCCTCGCGGTTGTTCAGGAAGATGTCGCGCCACATGATGGGGTCCGAGGCGGCGATGCGGGTGAAGTCGCGGAAACCACTGGCCGAATACTTGACCACCTCGCGCCGCTCGCTCTCCTCCAGGTTCGCCGCCGTGCCGACGATGGTATAGGCGATCAGGTGCGGCAGGTGCGAGGTGACCGCCAGCACCTTGTCGTGGTGGGCCGGGTTCATGACCTCGACGGTGGAGCCACAGGCCTGCCAGAGCCGGGTCACCTTCTCCAGCGCCGCCTCGTCGGCACCCGGCGGCGGCGTCAGGATGACGTAGCGATTCTCGAACAGCTCGGCAAAGCCGGCCTCGGGGCCGCTGTGTTCGGTGCCGGCGATGGGATGGCCGGGAATGAAGTGCACCCCCTCGGGCAGGAAGGGATCCACGTCACGGATCACCGCCTGCTTGACCGAACCCACGTCGCTGACGATGGCGCCGCGCTTCAGGCCGGGGGCCATCGCCTCGGCCAGCTCTGCATTGGCGCTGACCGGCACGCAGAGGATCACCAGGTCGGCGTCCTGCACGGCTTCCGCCGGATCGCTGTGGGCGCTGTCGCAGAGCTCCAGCTCCAGCAGGCGCACGCAGCCTTCCTCGCTGCGGGCATGGCCGACGATCTCCTCCGCCAGGCCGTGGCGATGCAGGGCACGCGCCAGGGACGAGCCGATCAGGCCGACACCGAGCAGCGTGACCTTGCCAAACAGGGGTGCCGTCATTGCTGATAGTCCGACAGCGCAGCGACCACGGCGCGCATGTCCTCTTCGGTGCCGATAGTGATACGCAGGTGATGGGGCAGGCCATAGGCCGCCATCTGGCGCACCAGGATGCCGTGGCGCTTCAGGTAGGCAGCCGCGTCCTCGGCATCGGCGAAACGCACGATGACGAAGTTGGCGACACTGGGCTCGGCCCGCAGGTTGAGGCGCGCCAGCTGTGCGGTGAACCAGTCGCGCCACTGCCTGTTGTGGGCCCGCGAGTGCGCCACATGGTCCTGGTCGCGCACGGCGGCCGCACCCGCGATCTGGGCGGCGGCCGAAACGTTGAAGGGCCCGCGCACGCGGTTGAGGACGTCCACCACCTCGGGCGCCGCATAGGCCCAGCCCAGGCGCAGGGCGGCCAGGCCATAGATCTTCGAGAAGGTGCGAGTCACCACGACCTTGGGGTGGTCGTCCACCAGTTCGTTGCCGGTGATGTAGTCGTCGGCCTCCACGTACTCGGCATAGGCGGCGTCGATTACCAGCAGCACATCGTCCGGCAGTTCGCGGGCCAGGCGTGCCAGCTCGTCGCGGGTCAGGTAGCTGCCGGTGGGATTGTTGGGATTGGCCAGGAAGACGATGCGCGTGCGCGGCGTCACCGCGGCCAGCAGCGCGTCCACGTCGGCGCGAAGGTTGTGCTCGGGCGCGGTGACTGGCGTTGCCCCCTGGGCCCGGGCGGTGATGGGATACATCAGGAAGCCGTGCTCGCTGTAGAGCACCTCGTCCCCCGGCCCGGCATAGGCGCGCACCAGCAGCGCGATCATCTCGTCGGACCCGGCGCTGCAGACGATCTGCTCCATGGGCAGGCCGTGCACCTCGGCAATGGCCCGACGCAGCTCCACGGCCCCGCCGTCGGGATAGCGGAACAGGCTGTCGCCCGCAGCTTGGTAGGCGTCCAGGGCCTGTGCGCCGGGACCCAGCGGGTTTTCGTTGGAGGCCAGGCGCGAGACCTTCTCGACCCCCTCGATGGACGAAGCGCCACCGACATAGGGGGCGATGTCATAGATGGAGGGCTTGGCAGCAGGTGCAGTAAGGGTGGCGGCTGTGGAGTCGGTCGGGTTGCTTGAGGCCATCAGGTCTTGTCCCGTTCCTTGAGGGCGGCACGTGGATCGGTGAGCGGCGGCGCTTGAAAGGGCAGGGGATAGGACCCGGCCACCCAGAGGCCGTTCAGGCGATCGCTCTGGGTTTCCAGCAGGGTCTTCAGGCGCTCGTCGTCGTCGGTGACGAAGCCGGGCAGCTCCACCATCAACAGGCCGTCGCCGTCTGACGTGCTTGCGTTGCGCTGAACATGGATGTTGCGCGGCGAAAGCCCGCTTTTCTCGAACAGTTCCTTCAGGGCGCTGCGGCTCATGTGACTCTGCGTCTCGACGATCAGGTAGCTGGCGTCCTCGCCCGAGGATTCCGGCGGTGCCAGGCCGATCATCAGGCCGCTCTGCCCCGCGGGGTTGGCGGGCGTGGCGGCGGCAGCCAGTGGCAGGCGCGCGATGATCCGGGGCACGTCGTCATCCTGGCGCGCCAGATAGCGCCACCAGGGATCGTCGGATTCGTGTTCCGGCGGCGGCACCAGGCCCACGGAGGCTTCGCCCTCGGCCACGGCATTCACCACCCTCAGCGCCGAGCTGTGCTCCTGGATCGGGGCCAGCACGCCGAAGTGATCGCGGGCCAGACCCGTTAGTGCGACATCCGCGCCGTCGTTCACCACGGCCACGGAAAAGGGGCCCTGTTGGGCCAGCGAATCCGAGAAGATCTCGCGCCAGATGCGCACCAGGACCGCGCCGGGCAGCGAGCCGGCATGGCGCGACAGCAGGCGGCGCAGGACCTGGACCTCGCGTGCCGGTCGGATTACCGCCGGCACGTCGCCCTTGGCATGGCGCACCTGACGCGAAATCTCGGTGCGGCGCATCAGCAGGTCGTGCAGGGCGTCGTCGATCCGGTCGATCTCGTCGCGCAGCTCTTCGAGAGAAAAGTCACCCTGGGCCATGGTCGTTGGTCTTCGCTTCCTGAAAGGTGAAGGAAAGGCGCCTAGGAATAGTCGCAAGAACCGTTAAAATCAAAGGAAACGACATGATGAACCTGCAAGGCCGTCGCCCGCAACAGGGCATTGACAGGAGCGGCCTCTCACCTGCTTAGTGTCAGGCCCTTCGTGCGGCCTGTCCGCGCGGAGCCATTCGCATGACGCCATCACAGCCTTGCCGGATTGACAGACGCATGACGGGTACAGCCCCGAAATCGCCGGATCTTCTGCGCAGCCTGCCGGGCCATCGGGTCGAGCTGGGCGATGAGGGCCCCCTGGCCCTCGACTGCGGCGAAACCCTCGAGCAGTTCGCCATTGCCTACCAGACCTATGGCGAACTCAACGCCGACAAGTCCAACGCCATCCTGGTCTGTCACGCGCTGACCGGCGACCAGTTCGCCTCCGAAACCCATCCCCTGACCGGCAAGCCCGGCTGGTGGGAAGTGATGATCGGCCCCGGTCGGCCGCTGGACACCGAGCGCTACTTCGTCATCTGTTCGAACGTCCTGGGCGGCTGCCTGGGCAGCACCGGACCCAAGGAGGTCAACCCCGCCACCGGCAAGGCCTGGGGCCTGGACTTCCCCTTCATCACCATCTCCGACATGGTTCATGCCCAGAAGCGCCTGATGGACCATCTGGGCATCGACCGGCTGTTCGCCGTGGTCGGCGGCTCCATGGGCGGCATGCAGGTGCTGGAGTGGGCCTCGAAGTTTCCCGAGCGCATCGGGGCGGCGGTGCCGATCGCCACCGCGCCCTATCACTCGGCCCAGAACATCGCCTTCCACGAGGTGGGCCGGCAGGCGATCATGGCCGACCCGGACTGGGACGAAGGCCGCTACCAGGACAGTGGCAAGATCCCGCGCCGCGGCCTGGCGGTCGCCCGCATGACGGCGCATGTCACCTACCTTTCGGAACAGGCGCTGCACCGCAAGTTCGGCCGCCGCCTGCAGAATCGGGGCGAGCTGTCCTACGGCCTGGAGGCCGACTTCCAGGTGGAAAGCTACCTGCGCTACCAGGGCGCCAGCTTCGTCGAACGTTTCGATGCCAACTCCTACCTCTACATCACGCGCGCCATGGACTACTTCGACCTGGGCGCCGATTTCAGCGGCGTGCTGGCCAATGCCTTCCGCGGATCGCCGGTGCGCTTCTGCGTGATTTCCTTCACCAGCGACTGGCTGTTCCCCACGCCCGAGGCCCGCAAGATCGTCCATGCCCTCAATGCCGCCACGGCAGACGTCAGTTTCGTGGAGATCGAGAGCGACAAGGGCCATGACGCCTTCCTGCTCAACGAGCCGGAGTTCCACGAGACGCTGAACGGCTTTCTCAACGGTTTCGCCGAGCAGCTGGGTCTGCCCACGGCCGATCTGAAACCCCTGCCATCCGAAGACGGCACCTCGGATGCCGGACGGATCAGCTGAGCCCCCGAAACCCCTCACGTGAAGCCCGTCAAGCGCCCCAAGAAGGACCCCGCGAACCTCACCATGTCTGCCCAGCACCCCGAAGCCCAGCACAGCCGGACGATCCGTCCCGACCTGCAGCTGATCGCCGACATGATCGACGACGGCAGTCGCGTCCTGGATATCGGCTGCGGTGACGGCCTGCTTCTGTCCTATTTGGTGGAGGAGAAGGGCGTCATCGGGCGCGGCATGGAACTGAGCCAGGAAGGCGTGAACGCCAGCGTGACCCAGGGCCTGTCGGTGGTGCAGGGCGACGCCGACAGCGACCTGAACACCTACCCCGAAGGCGGTTTCGACTACGTGGTGCTCTCCAAGACGCTGCAGGCAACCCGGGATCCGCGCGCCGTGCTGCGCCAGCTGGTGCGCATCGGCAGCTATGCCGTGGTCTCCTTCCCCAACTTCGGCTACTGGCGCATCCGCCTGTCCCTGATGTTCAACGGGCGCATGCCGGACACGCCGCTGCTGCCCGAACCCTGGTACGAGACCCCGAACATCCACCTCTGCACCATCCGCGACTTCGTCGAGCTCTGCATGGCCTGCGGCGTGGTGATCGAGGAAGCCTATACCGTGGGCGCGGCCCTGCGCCCCAGGCCAATCCGCTCGCTGCACACCGCCAACCTCTGCGGCCAGGACGGCGTCTTCCTGCTGCGCAAGGCCTGAAGCGCGGCCTGCCGGTCAAAACCCCTTCCATTTTTCCCGGCTTGACCTCAGGTATACTTGAGGTCCTATGGTTCCGCTCCTTCGCACAGCTTGGCCTCTGCGCCAGCGCACTCCGTTTTCCAGCCCGCCGGTGAGCCGCATGTTCCGCTACTTCGAAAACCTGATCGATCCCTTTCCCCGGCGCGAACCCTCACCGCCGCCGCGGCAGCTGATGGCCTTCATCCTGCACTATTCACGTCCGGTGCTGCCCTTCCTGGCGGTGATGTCGGTCCTGACGGCCATCATCTCGGTGATCGAGGTGGTTTTCATCGGCTACATGGGCTCGCTGGTGGACTGGCTGTCGAACGCGGAGCGCGAGGGCTTCTTCACCGAGCACGGGCTCGGACTTGCCGGAATGGCTCTGCTGGTCGTGGTCGGCTTTCCGCTGGTGGTGCTCGCCCAGTCGCTGCTGGTGCATCAGACGATCTTCGGCAATTATCCCATGATCACGCGCTGGCTGGCCCATCGCTACCTGCTGGGACAGAGCCTTTCCTTCTTCCAGAACGAGTTCGCCGGCCGGGTCTCGCAGAAGGTGATGCAGACCTCGCTCGCCCTCCGCCAGACGGTGATGCGGCTGATGGACGTGCTGGTCTATGTCGTCGTCTATTTCACCGGCGCCATGATCATGATGGGCGGCGCCGACCCCTGGCTGCTGGTGCCGCTGTTGGGCTGGCTTCTGGCCTATCTGTTCATCCTGGTCTACTTCGTGCCGCGGCTGCGGGACATCTCCATGGCCCAGTCCGATGCCCGTGCCATGATGACCGGGCGGGTGGTGGACAGCTACACCAATATCCAGACCATCAAGCTCTTTGCGCACAGCCGGCGCGAACAGGATTATGCGCGCGGTGCGATGAGCGGATTCCTCGATACCGTGCATCGCCAGATGCGGCTCGTCACCCTGCTGACCGTCTGTCTGCAGACGGTCAATGCCCTGCTGCTGGCTTCGGTCGCCGGGGTTGCCATACTCGCCTGGCAGAACGCGGCGATCTCGCTGGGGGCGATCGCCGTGTCCATCGCCCTGGTGATGCGCATCCGCAGCATGTCCGACTGGATCCTGTGGGAGGTTGCCAGCCTGTTCGAGAACATCGGGACCGTGCAGGACGGCATCAACACCATCGCCCGGCCGCGGGCCGTAACGGACCCCAGCGAGGCGCATGAACTCGAGGTTCCCCACGGGGAAATCGCCTTCCGGGACATCGGCTTCCATTACGGAGGCTTCCAACACGGGGACCTCCGCGGCGGCCAGGAAAACCGCGTGATCGAGGGACTTTCGCTGGACATAAGGCCCGGCGAGAAGGTCGGCCTGGTGGGGCGCTCCGGGGCCGGCAAGTCGACGCTGGTGAACCTGTTGCTGCGCTTCTACGATCTCGAGGCAGGGCGGATCGAGATCGACGGCCAGGACATCGCCCAGGTGACCCAGGAGTCCCTGCGCCGGCAGATCGGCATGGTCAGCCAGGATGCCTCGCTGCTGCATCGCTCGATCCGCGAGAACGTGCGCTATGGCCGGCCCGACGCCAGCGACGACGAAGTGCGCGACGCCCTGCGCCGTGCCCAAGCCCTCGAGTTCGTGGACGGGCTGCGGGACAACAAGGGCCGGCAGGGCCTGGAAGCCCACGCCGGCGAACGCGGCGTCAAGCTGTCCGGCGGTCAGCGGCAGCGCATCGCCATCGCGCGGGTGCTGCTGAAGGACGCCCCGATCCTGGTTCTCGACGAGGCGACCTCGGCGCTCGATTCGGAGGTCGAAGGGACGATCCAGGAGCAGCTCTATGCCCTGATGGAGCGGAAGACCGTGCTCGCCATCGCCCATCGGCTCTCCACCATCGCCGTGCTCGACCGGCTGGTGGTGCTGGACGAGGGCCGGATCGTGGAGACGGGCACCCACAAGGAACTGCTGCACCGCGGCGGCCTTTATGCCGAGCTGTGGAAACGCCAGTCCGGTGGTTTCCTGGGTGTGGAGGACGGCGAGGAGGCCGGCCAAGTGCATCCGCAGGTGGCCGAATAGGCGGGAGCCGGACGGGGCAGTGCAGCCGATCAGGCCGAGCTCTGCCGACCCGCCTTGGCTTCGACCTTCCTGCGCTGGCGTGCCGGCGCCTTGCGCGCCGGTTCCGCCCCGCCCGGTGTGGTTTCCAGTGCTTCCAGCAGGCGGTGACGCAGGCGGCGCAGACGGGCTTCGTCCTCCACCTTCGAGCCCAGCGCATCATGCAGGTAGAAGGCGTCCACCGCCCGTTCGCCATAGGTGGTTACCTTGGCGCTGTCGATGATCAGGTGCTGGCGCGTGATGACCTCGGTGATGCGGTGCAACAGGCCGGGGCGGTCGCGGGCATTGACCTCGACTACGGTGTGGTTGCGGCTGGCCTTGTTGTCGATCAGCACACGCGGCGGCACCTTGAAGACCTCCAGGCGCGAGGGCAGCTGCGTGCCCTGCTTCTTCAGCTCCTGCTGTGGCTTCAGGCGGCCGGTCAGGCTGTCCTCGACGGCGCCGCGCAGGCGCTCCAGCTTGTCGGCCCGGTCGAAGGGTCCGCCGGTGGCGTCCTCTATATAGAAGATGTCCAGCGCCATGCCGTTGGACAGCGTGAAGATGCGCGCCCCCTCCACCGACGCACCGGCCACCGCCATGGCCCCGGCGATGCGGCTGAACAGGCCGGGGTGGTCGGGGGTATAGATCGTAACCTCGGTGACCTGGCGATAGGCGTCGATGCGCGTGTCCACGGTCAGCTGGCGGCCGGCCGCCTCGGCTTCGCGCACCAGTTCTGCGTGACGGGCGTGGGTCTCACCATCCAGCGACAGCCAGTAGGAGGCATAACCGCGCTCCAGATGGGCCTCCACCTCCTCGGCCGGCCAGTCAGAGAGTTTTTCGCGAAGGGCCTGCTGCGCCGCCTCGACCCGGCGCTCGCGGCCTTCGGTGATCAGGCCGCCGGAGAGCACCTCCTCAGTGCGCCAGTAGAGCTCGCGCAGCAGGGCGGCCTTCCAGGCACTCCAGACGTTGGGCCCGACGGCGCGGATGTCTGCCACCGTCAGGATCAGCAGCAGGCGCAGGCGCTCCATGGACTGCACCAGGTCGGCGAAGGACTGGATGGTTTGTGGATCGTCGATATCGCGCTTGAAGGCGGTGTCGCTCATCTTCAGGTGGTGCAGCACCAGCCAGGCGACCGTCTCGGTCTCCTCCTCTGTAAGCCCCAGGCGCGGGCAGAGCCGCTGGGCGATCTCGGCGCCAACCTCGGAGTGGTCGCCGGGCCGGCCCTTGGCAATGTCGTGGAGCAGCACGGCCACATAGAGCACTCGGCGCGAGAGCACCTTGTGCACCACATTGGTGACGATCGGCGCCTCCTCGGCCAGGCGCCCCTGTTCGATATCGTGCAGGATGCCGATGGCGAAGATGGTATGCTCGTCCACCGTGTAGTGGTGATACATGTTGAACTGCATCTGGCTGACGATGCGCCCGAAGTCGCGGATGAAACGGCCGAAAACCCCGGCCTCGTTCATGCGCCGCAAGGTCACCGCAGGGGCGTGCTCCGAGGTCAGGATGTCCAGGAAGATGGCGTTCGCCTTCGGGTCCTTGCGGGTCGCGTCGGTGATGTACTTCAGATTGCGCGTGATCCAGCGCAGGGTCTGGGGGTGAATGTCCAGATCGTTCTGCTGTGCCACCCGGAAGATGCGCAGCATCTCGACGGGAGTCTTCTGGAAAACCTCGGCGTCCTTCACCCACAGGCGGTCTCCGTCGAGCTGGAAGCCCGAGACCTTCCGCCGGCCCAGAAGCGGTGACAGGCGGAAGCGCGAGCGGCGTTCGTGCTCGGCCTCGAGCTGGGCGCAAAAGATGCGCGTCAGGTCGCCCACGTCCTTTGCCATCAGGAAGTAGTGCTTCATGAAGCGTTCGACAGCCTGGGTGCCCGCATGCTGCTTGTAGCCCATCAGCGGGGCGATCTGCTGCTGCAGGTCGAAGGTCAGGCGCTCCTCGGCGCGGCCGGTCAGGAAATGCAGGTGGCAGCGCAGAGTCCAGAAAAAGGCCAGCGCCTTGGCGAACTTGCGCACCTCGGGGCGCGAGAAGACGCCGGTGTCGATGAAGCGCTCGATGTCGTCCAGGCCATAGGCGAACTTGGCGATCCAGAACAGCGTGTGCAGGTCGCGCAGGCCGCCCTTGCCCTCCTTGATGTTGGGCTCCAGCGCATAGCGCGAGCCCTCGCCGTGACGCTGGTGGCGTTCCTCGCGTTCGGCCAGCTTGGCCTCGATGAAGGCGGCACTGCGGCCGGACTGAACCGCGTTGCTATAGCTCTCGCGCAGTTCAAGGAACAGGGGCTGGTCGCCCCAGAGGAAGCGCTTTTCCAGCAGGTTGGTGGCGATGGTGACATCATTGCGCGCCAAACGGATGCAGTCCTCCACCGAGCGCGTGGCATGGCCCACCTTGAAGCCCAGGTCCCAAAGGAAATAGAGCACGGCTTCGATCACCTGCTCGCTGCGCGGCGTGATCTTGTAGGGCAGCAGGAACAGGAGGTCGATGTCGGAATAGGGCGCCAGCTCGCCGCGCCCATAGCCGCCCACGGCCACCAGGGTCAAGCGCTCGGCCGTCGAGGGATTGTGCAGGGGATAGAGGTCGTGGCTGACGTGATCATAGACCAGACGCAGCAACTGATCGGCCAGGAAACTGAAGGCCTGGGCGGTCATCAGGCCCGAAGCGCCCTCGAAGAAGCGCCGCTCGATCTCGTCGCGCCCGTCGGCCTGGGCCTCCTTCAGGATGTCCAGAATCTCCGAGCGCGCGCGCTCTGGCGTCGAGGCGCGAAACCAGGTCGCGGCGATCTTCTCCTGCAGGCGCTGGCGATTGACGATGTCGCGGCGGCCGCGCAGCCGATCCTCGGGCTGGCTGCCGCCCGCCAGCGCAGCCTCGGCCAGCGGCTGGGCCTCTTCGGGAACGGCGGCGGGTGTGGGCGATACCATGCCTTCAAGGATTGTCCCTTTGCCGCCCGAGGGCAAGGGGAGAAGGATGTTTCCTTGCTAAACGGTCCTTTAATAAGCCGAAGCGTTATTAAAGGATACCGCCTTTCCGTTTAATAGCGGTATTGGCTTGGATGGCTGCGGCACCTCTGCGGCGCCTCGGACAACCCGATACGCCTTCTCTACAAAGACCGCTTCATATCTCTCAATAACAGGCTGTTCGGCCGAGTCCGGAAACAAGTTTTTGTGCCAAAAGAGGAATTCGGCATTAATTTCCTGGCGCATCGTTGAACGGATGTGGTTGAAAGGCGACCGTACAATGACGGGGTGCGGCCTGGGAGACTCGGCCGATATGCAAGGGGAAGGGGGAAACAATGCAAAAACGGAACAGGAAGACGTCTAGGCGCAGCGCAGCGCGCACCTGCATGGTCATGGCAGCGGCGCTGCTGCTCGGCGGATGTCTGGAGACGGGGCAGTTGCAGATGCTACCCGACAGCGCGGCAGTGCAGGCTCGGGAGCTACCGGCGGGACCCTATTGCACGCTCGACCTCGGTACCGACGAGATCGAATGCCGTGAGGGCACCTACTACGAAGACACAGGCACCTACGCCCTCGGCGACACCAAGGCCAAGCTGATGCCTCTGGATGACGGCATCTACATGTACGAGACGTACGATAGCTGGAACGAGACCTACCATTCCTATGCCGTGCTGGTCACGGATAGGGCCTTCGCCGAATTGGGGGTTCCGGCTGACGTCGAGCAAATCGCGGCACGCCACGGCGTCGCAGTGGATGGCGGGACCAAGGCTGTGACCGACGCCACGCGGGCCGACTACCACGCTTTTCTACACGAGGTCGCCCACCGGTCCGAACTCGTGAAGGTCACGATGCGCCGTGATGTGATGTCCGACGATACCGAGCTCCGCCGCGTACTCGCAGATATCGAAAGGCTCGCCGAGCGCGACCCGCCCGCATCGGATGCGCCCGCAGAGGGCGGCCAGGCGAGGGACGACTAGGCGAGGGACGACCAGGCGGCGGCGCGGCGGCATTTCGAGGAGGGAAAGCGGCTGAAGCGTAGCGATTGCGCCGCTGCCGTCGACGCCTTCGACCGGACGCTGGCGGCGGATCCTGGTTTTGCCGACGCCTACGTCCTGCGTGTCGAGTGCGGACCGAACTGGCGCGACGGATACTGCAACGCAGGCACCATGAATGATCTCGATCACGCCATCGACTACGCCCCAGACAACGGCCGCGCTTACAGCAATCGCGGCGCATGCCACCTCTGGCGGGACAACCTGAGCCAGGCGGATCGCCGATCAGAGTCGGGCCCTCGGGGTGAAGTCGCCCTACGTCTTCGCCTATGTCCGGCGCGCCCATCTCCATTCCCGGGGGGCGACCTGGCCCGCGCGCTGGTCGACCTGAACCGCGCGGTCGAACTGAAGCAGGAGCTCGTACCCAGCCAGCGTGCGTGGGCTTACGCCAAACGTGGCACAGTATACGAGAATCTGGACGAGCGAGCCCTGGACGCCAGGGACTACCGCGAGGCGCTGGAGATCAATCCGGACCATAGTGTGGCGAGCGCCTGGCAGCGGCGCGTGGAGGGGTGACGCGGACGCCTGCCCCGACGCCATCATCGGTCGCTCAGCATGAGGAAACTATTTGTAAGTGAAAGATTTCCCCATCACCGCTCCTCCGGCAGCAGGCCGCGCAGCTCGTAGAGCAGCTCCAGGGCCTGGCGGGGGGTGAGGTCGTCGGGATTGGTCTGCTGAAGGCGTTCGGCCAGGGGTGCGTGCGGGTCGGGGACGTCCTCGGCCAGACCGCCGCGCGCGGGCTCTGCCTGGGCGGCGGCGAAGAGCGGCAGGTCGTCGGCCAGACGCGCCAGCGCACCGGCCTGGTCCCCCTGTTCCAGAGTCTCCAGCACTTCCTGTGCACGGGTCAGCGCCGCCTGAGGCAGGCCGGCAAGACGCGCCACGTGGATGCCGTAGGAACGGTCGGCGGCCCCGGGGCCGACCTCGTGCAGAAAGACCACCTCGCCCTGCCACTCGCGCACCTGCATGGCGTGGCAGGACAGGGCCTCCAGGCTGGCCGTCAGGCGAGTCAGCTCGTGATAGTGGGTCGCGAAGAGCGCTCGGCAGTGATTGACCTCATGCAGGTGCTCGACGCAGGCCCAGGCAATGGAAAGGCCATCGAAGGTCGCCGTGCCGCGGCCGATCTCGTCCAGGATGACCAGGGCGCGCGGACCAGCCTGGTTCAGGATGGCCGCGGTCTCGATCATCTCGACCATGAAGGTGGATCGCCCGCGCGCCAGGTCGTCGGCGGCGCCCACACGGCTGAACAGGCGGTCCACAGTGCCGATGACGGCCCGCTGGGCAGGCACGAAGCTGCCCATCTGGGCCAGCACGGCGATCAGCGCATTCTGCCGCAGGAAGGTGGACTTTCCGGCCATGTTGGGACCGGTCACCAGCCACAGACGGCTGTCGTCCTGCAGCTCGCAGTCGTTGGCGACGAAGGGCCCCTCCTGCGCCTGGCGCAGGCCGGCCTCGACCACCGGGTGGCGCCCGGCGGTGACCTCGAATCGGCTGCTTTCCTCCACCTCGGGCCGGCACCAGCCCTCGCGCCCTGCCAGTTCGGCCAATGCGGCAGCCACGTCCACCTCCGCCAACGACCGGGCCGTCTCGGTGATGGCCTCGGCCTCGGCCAGCACCGCCTCCACCAGCTCGCCGAACAGCTGCATCTCCAGCGCCAGCGCCTTGTCGCCGGCCGAGAGGATCTTCTTCTCCAGCTCCGACAGTTCCACGGTGGTGTAGCGCACCGCGCTGGCCAGGGTCTGACGGTGGATATAGCCCGCCTCGGGCCCGTCGGGCATGCGTCCGGCGCTGGCGCTGGTGACCTCGATGAAATAGCCCAGCACGTTATTGTGCCGGATCTTCAGCGAGGCGATGCCGGTGTCCTCGGCATAACGAGCCTGCAGTCCGGCGATCAATTTCCGGCTTTCGTCGCGCAGGCCCTTCAACTCATCGAGTTCGGAAGAAAATCCTTCGGCGATGAAGCCGCCGTCGCGCGCCTGCAACGGCAGTTCGCCTGCCAGGGCCTGCTGCAAGCGCGCAGCCAGCTCTTCCTTCCCGGCCAGTGCTTCCCGCGCCCGCGCCAGGGTCTCTGGCAAGTCGCCTGCCTTCACCAGATGACCGCGCAGCTCCGCAGCAACAACCAGTGCATCCCGCACGGCGGCCAGGTCACGCGGCCCTCCGCGTCCCAGCGACAGGCGGGAGAGCGCCCGCTCCACGTCGGGACTGCGCTTCAGGCTGCCGCGCAAATCAGCGCGCAAGGAGTCCTCTGTCAGCAGATACTCGACGCCTTCCAGCCGGGCCTCGATCCCTGCCGCGTCAGTCAGCGGCGCGGCCAGCCGGGCGGCCAGCAGGCGCGCGCCGGCGCCGGTGACCGTGCGGTCGATGGTGGCCAGCAGGCTGCCAGCCCGGCCGCCCTCGGCGCCGCGCATGAGTTCCAGGTTGCGCCGGGTGGCGGGATCGATTTGCATCTGCCCGCCGGCACCGGCCGGGCGCGGCGGCTGCAGGTGCGGACGCTTGCCCTTCTGGGTCAGCTCCAGATAGTCGAGTAAAGCACCGGCCGCCGCGATCTCGGCGCGCGAAAATTCACCGAAGGCTGCCAGCGTGCCCACCGAGAAGGCCTCTTCCAGGCGCCGGCGCGCATTGGTGCTGTCGAAGCGGCTGACCGGCAGAGGCGACAGCCGCGCCCGCCACTCCCCCAGGGCCTCGGCCAGGGGCCCGTCCTTGTCCGCCAGCTTCTCCGACAGCAGCAATTCACCCGGTTCGACCTGGGCCAGGGCAGCACCCAGAGCGTCGGGCGTTACGGCCATCAAGGTGAAGTCGCCGGTGGAGATGTCCAGCCAGGCCAGGCCCAGACCGCCGCCGGCCTCGGCCAGCGCGGCCAGGTAGTTGTGGGCACGCGCGTCCAGAAGCTCGTCCTCGGTCAGCGTGCCGGGGGTGACGATGCGCACCACTTCGCGCCGCACCACGGCCTTGGCGCCGCGCTTCTTCGCCTCGGCCGGGTCCTCGGTCTGCTCGCAGATGGCGACCTTGAAGCCCTTGCGAATCAGGCGCGCCAGGTAGCTCTCGGCCGCATGCACCGGCACGCCGGCCATGGGAATGTCCTCGCCGGCATGCTGGCCGCGGCGGGTCAGCGCGATGTCCAGCGCCGCCGCCGCCTGGACCGCGTCGTCGAAGAACAACTCATAGAAATCGCCCATGCGATAGAACAGCAGGCAGTCCGGATGCGCCGCCCGGATTTCCAGATACTGCGCCATCATCGGCGTGGCGGCCTGCTCGGAAGCCACCGCGGGTTTGCCTTCGGCAGGGCTGTCTTCAGCGGTCTCGGCGGATCGTTCGGACACGGGCGCTCGCGCGGTCATGATTGAAGGTGAGACGGGCCATCCTTCTATCGAAGATACCACGCTCACGCCAGTGAGGAAGCGGACCGGACCATCCCCCACATGACTTCATTCATTGACTTGAGAGAATTCAACTCATCATACTTCGATAAATACAATTCGAATTCCAGTGAGATGGAGACAGCATTGAACGTCATCAGCAGGCAACAGGCCACCCTGCGCGATCAGGTCTCATCCGAAGAGTGGGAAGCACGGGTCAATCTGGCGGCCTGTTACAGGCTGATGGCCCTCTACGGGATGACCGACCTGATTTACAACCACATCTCGGCCCGCGTGCCAGGTCATCCGGATCAGTTCCTGATCAACTCCTACGGACTGCGCTACAACGAAATGACGGCGTCCAGCCTCTGCAAGATCGATCACGAAGGCAATATCCTGCTGGATCCCGGCACTGGCTATGGCATCAACCAGGCCGGTTTCGTGATTCACAGCGCCGTGCACGAGGCCCGGCCGGATGTGGACTGTGTGATCCACACCCATACACGGGCGGGCATGGCGGTTTCGGCCATGAAATGTGGCCTGTTGCCTATTGCGCAGACTTCGATGCGTTTTCATAACCGTGTCGGCTATCACGATTACGAGGGCGTCGCGCTGGACCTGGACGAGCGCGCGCGCCTGGTCGCCGACCTGGGCCCACATTACGCGATGATCCTGCGCAACCATGGACTTCTGACCTGTGGACTGAACATCGCCCATGCCTTCAACCTGATGTACTGGCTGGAGAACGCCTGCAAGGTCCAGGTGGACGTTATGAATGCCAGCAGCGAATTGCAGCTGCCGCCCGAAGAGGTCTGCGAAAAGACGGCCAAGCTGTACGATCCGGATGTGCGCCGTGTCTATGGCGAAATGGAATGGCAGGCCATGCTGCGCCAGGTTGATGAGGCAAATCCGGGATACGACCAGTAGCGGCCTGGCCGTGCGTTCGGCAGCCACTAAACCGCGAAGGGACTGAAGACGAAAGAAGATCAAGAGTTGCTTTTTCTACCTGCAGCCTGAACAGGCAAGCACAACAATAATAACAAACACATAAATCACGAGAGGAGACGCGTCATGAGACTGAAGAATTTCCAGATTCGTAAATTCCGGTTGCTGGGTCTTTCCGCTGCCTTGCTGGCCCTGGCTGCCATGCAGATTCCAGCCGCGGCCGCGGAAGTGACCTTGCGCCTCGGCTGGCCGACCGCCGACAGTGAAACGGACCCCTATGCCATCGCCGCCCACTATTTTGCCGAGGAACTCGAGAATGAAGCGCCCGGGGAATTCGATGTCCAATTCTTTCCCAGCAACGAACTCGGCAATGAAACCGAGATGCTGGAGGGCATGCAGCTTGGAACGCTTGAAGCCGGAGTCATCACGGCTACGCAAATCGCCTCGATTTCATCGGCTTTTCAGCTGATCGATCTGCCCTTTATCTTCCAGGACAACGAACAGGCGCGCCAGGTTCTGGATGGTGAAGTGGGAACGATGATCCTGGACACGCTCGAGCCAGAGGGCATTGTCGGCCTTGGCTTTGTCGAAGCGGGTTTCCGGAACACGATCAACAACAAGCGCCCGGTCTCGACACCAGACGACATGGAAGGCATCCGTCTGCGTGTGCAACCCTTCGACATTTACCTCGACAGTTTCGATAAGTTCGGAGCGGATCCCATTCCCATGGAATGGAGCGAGGTCTTCACCGCTGTCCAGCAGGGCACGATCGACGGGCTCGAAATCCCCTTGAGCGTGATCTATGCCAACAACTTCCCGGACGTCACCCAATACCTCTCCATGACGCAACATGTCTACAACGCCCCGGCTTTGCTGCTCTCGAAACAGACCTTCGACCAACTCAGCGATGAACTGAAACAGGCGGTCCAGCGTGCCGCGGAAACGACCATAGAGCGGCAACGTGAAACGGTGGGTGCCAACAACGCGGAAATGGTCAGCCGCATCGAAGAGGCCGGCATGGAGGTAAACGAGGTCGAGGATGTCGCGGCCTTCCAGGACCTCGTTCGACCCGTTTATGAGGACTATCGGGAGACCATCGGAAACGAGATCATGAGCAAGGCTCTCGAAGCCACCGGACAGGAATAAGCCGGCATAATCGATCGCACCCGGCGGCCCTGCGTACCGCCGGGTGCGATGCTCTGCTTATCAGGTATGTCCGGAAAAACCTTCATGCTGTTCTTCCAAAAGCTACTGGAGACCCTCAGCCTATGGGTCGCGCGTTTCACGGCCGGCATTGCCTGCATGACGGCTGTGGCGCTCGTGGCAACGCTGCTGATCGGGGTCTTTTTCCGCTACGTGGTGCAGAACTCACTGCCCTGGCCCAGCGAGATCGGTCTGCTGCTGTTCTCATGGACGGTCTTCCTGGCCGCAAGCCTCGGCGTACGCGAGGATTTCCATGTACGCGTCACGCTGCTTCGCGATCTACTGCCGAACGTACTGTCCGACGGGCTGGAGCGTCTTATTCTTCTGGGCGTCGGTGTATTTGCCTTCGCCATGCTGTTCTATGGCTGGCAATTCGCTGAATTCACGGCGGGACGAACCTCGGCGGCAATCAACTACCCACTGTGGCTCCGCAACGCTTCCATACCGGTTTCGGGCGCCTTCATGCTGCTGCATGTCCTGGCCCGCCTGACGCGGCCGAGCCTGCGTGATGCTGGAAGCCTGGGAAAGAGTGCTTTATGACCACCGTGGCAATCGTATTGATCGTGGGGCTTCTCGTCCTCCTGCTGCTGGGCATGCCGATTGCCTTTACCCTGGGCATCCTGGCCCTGGTCGGCATGTGGATGAACGATGCAAACCCGTTGATCCTCAGTCAGCGCCTCGTCGCGGGAACCGGAGTTCACAGCCTTCTCGCCATACCGGGATTTGTCCTTGCCGGCTATATCATGAGCGAAGGCGGGCTCTCGCGCCGACTTGTACACATTGCCTCATCCATGATCGGTCACCTGCCGGGGGGACTGAGCATGGCCACTGTGGGCGCTGGAACCTTTTTCGGAGCCATTTCCGGGTCGGCCCCCGCAACGACCGCGGCCATCGGCTCCGTCATGACGCGGGAACTCGAAGAGAGGGGTTACGAACGGGGCTACGCGGCCGCGCTCGCAACCGCTGTCGGCCCCCTGGGTCAGATGATCCCTCCTTCAATACCCATGGTCGTCTGGGGTGTCCTGGCCGAGGAATCGATCTCCAAGCTGTTCCTGGCGGGAATTATTCCCGGCCTGGTCGCTGCACTCGGATTTGTGGCCATAAGCTACCTCTATGCCATAATCCGGGGTGTACCGCGCGCAGCTAGAGCGGGATTTCGTGAAATCGTCCTGGCAATCCGGAATGGAATCTGGGCCCTGTTTACGCCTGTCGTCATTCTGGGCGGTATCTATGGTGGCGTCTTCACACCCACGGAAGCCTCCATGGTCGGCGCCTTCTACAGCTTCATTGTCGGAGTCTTCATCTATCGCGAATTGAGCTGGCACAGGCTGCCGGGCGTGCTGCTACAGTCGCTGCGCACCACCGCCATCATCATGTTCATCATCTGCACGGCCTATGCCTTCGCCTGGGTCGTCTCCAACGAGCAGCTGCCCTCCCAGGTCGCCGAACAGCTTCTATCCATCACGGATAATCCGATCCTGATTCTGCTTATCCTCAACCTCCTCCTCCTGTTTCTCGGGGCTGTCATGGATACGCTCTCCGCAATGGTGATCCTCAGCACAGTCCTGATCGCCGTGGGGAACTCAATCGGACTGGATCCGATTCAACTGGGAGCGATGGTGGTCATAAACTTCGCGGTCGGTATGGTGACGCCTCCGCTGGGCTATTCCCTCTTCGTGGCCGCCTCGATCACGGGGCTGCGCATAGAAACGGTGGCGCGACACCTCTGGCCATTCCTTCTCGTCCTCGTCGGCGTTATCGCACTTGTCTCGTATGTTCCCTGGGTAACGCTGTGGCTGCCGAGTTTGATCGACTGAACAAGATAGGAAAACACGATGAGTGATGCGATTCCCGTAACCCCCGGTCCCGTGGCCGAACCAAGCAAGCCTGCAACCCAACTTCCAAAGCATGCTTGCGACAGCCACGCCCATGTCTTTGACCCCGAAGGTGGCACACCGCTGGCGCCGGGAAGCGAATACAGGCCGTCCCATGCACCGCTAGAGCGCTATGAAAGACTCCTGCAGCATCTTGGTTTCGCACGTGCCGTTCTTGTCCAGCCAAGCGTCTACGGCACCAACAATCGCTTCATGATGGAATGCCTGAAAAAGAAGGGGCCGACGGGAGACGACAGCTTTCGTGGAATTGCTGTGGTGGACAGCAGCGTCACGGACGCCGAACTTGACGAGATGCATCGCGTTGGCGTGCGCGGTATCCGGATCAATCTCGTCTACGGTGGCGGGGTTGATTTCGAGGTCCTCACCGATCTGGTAAATCGCATCGCACCCCTGGGATGGCATGTACAATTCCTCGTGGACCTGTCGAAACTGCCGGACTTTGCCCAGCGTGTTGAGGCGCTGCCTGTTCCCTTCGTGGTCGATCACATCGGCCATTTCCCGGTCAGTCTGGGTGCGGAATTGCCAGCCTTCCGCGATCTCGTCTCACTGGTGCGGGAATCGCGGGCCTGGGTCAAGATCATCGGGCCAAACCGTATCAGTGCCAGGCAGACGCCACCCTTCGATGACGTCAAACCCTTGGTGGACCCACTCGTGGAGGCCAACCCCAATCAGCTCCTGTTCGGGACAGACTGGCCACATGTCAAGCTGTCAACGCCCATACCGGATGATGGCAGCCTCGTTGACGAGTTTGCCAAATGGGTGCCAGACGAGGCGATCCGCAAGCGAATACTGGTTGATAATCCGGCCAGGCTCTATGGGTTTGGTGGGTAAAGCGCCGCAAACAAGCTTACCCCCTCAAGCGGGAAGGAATGACCCCGCGTCAAAAAGCCTGACCCCCGGTCGTGATATGCAATCATACCGGGGGTCAGGCCATGCGCAAAGTTCTTCAAATTCAAGGCGAAGCGACGGCTGAGGTAACCGGCTCAGCTCTCTTCACCATCCTCACCGGCTTCGTCACCGTCGCTGTCATCGCCGTCATCATCTTCACCGTCATCCGCATCGTCATCTTCTTCCGAAGAGGCGGCGACTGCAGTATTCAGTCCTTCCTCGGCGTCATCTTCTGCCGGTGTGGTCCCCACGACACTCGTTGCCGTGCCCAGACCCGTGGTTTCGCTGCTCGTGGCAGCAGCAGATGTAGCTTGACCCTGGCTGCTTGCATCGGCCGCATCGGCGCCAGCCGAAGCAGAAGCAGCAGAACCGGAATTGCCTGAAGCGGCCCCGGCATTGCCTGAGGCAGCACCGCCAGCGTCACCGGGGCCACCTGAACCGCCAGCTCCGCCGCCACCGGCTCCACCACCGTCGGCGCCACCGCCAGCACCCTGAGCCTGTGCAGGGGTAATCGGGAACTCGGCGACAGTCTGCAGCAACGCACCACCGCTCATGACCGCAATCGCTGTGGCTGCTCCAAGAATGAGTCTTACCGTCATTGCTCTGATCCTTCCTGAAATTCGGCAGAGGCCCGCTTCACGACAAAGAAGAGAGCTACGCTCTGTCAGAGGCCAACGGAAAAACGTTATCGCGACGCTCTATCGCCGTCACCCCAACTGGTGAAAGCGCGCTGTGATATTTTCAGGGCTGGAATATTGTCTTTCCGCCGTCACGTCCGGAGCGGACCAGTGCACGAAGTCGATCATCGCTGTATAGGCTCGCCCCGGCTGTTCCACAGCACAGTTCGCGCCGACTGCACAGTCAATGCCGGAAGTGACGCATTCCGGTGAAGACCATGGCGATGCCGGCTTCGTCGGCGGCGGCGATGACCTCCTTGTCGCGCTTGGAGCCGCCGGGCTGGATCACGGCGGTGGCACCCGCCTCGACGGCGGCCAGCAGGCCGTCGGCGAAGGGAAAGAAAGCGTCCGAGGCCACCACAGCCCCCTTGGCGCCCGTATCGCCGAAGGCGTCCTTCGCCTTGCTGGCGGCAATCCGGCTGGAGTCCACGCGGCTCATCTGGCCCGCCCCGATGCCGATCGTGGCTCGGTCGCGGGCGTAGACGATGGCGTTGGACTTCACGTGCTTGGCCACCCGGAAGGCAAACAGCATGTCAGCCAGCTCGCGTGGTTCGGGTTTGCGTTTCGTGACGGTCTCCAGGTCATCGGCACCAACGCAGCCGCTGTCCCGGTCCTGGACCAGGTAACCGCCCGACAACGACTTGACGGACAGCCCAGGCTCGGCCGGATCGGGCAGTGTCCCGGTCAGCAACAGGCGCAGGTTCTTCTTCTCGGCCAGGACCTCGCGCGCCACCTCCTCGGCCTCCGGCGCGATCACCACTTCGGCGAACAGCTTGGTGATCTCCTGGGCCGTTTCGCCGTCCAGGGGCCGATTGACGGCGATGATGCCGCCAAAGGCACTGACAGGGTCGCAGGCCAACGCCCGCGCGTAGGCCGCCTTCAGGCTATCGCCCTCGGCGACGCCGCAGGGGTTGGCGTGCTTGATGATGGCGACCGCCGGGTCGTCGAACTCGGCCACCAGTTCGAAGGCCGCATCGGTGTCGTTGTAGTTGTTGTAGCTGAGCGCCTTGCCCTGTAGCTGCTGGGCCGTGGCCACGCCCGGACGCTGCCTGCCGCTGCTGTAGAAGGCGGCCTGCTGGTGCGGGTTCTCTCCATAGCGGAGCGTCTCGCCCAGCTCACCCGCCAGGACCAGCGAAGGCGGAAAGGCTACCTCCTGATCCGCGTTCATCCAGGCGGCCACGGCAGAATCGTACGAGGCCGTATGCGCGAAGGCCTTGGCTGCCAGACTGCGCAGCAGGTCAGGCTGCACGCCGCCGGCATCCATCTGCGCCACCACCTGGTCGTAATCCTCGGGGTCTGTCAGGACGGCCACGAAGTCATGATTCTTGGCCGCGGCGCGCAGCATGGCCGGCCCGCCGATATCAATCTTCTCGACACAGTCCGCGCGTCCTGCCCCCGAAGCCACGGTTTCGCGGAAGGGATAGAGATTGACGGCCAGCAGGTCGATGGGCCCGATCTCATGCTCCTCCATGGCCTTGCGATGGCTGTCCAGATCGCGCCGGCCCAGCAGGCCGCCATGGATCTTGGGATGCAGGGTCTTCACCCGGCCGTCCAGGATTTCGGGAAAGCCGGTATAGTCACTGACGTCCGTAACCGGGATGCCGGCCTCGCGAATGGCCTTGGCCGAACCGCCAGTGGACAACAGCTCCACATCGCGGGCCGCCAGCGAGCGGGCAAAGCTGACCAGGCCGGTCTTGTCGTAAAGGGACAGAAGCGCGCGGCGCACCTTCACGGGTGCTGGGCTCTCGGCTTCGCTGGGCTCTGTGGTCGCTGTCGGATCGGACATGGGGTACTCCGGGGTTCGGATATTCGGCATTCTTCCCTTTTGTAAGCAAGACCGAGGGTTTTGTCCTCCCCTGCGGCAAAAAAATCAGTTGCGGCGCCCCGGCTTGGCTGCTGGCGTCTCACGCTGCAGAGCCCATTTGACCCGGGCACCGCTCTGGCCGCAGCGGCCATGGAGCACGACCTGCTGGCTGCGCCGTGGCTGGCCGTCACCAAAATAGACCGAGTCCTCCAGGGCCACCTGGGCGCCGCTGCAGCGCAAGCGCCAGCCCCCTGCCTTGGGCAGGCGCAGCAGGACCGCCTGTCCCGTCTGTACCAGTGCCGCCTGTACGCTTGGGTGCAGATGAAAGCGTACGGCAAAGTCCAGGGGCCGGTCGAAGGGCTCCGCGCCCGCCGGTTCCACGCGGTCCTCGCCGCGCAGGTCCTCGCCATTGGAGGCCAGGTAGAGCATGCGCCGGTGCAGCGCGTCCAGGCGCCCGGCATAGCCATCATGCTGGGTTTCCAGCAGGATTGCGCCCTCTTCCTCGTCGCGGCGACAGGTCACGTTCTCGGCCCGGGCCACCAGTCCCATCTGCCAGAAGGCCCGCCCTTCGGACAGCAGCGAGGAGTTGGTCTCCGCCAACGTCAGGGTGGAATGCGCCGCGGTCACGCGTAAGGCCTGGTGCAGGGCCTCGCCTCCGGTCTGGCGGCCCGGCGTTCCGCAATTGACGATCAGGCGCTCGCGCCCGACGCTCATCTCGAAGCTCAGGGTCCCGGCATGCGCCGCACGGTCCAGGCCCGCCGGTGCCGGCGAACCGCAGTCCAGCAGGACAAGTGTACGTCCCGCCTGCATGCGCTGGAAGCCGGTCTGGGGCGCAGAGGCAAGCGGCCGGCGGCGGGCATCGGCGCGGCGGAGCACCATGTCCACCTTGAAGCCTTCCTCGGCGGTGGAGCCATTGAACAGGGCCAGTCCGCCATCGCCATGCTGCAGAAGGCGCATCAGCGGCCCCATGCTCTCGATGGCCAGCTGCAGCTCGTCGGGCAGCGGTTCGCCCGCGGCATGCAGCGTCGCCTTGATGTCCACCAGGTCGCGCAGTACCGCCAGGTGCCGCCCGGGAGAGCGCTCGCAATGTCCGCCGTCGGCCAGCACCTGGACCGTCAGTTCACGCGCCAGCAGTGTCAGGGCACGCTTCAGCCAGGGCCGCCCGTCGGGCAGGCAGGCACCGGCGGTGGCCAGCCCGCGCAACGCCACGATCAGGTCCGACCCCGTCATGCCCGCCGGCAGGATCGCGGCCAGGTGGGCGGCCTGACGCGCCGCCGACTCCAGTAGCCTTTGGCGAAAGTCGATCTCGGCCGAGGCGGCGAAGAAATCGTACTGGCCCAGCCAGTGCGACAGGCGCCGCCCGGTCACCAGGGGATCCCAGGCCAGGGGCGACCAGCGGCGGTGCAGCTCCATCCACTCCGCCGTCAGGGCACGGGCCCGCCGGCGGGCCGGATCGCCGTTGCAGGCGCGCAGGTCGCGCAACCAGGAAAAGCTGTGCAATTCCTCGCGCCAGGCCTGCGAAGCTTCGGGCGGGTTCCAGACCGGCTTGGGGTTCTCCAGGGTCTGGCCGGCGAAGGTGAAGACCATGTCGGCCAGCGCGCGTCCGCGCTCGGCCTCCCCGGGCCAGGGGTCGGGAGGCAGGTTGAGCGGCGTAGCGTTCTCGAGACGGGGCAGAAAGACACCGTAGAGCGGGCTGCGGTACCAGGGGGCCTTCAGGCGATAGGCAAGCCTTTGCCAAAGCAGGCGGCGCGGCAGGGCTCCAAGCGCCCGCAGGCGCAATCCCAGCGGCGGCTTGCGTCCAGCCACACTGCGGCCGGCATGGCGCTCATCCCTGTCAGCGGGCGGTGCGGGCGCTGTCTCGCCGGCCACCGCAGACTCCGTCATCCGGCGGGTCCGCGCAGAGCGCGGATGTTCTCGGCATAGGCCTGCGGCCCGCCCTTGAAGGTGGCGGTTCCAGCCACCAGCACGTCGGCACCTGCGGCAACCGCCTGCGGGGCGGTCTCCAGGTTGATGCCGCCGTCCACCTCCAGGTCGATGTCGCGGCCGCTGTCATCGATCATGCGGCGCAGGGACTCCAGCTTGCGCAGGCTTTCCGGAATGAAGGACTGCCCGCCGAAGCCGGGGTTCACGCTCATCACCAGGATCAGATCCACCTCCTCCATCAATGGCTTGACCGTCGCCAGCGGCGTTCCGGGGTTGATGGACACGCCGGCCTTCTTGCCCAGCGACTTGATGAGCTGCAGTGTGCGATGCACATGCGGGCCCGCCTCGGGATGCACCGTAATGATGTCGGCGCCGGCATCGGCAAAGGCCTGAACGTAGGGGTCTACCGGCGAGATCATCAGATGCACATCGAAGGGCAAGTCACTGTGCGGGCGCAAAGCCTTCACCACGGACGGCCCGATGGTGATGTTCGGCACGAAGTGCCCATCCATGACATCCACGTGCACGTAATCGGCACCGGCCTCGCCAATGGCACGGACTTCCTGGCCCAGGGCGGCGAAATCGGCGGACAGGATGGAGGGAGAGATGCGTGTGTTCTTCTGCATGCGGGGGAAGCGAACCTCGCGCTGGATGGAAAGGCATCAGGGAACCGAACCGGCGTCTTTGGGTGATATCAGCAAGCCGCGCCCCGGTCAAAGCGCTTGCACAGGACACAATGCTTCCACAAGGCAGGACACGGGCATGCGGCACCACGTCCTAGACGCTGACGGCCGCCGGTATCAGCTTCGTCTTAGGCGACAGGCATAGAAACCGTCCAGGCCGCCAAGCTCGGCCAGGTGACAGGGCAGGCTGCGCAATTCCCCGGCCTGGGTCAGCAGTTCCGGTCGGTCGCCCACCTCGGCCGCGGTCACCGGCACGCGCGTGAATTCCCCATGCTCCTGAAGAAAGGCCGCAATCCGCTCCGGCCCTTCCTCGGGCAGCAGGGAACAGATCGCATAGATCAGCAGGCCGCCCGGCGCCACCAGCTTTGCCGCCGCCGCTAGCAGGCGATCCTGCAGAGCGCAGAGCCCGGGGATGTCCTCTTCCCGCTTCAGCCAGGCCACATCGGGATGGCGGCGCAGCGTTCCGGTGGAGCTGCAGGGCGCATCCAGCAGGACCACGTCTGCCGCTTCGGCCGGTTCCCATGTGGCCACGTCGGCCGTCACCACCTCGGCCCTCAGGCCAAGGCGAACCAGGTTCTCCTGCAGGCGTTTCAGGCGCGGCCCCGACAGGTCCACAGCCGTCACCTCGCCGCCGCCGGCGGCCAGTTGACAGGTCTTGCCCCCCGGCGCGGCACAGAGGTCATAGACCCGCCGTCCCTTCACCTCTCCTGCCAAACGTGCCGGCAAGGCGGCGGCCGCATCCTGGACCCACCAACGGCCCTCGGCGTAGCCCGACAGGGCCGTGACCTCGCCGCGCCCGGACGGCAGGCGCAGGCCGCCGACCGGTAGCACCTGGGCCTCGAGGCTGCGCGCCAGCTCATCCTCCTCGCGCGGTTCTCGAACCGTCAGGTCCAGCGGCGGCTCCTGCAGTTGCACCGCCAGGCTGGCACGCAGATCCGCTTCGCCATAGGCGGCTTCAAGCCGGTCCCAAAGCCAGGCAGGCAGGTTCAGGCGCGCGGCGTCCTGTTCGGCCAGCAGGCTGTCCTTCTCGCGGTCCAGGCGCCGCAACACGGCGTTGACCAGGCCCTTCAAGGACCGGCTGTGCGGATGCTCGGCCAGGCTGAGCGCCGTGCTGACCGCTGCATGGGCGGGGGTTTCCAGGAAAGCCAGCTGACAGACACCCAGCCGCAGGATGTTGGTGGCCCGCCTGTTCCGCACGCCCAGGGGGCGCTCCAGCAGCCGGCTCAACAGATCGTCGATCTGTCCCAGATGCCGCAGCGTCCCGGCCAGCAGGCGCCGGGCAAAGGCGCGGTCACGTACGGCCAGGGTACGGTACCCCGGCTGGCCGGCCAGGGCCTCTTCCAGCGGACGGCCCTTCTGCAGCACCTCGTCCAGCGCCGCCAAGGCCGACGCGCGCGCGTCGGCGGGCTGCGCGGATTGCTTGGCGCGACTGGACCCTGCGCCGCGACTGGACTGTGCTCCCCGACTGGATTTCGAGGGGCCTTTGGCCTTTGGGGTGCCTTTGGCCTGGGACGTGGGACCGGTCTTGCCGGCCGAACCGCTGTGGGGCCTGGAGTTGCGTTGCGTCATGGCGCCTGCTTTAGACCATGCGGCCAGCCAAGGAAACCGCTTATCGTCTTAACCCTTTGTTAAGATCCTCTCTGGCAAACTCGCAACCATGCAAGTGAATCCTGGCATATCGAACCTTCTGGGCTCCTTCACCAAGGCGCTGGACGACATGAGTCGCCCCGGTGCCCCCAAGGACTCGCCCCAGGACGTGGGGCAGAGCGTGCCGCGCGACGGCGCCGCTGGCGAAACCAAGCCCACGGGGAGTGGCCCGACTTCCAGCAACGAACTGCCCAACGACAAGACCATCTCCGCCGCCCAGCAGAAGGGCGAGACAGGCGAGCCGGCCTGGCGCGGCAGCTTCGTCAACATGAAGGCCTGAGCCCGACAGCTCCCTTGACCCCGACCCGCTTCTTGCCGTCGCGCCCTTGCCGCGCCATTCTCTGTGCATGAGCGAAACCAGCCAGGAAGTCGACAGCAACTTCGAAAACCGCGTGCCCGAGGGCGACGACCGCGAGCGCCTGGTCTGTCGCGACTGCGGCTTCGTCCACTACCAGAATCCCAAGATCGTCGTTGGCTCCGTGGCCGAATGGCAGGGGCGCATCCTGCTCTGCCGCCGCGCGATTCACCCGCGCAAGGGCTACTGGACCCTGCCGGCCGGATACCTGGAGCTGCAGGAGGAACCGCTGGAAGGCGCCCTGCGCGAAGCGCGCGAGGAGGCCTGCGCGGAACTGGAAATCGACCGCCTGCTGGCCGTCTACAGCATCCCGCGCATCAGCCAGGTGCAGCTGATCTACCGCGCCCGCCTGGCGCACCATAAGGTGGCCTGCGGCCCGGAGTCGGCGGAGGTCGGGCTGTTCGACTGGGGCGAGATTCCCTGGGACGAAATCGCCTTCCCCAGTGTCCACTGGGCGCTCAACCACCACCGCGAGGTCCGCGACCGCCAGGACTTCGCCCCCTTCGCCAACCCGCCTGGGGAAACGGGAAAGATGGTGCGGTAGACCGCGGTCGACCGCCTGTCCCTGCAACCGGTGGCACCCCTGCATCTCCCGGGCGCGCCTGCCGGATCAGGCCTGACTCACGCCTTGCCGTAGCCGCCGCCGCCCGGTGTTTCCACCAGGAAGACATCGCCTGCCTGCATTTCCGCCCGGTCGGTGCCCGACAGCTCGTCGACGTGGCCGTCCTTGCGCACCACCGCGTTGCGGCCCAGTGCGCCGGGTTCGCCGCCTTCCAGGCCGAAGTTCGGGACCTTGCGGTGACTGGACAGGATCGAGGCCGTCATGGGCTCCAGGAAGCGCAGGCGCCTGACCGCGCCGTCGCCGCCGCGGTACTTGCCCTTGCCGCCGGAGCCGCGGCGCACCTCGAAGGACTCCAGCAGAACCGGGAAGCGCCACTCCAGGATCTCGGGATCGGTCAGGCGCGAGTTGGTCATGTGGGTGTGCACCGCATCACAGCCCTCGAAGTCCGGCCCGGCGCCCGAGCCGCCACAGACGGTCTCGTAGTACTGGTACTGGTCGTTGCCGAAGGTCAGGTTGTTCATCGTGCCCTGGGCCCCGGCCATGGTGCGGGTGGCCCCATAGAGGCAGTCGGTGATCGCCTGGCTGGTCTCCACGTTGCCGGCCACCACGGCCGCCGGATATTCGGGATTCAGCATGCAGCCCTCGGGCAGCACGATATCCAGTGGTTTCAGGCAGCCTTCGTTCATCGGGATCTCGTCCTCCACCAGGGTGCGGAAGACATAGAGCACCGCCGCCCGACAGACCGCCGCAGGCGCGTTGAAGTTGCTGGGCTGCTGCTCGCTGGTCCCGGTGAAGTCGATGCGGGCCTTGCGGGCCTGCTTGTCGATGGCGACCTTGACCGCGATCTGGCTGCCGTCGTCCATGGGATAGACGAATTCGCCGTCGGCCAGGCGGTCCAGCACGCGACGCACCTGTTCCTCGGCGTTGTCCTGCACATGGCCCA
Source organism: Fodinicurvata sediminis DSM 21159 (assembly GCF_000420625.1). Classification (NCBI taxonomy): domain Bacteria; kingdom Pseudomonadati; phylum Pseudomonadota; class Alphaproteobacteria; order Rhodospirillales; family Rhodovibrionaceae; genus Fodinicurvata; species Fodinicurvata sediminis. The sequence goes on along the minus strand of NZ_ATVH01000013.1, from coordinate 530,436 downwards.
TATAGGCCTGCACCACGTCCAGCCCAAACTGCTTGACGATGCGGCGCAGCTCGCCGATGCCCTTCTGGTTGGCGGCGATCTGGGCCTGCAGGTCGGCGATGTTCTGGTCCGCGTTGCGGGCCGGGTACTTGCCCGAACCCAGCAGCTCGCGCAGCGCCTGTTCGCGGAACTGCCCGCGGTCCACCAGCTTGAAGTTGTCGATCAGTACGCCCTCTTCCTCGACGGTGCGGGAGTTGGGCGGCATGGACCCGGGGGTCAGCCCGCCGACGTCGGCGTGGTGCCCGCGGCTGGCCACATAGAACAGGACCTCCTTGTCCGCCTCGTCGAAGACCGGCGTCACCACGGTGATGTCGGGCAGGTGCGTGCCGCCGTTGTAAGGGGCGTTCAGCACATAGACGTCGCCTGGTGCGATCGCATCCTCGTTGTTGCGGATGACGGCACGGATGGATTCGCTCATGGAGCCCAGGTGCACCGGCATGTGCGGCGCGTTGGCCACCAGGTCACCGGCCGGCGTGAACAGCGCGCAGGAGAAGTCCAGGCGCTCCTTTATGTTCACGGAATAGGCGGTCTTCTCCAGCGTCGAGCCCATCTGCTCGGCAATGGACATGAACAGGTTGTTGAAGACCTCCAGCATCACCGGGTCCACCTGGGTGCCCACGGCGTGCTCGCGTTCCAGCGGCTGCACGCGTTCCAGCACCACATGGTTGCGGGTGGTCAGCTTGCCGCGCCAGCCGGCCTCGATCACCGTGGTCGAGGTCTTCTCGATCAGCACGGCCGGGCCGTCCACACTGTCGCCGGGCAGCATGGCGTCACGGTCAAAGACCGGGGCCTTGACCCACTTGCTACCGCTGTAGAAGGGTTTGTGTGCCAGGGGCTCCAGCGGTTTGTCCCGCTTGCCTTCCTCCAGCACCGGGTCCTCGGCGGCATCGGTGTGCCCGATGGCCTCGACCGAGACGGCCTCCACGATGTGGGCCTTCTCGGGCATGGTGAAGCCGAAGCGCTGGATATAGGCGGCCTCGAAGGTGGCGACGATGGCGTCGCGAGGGCCAAAGTCCACGATCATGGGGCTGTCGGTGCCCTCGTAGCGCAGATGCACCTTGCGCAGTTTCTCGACCTGCGCCGGCTCGATGCCCTGGTCGATCACCTCGGCCTCGGCCTCGCCGGCCAGGCGGTTCAGCTCGCGCTCGACCTCCTCCAGACTGTCGCCCAGGCGCTTCTCGATGGACTGCTCCTTGATGACGCGCACATCGGCCAGGCCCATGCCATAGGCCGAGAGCACACCCGCGAAAGGATGCAGGAAGATGCGCGTCATGCCCAGGGTATCGGCAATGTCGCAGGCGGCCTGGCCGCCGGCGCCGCCGAAGCAGTTCAGGGTATAGTCGCTGACGTCATAGCCGCGCTGGATGGAGATCTTCTTGATGGCGTTGGCCATATTCTCCACGGCAATGCGGCGGAAGCCCTCGGCCACCTCTTCGGGCGTCCGCGTGTCACCGGTCTTGTCATGGATGTCCTTGGCCATGTCCTCGAACTTCGCGCGCACCGCACCCGGATCCAGCGGTTCGTCGGCATTGGGGCCGAAGACGCGCGGGAAGAAATCCGGCTGGATGCGGCCCAACATGACATTGGCATCAGTCACCGCCAACGGCCCGCCGCGGCGGTAACAGGCCGGGCCGGGGTTGGCGCCGGCCGAATCGGGCCCGACGCGGTAGCGCGATCCGTCGAAGTGCAGGATCGAGCCGCCGCCGGCGGCCACGGTGTGGATCTGCATCATCGGCGCGCGCATGCGCACGCCGGCCACCTGGGTCTCGAAGGCGCGCTCGTACTCGCCGTCATAGTGCGCCACGTCGGTCGACGTGCCGCCCATGTCGAAGGTGATGATCTTCTCGAAGCCGCCCATGGCCGCGGTACGCACAGCACCCACAATGCCTCCGGCGGGGCCGGAGAGGATGGAATCCTTGCCCTGAAAGGCGCGCGCATCGGTCAGGCCGCCGTTGGACTGCATGAACATCAGGCGCACGCTCTCGGACTCGTCTTCGCCCATCTGACCGGCGATCAGGTCGACGTAGCGCCGCAGGATGGGCGAGAGATAGGCATCCACCACCGTGGTGTCGCCACGGCCCACCAGTTTCATCAGCGGGCTGACCTCGTGGCTGACCGAGATCTGGGTGAAGCCGATCTCACGCCCGATCTGCGCCAGGGTCTTCTCGTGGTCGCTGAAGCGATAGCCGTGCATCAGCACGATGGCCAGCGAACGGATGCCGTTGTCATAGGCCGCCTGCAGGTCGCGCCGCGCCTTGTCGGCATCCAGCGGGGTTTCGATGCGCCCATCGGAGAACAGGCGCTCGTCGACCTCCACCACCTCTTCATAGAGCAGTTCCGGCAGCTCGATGCGCCGGGTGAAGAGGTGCGGCCGGTTCTGGTAGGCGATGCGCAGCGCATCGCGGAAGCCGCGTGTGATCGCCAGCACCGTGCGATCGCCCTTGCGCTCCAGCAGGGCGTTGGTGGCCACCGTGGTGCCCATCTTCACCGCCTCGACCGCATCGGCCGGCACGCGCTCACCGGCCTTCAGGCCCAGCAGGGTGCGGATCCCGTGCAGCGCAGCATCCTCGTACTGTTCGGGGTTCTCGGACAGCAGCTTGTGGCTGACCAGCTCTCCGTCCGGCCGGCGCGCGACGATATCGGTAAAGGTTCCGCCGCGGTCGACCCAGAACTGCCATGCACCCGTTCCGCCGGACTCTGTCTGATCACTCATGTCTTCAGGACCCCACTTGTTGGCTTTGCGATTATCTAGGCGATTTGTCGATAAAACGTCAAACCGATTTCCCCGTTCCCATTTCGCTTGATTGTTCCTGGTGGTTTTCCTTGCCAGGCCGCAGCACAATCGACAGAATTACGCTCAGGAAACGTGAATTCCCCATACGCCCCTGACGTGAAGGCGTTTTACTACCATATAGGTCAGATGCTCTCGGGAAAACGTCTGCTTCTCATCGTCTCCGGCGGAATTGCCGCCTACAAGACTCCCGACCTTGTCCGACGGCTGCGCGGACAGGGGGCGGAGGTGCGCGTGGTCATGACGGCGGCCGCCGAACAGTTCGTCACGCCCCTGTCCCTGGCCTCGGTCAGCGGCCAACGGGTCTACCAGGCGCTCTTCTCGCTGACCGACGAGGCCGAGATGGGCCATATCGAGCTCAGCCGTGCCGCCGACCTGGTGATCGTGGCTCCGGCCAGCGCCGACCTGCTGGCCAAGCTGGCCAACGGCCTAGCCGACGACCTGGCCTCGACCCTGCTGCTGGCCACGGACAAGGAGGTGCTGGCCGCGCCCGCCATGAATGTGCGCATGTGGGAACATCCGGCCACCCAGGAGAACCTGGCCCGCCTGAAGCGCCGCGGTCTGCTGATCGTCGGCCCCGATGAGGGCGAAATGGCCTGTGGCGAATACGGTCCCGGCCGCATGGCGGAACCCGACGCCATCGTTGCGGCGGTCGCGGAGCATTTCAATATGCCGCGCCCCCTGTCGGGCCTGAGCGCACTGGTGACCAGTGGCCCGACCCACGAGCCCATCGATCCGGTGCGCTATATCGCCAACCGCTCCTCGGGACGGCAGGGTCACGCCATTGCCCATGCCCTGGCCCATCAGGGCGCCGCCGTCACGCTGGTCACCGGGCCGGTGCAGCTGCCCGATCCCGCGGGCGTCAAGACCGTCCATGTGGAGTCGGCCCGCGAGATGCTGCAGGCCTGCCAGGCTGAACTGCCCGTGGATATCGCGGTCTGCGCCGCCGCCGTTTCCGATTGGCGCGCAAGCGAAGAGGCAACGCAGAAGATCAAGAAGGACGGAAGCAGCCTGCCGGCCCTGCAGCTCAGTGAAAACCCGGATATCCTGGCGCAGCTGTCAAAGGCAGGTGCTCAACGGCCCAGGCTGGTGATCGGCTTTGCCGCCGAAACCCGGGACGTCGCCGCGCAGGCGGCCGCCAAACGCGACCGCAAAGGCTGCGACTGGATCCTGGCCAACGATGTTTCGGCGGAAAGCGGCACCTTTGGCGGTCCGGACAACAGCATCATCCTGATCGACGGTCAGGGCCGCGAAGACTGGCCGCGCACCAGCAAGGAAGGTGTGGCCGAGCGCCTGGCTGTCCGCATCGCCCAAGCCCTCGAGGGCAAACCAGAGGAGGAAAGCCGCATGCCGGAGCCAATCCAGGACGGACAGCAGAAATGACCGACAGCCAGAAGATTCCCCTGCAACGCCTGCCCCATGGGGCTGACCTGCCGCTGCCGAGCTACGCCACGGAACACGCCGCCGGTGTCGACCTGCCGGCCGCGGTCGAGCAGCCCCTGGAACTCGCGCCCGGCGACTGGGCAGCCGTGCCGACCGGCCTGTCGATTGCCCTGCCGAGCGGACTGGAGGCCCAGGTGCGCCCGCGTTCGGGCCTGGCGTTCCGGCATGCGGTCACGGTGCTGAACAGTCCGGGCACCATCGACGCCGACTATCGCGGGGAAATCAAGGTGCTGCTGATCAATCTGGGCAGGGAAAGCTTCACGATCACACGTGGTCAACGCATTGCCCAGATGGTGATTGCCCGGCACTGCCAGGCACAGTGGATGGAAAGCGACAGCCTGGAAACCACATCACGTGGCAGCGGCGGCTTCGGCTCCACTGGGCTGGAAAGCCCTGCCAAGACAGGATAGGAACACCGTGAAACGGAGTCCTGGCGCAACAGAAGTGACAAAAGGATAAATCGAAGATGCTGCGTCTTTCCAAGAAACTGCTCTTCGCCATCGAGGCCGTGGTGGACATTGCCTACAATGCCGGCGCGGCACCGGTTCGTTCCTCGGACATCTCCGAGCGACAGGGCATTCCCCGCCGCTACCTGGAGCAGGTGCTGCAGGTGCTGGTCCATCGCGGGATTCTGGCCGGCCAGCGTGGCCCGCGCGGCGGCTATCGCCTGGCGCGCGAGCGACGACACATTGCCATCGGGGACATCGTGCGCATCGTGCGCGAACTGGAGGGTGGCATAGAACTGGGCGATGGCGAGGAGGGCTCGGAGTTGGGCCAAGCCGTGGTCCGCCCCATCTGGGTCCAGATGCAGGACGACATGATGGAACGCCTGGACTCTATCACGGTGGAGGACCTCTGCAACCAGGCTCGGCAAGCCGGAATCCGCAGCCAGGCCACACCCGTGGTCACCGATTTTTCCATCTGACCCCAACCACTTGCCACCGTTAACGGACTGTCGCAATGGATACACCGAGTGCGCCGAAATCTGGAGCCTCCAGCACACCCCCGCCGGAGAGCCGGGGGCGCATCTACGACTCCGTGCTCGAAACCGTGGGGGCCACACCGCTAATACGCCTGTCACGCCTGATGGAGGCCCGGAGCTGCCGGGCCGACCTTCTTGGCAAGTGCGAGTTCTTCAATCCGCTCAGCTCGGTGAAGGACCGCATCGGTGTCGCCATGATCGAGGCACTGGAGGCCAGCGGGAAGATCGGCCCCAACACCACCATCATCGAGCCGACCAGCGGCAACACCGGCATCGCACTGGCCTTCGCCTGCGCCGCCAAGGGCTACCGGCTGATCCTGACCATGCCCGAGACCAGCTCCACCGAACGGCGCAAGATGCTGAAGCTGCTGGGCGCCGAACTGGAACTGACCGATGGCACACTGGGCATGCGCGGCGCTCTGGACCGGGCGGATAGCCTTCTGAAAGAAATCGGCGATGCCGTCATCCCGCAGCAGTTCGACAACCCGGCCAATCCGGAGATCCACATGCGCACCACGGCCGAGGAGATCTGGACCGACACGGGCGGCAAGGTGGATATTCTGGTCAGCTCCGTGGGCACCGGCGGCACGCTGACCGGTGTCGGCCGTGTCCTGCGCCGGCACAATCCGGACCTGCGGATCGTGGCCGTCGAGCCCGAGGACAGTGCCGTCCTGTCCGGCGGCATGCCGGGACCGCACCGGATCGAGGGCATCGGCGCCGGTTTCGTGCCGGGCAACCTGGACACCAGCCTGATCGACGAGGTGCTCAAGATCGGCAACGACACGGCCTTCCGCACGGCGCGCCAGACCGCCGCGATAGAGGGCCTGCCCGTGGGCATCTCCTCGGGCGCGGCCCTGGCTGCCGCGCTGGAAGTGGGTGAACGTCCCGAGAATGCCGACAAGGCCATGGTGGCCATCCTGCCTTCCATGGCCGAGCGCTATCTGTCCACGCAACTCTTCGAGGGGCTCTAGATCGTCTGGACAGACACCTGATCCATGATGGAATTGGAGCAGCGATGGTGACCACGGCCAGATGGTATCTGGCCGTTTTCTCTAAGCGTACAGCATGGCGCTTTCCTGGCCTGACGTGGGCGCGGAACTGACAGGGCGCCCTAGATCGCACGGTTATGTTGATCCTGCGGCTCAGCGCTCCACTGGACCAGCCAAGAGCCTACCCCAGACTTGATCCAGAAGCCTGATCTTGATCTTGATAGGCCGCTATTTCGGCAGCGCCTGGTCGCTGTACTGCGCGGCAAACTCAGCCGTGGGCGGAATCGGCTTGATGACGTCAATCATGACACCATTGGGGTCGACGGTAATGAAATGCCGCTGCCCGAACGCCTCGTCGCGCAGCTCTTGCAGTATCCGAAGCCCCGCTGCCTGGACACGCACATATTCAGCATCCGGATCGTCCACCTCGAAATTGAGAAGCAGCCCAGACACGCGGCCACGCCACGCGGCCGGAATCGTCTCATGAGAGCCGTCGAGGATCGCAAGGTTGACGCTCGGCGTCTCCGATGATTGCAGATGCACGTACCAACCGCCGTCGAACTGCACCTCGAAACCGAAATGCGTCTGATAGAATCGCGCTGTTTCCGCGACATCTTCCGTCATGATAACGGGATAGTAACTGGTCGTCTTCATGGGGCTTTCCTCCTGAGAAGCAGTTACATACAATATGTATGAAAGTATCAATTAACATACAGGCTGAATGTATGCAAGAAAGCCGCCGGCGCACCAACCAAGAACGCACCGCCGCCACACGCGAGAGGCTCATCGCCGCCGCAAGACAGCTCTTCGTGGAAAAATCCTATGCCGAGACGAGCACACCTGAGATCGTTGCTCGGGCCGGCCTGACGCGGGGCGCGCTCTATCATCATTATGCGGATAAACAGAGCCTGTTCCACGCCGTGGTGGTGGAGGAGGCGAGAAAGGTTGCCGGCGAGATCGAAGCGCGCTCGGTCAACTCCACAACCCCACTTCAGGGGCTGCTGACAGGCGGCGAGGCCTTTCTGGAGGCCATGGCGGTGCCTGGCCGCACACGCCTGCTTCTGCTGGACGGACCGGCCGTACTCGGACAGGCAACGATGGACCAAATCGATGAGGCTCACGGCAACCGGACCCTGCGCGAGGGGTTGATCGCAGCAATGCAGGCGGGCCAAATCCGCAGGCTGCCGCCGGCAGCGCTGGCAGCGCTTCTGGGCGCCGCATATGACCGTGCGGCGCTGGTGATCGAAGCCGGCGGCGATGCCGAGGCGCTGCATCAGACGCTCGCCGCCCTGCTCGAAGGACTTGCCGTGGAGGATGGCGGTTAGCACAGTGGCCAAAAAAAGAGCGTCCTCTGTGCGAACCAGAAGGCGCAAGGCACTCCAACTTCAATGTGGTAGAGCAAAATCACATGGCTTAATAGATCGCAAACAGATTCCCTGAAACCACGATTTGCCCTAGAGGCCAAAGGACTCGCGATGGATTTCACCGACGCCCAGATTGACCGCTACGCCCGCCATCTGGTCCTGGACGAGATCGGAGAGGAGGGCCAGGCCCGGCTGGTCCAGGCAAAGGTCCTGGTGATCGGTGCCGGAGGTCTGGGCTCACCCCTGCTGCTCTATCTGGCCTCCGCCGGCGTGGGCACGCTGGGCGTCATCGACGATGACCGGGTGGACCTGTCCAACCTGCAACGCCAGGTGATCCACACCACCGCCGACATCGACAAGGCGAAGACAGAATCGGCCGCCGAACATCTGCGGGCGCTGAACCCGGAAGTCACGCTGAACACCCACGATGCACGCCTTTCCGCCGCGAACGCGGCTGAGATCATCGCGCAATACGATCTGGTGGCTGACGGCAGCGACAGCTTCGCAACCCGCTATCTGGTGAACGACGCCTGCCACCTGGTCGGCCGCCCCCTGGTCTCGGCCTCCATCATGCGTTTCGATGGCCAGCTTGCCACCTTCCGCAGCCATCTGGGCCACGGGCCCGACGGTCGGCAGAACCCCTGCTATCGCTGTCTTTACGGCGAGCAGCCGGAAGCCGGCCGCGATTCCTGTGCCGATGTAGGCGTGCTGGCCATGCTGCCCGGCGTCATGGGCAGCCTGCAGGCCGCAGAAGTGGTAAAGGAAATTCTGGGTATGGGCGACAGCATGGCAGGGCGTTTGCTGCTTTACGATGCATTGGCAACGCGGTTCCAGACCATCACCCTGCCGGCCGACCCGGATTGCCCGCTCTGCGGGACGGCGCCGCGGATCCGCGCACTGGATCCCGAACTCTACGGGGAAGCGCCGGCCTGCCGCAGCTGACAGGCCGGCGCCCAACACCACCCCACAAGCCAGACTTCACCCGACCAGATTGAAGACAAACACCAGGATCACGCCGATCGGCGCGATGAAGCGCGCCGCGACGTTCCAAGCCGTGGCCGCGCCACCGCTCAGGCCCAGTTCCTTCGCCACACTGTCGCGGCTCAGCACCCAGCCGGCAAAGAGCACGGCGCCGAGGCCGGTCAGCGGCAGCAGGATCTTCGCCGTCACGGTATCCAGCAGATCGAAGATGTTGAGCCCGAAGAGCACCGTGAAGTCCCAGAGATTGAAGGACAGCAGGGCGGCAACGCCCAGGCCCCAGATCGCAAAGGATGCAACCACAGTTGCGGGAACGCGTGACAACGGACTGCGCTCCTCCAGGAACTCGACCACCGGCTCCAGCAGTGAGATCGCCGAGGTGAGTGCGGCAAAGGTCAGCAGCAGGAAGAAGATCAGGCCCAGAAGCCAGCCGGCCGTCATGCCGCCGAAGGCAATCGGCAGGGTCACGAAGATCAGGCCCGGCCCCTCGCTGGGATCCAGGCCGTTGGCGAAGACGATGGGGAAGATGGCCAGGCCGGCCAGCAACGCGATCACGGTGTCCAGGATGATGACCGTGCGGGCCGCGCCCAGAAGCTTCACCTCCTGCCCCAGATAGGAGCCATAGGAGATCATGATGCCCATGCCCAGAGACAGGGTGAAGAAAGCCTGTCCCATGGCGGCCAGGACCACGTCCCCCGTGAACGCGCTCATGTCGGGGGCGAACATGAAGGCCAGAGCCTCGCCGAAGTGTCCGCTGAACATGCCGTAAATCACAAGGACAACCAGCAGCACCACAAGTGCCGGCATCAGTAGGCGCACCGCCTTCTCCAGGCCCTGGTTCACGCCGAAGGCCACGATGCCCAGGACCAGGGCCATGAAGATCGTGTGCCACAGCATAAGCATGCCGGGACTTTCCAGAAGCGCGCCGAACAGGCCCTCGATGGTCGCCGCATCCTGGCCGCTGAAATCACCGGTCAGCGAAGATAGCGTATAGGACAGCGACCAACCGCCGATCACGCTGTAGAAGGATAGAATCAGGAAAGCGGCCAGCACGCCGCTGACGCCCACGAGGATCCAGGCCTGGCTGCTGCCGTTCTTGCGGGCCAGCTCGGCCAGGCTGTTGATCGGGTTCTTCTGGCCACGCCGCCCGATCATCCACTCCGATACCAGGATCGGCAGGCCGACCAGGGCAATGCAGAGCAAATAGACCAGCACGAAGGCCGCACCGCCACTGTCTCCCACAAGATAGGAAAATCGCCAGATATTGCCCAGGCCCACGGCCGACCCCGTGGCCGCCAGGATGAAGGTCATGCGCGATGACCACTGCGCGTGAAACGACTTTGCCATCACTTCCCCCCAGAGCTCTGTCGATTACAGGAAGACTGCGCGCTCAAAACTGCCCAGACAGTCCTTGAAAAAGCTGCAAGATTCTAGCACAGCCTGACAGCAAAGAAAAACGGACGGAAAGATCTTGCCCGCTCCATGACCCATATTTTCCCGTCATGTCATTTCCGGGACCTGTCAGGCAAGTTTGTGGCCTGTTCTTGCTCGTTGATTTGCATGTTCCTAGACTTGGCCCGCAGTTTCGGGAGAAAAGGGCAGCAATCTTCGTGAAACAACCGTACGGGGCGCAAAGCGTCATGACCTTCCTGCACCATGGACACGCCAAGCATTGGCGGCGCCCGGGGACCCTTCGCCTGGGAACTATTCAATGACTCCCTTCGCGCTTCCGGCTCTTGCGGTTGCTGTCCTGGTTATCCTGGTTTTGGCCTGGCTGCTCTGGCGCAGCCGACGTCAGCTGCAGGAAGAGCAGGTCGTTTTTGAGCGCGACACGCAGGAGCTGCGAAGTGGTCGCGCTTCCATGGAACGCCGGGTCGGCAACCTGAACGAGCTGCTCGCCGCCACGGAAAGCGAGCGCAGCACGGCACGGGCCAGTGAACGCGCCCTGCGCGGCTTGCTGGACAGCCTGCCCCTGCCCGTCTGGCAGCGCGGCGATGACCTGACCCTGACCTATTGCAATCGGGCTTATCTTCTGGCGGTCGAGCAGTCTTTCGAGCAGGTTCTGCGCGAGGGCACGGAACTGGTCGAGGACCCCGACCGTGCCCAGGCCCGGCAGCTGGCACAGAGGGCGCTTGAGAGCAACCAGTCGGAAGCCAAGCGTTTCCATATTGTTGTCGGCGGGGAAAGGCGCCTGATGGAGGTCATGGAAACCCCGCTTGCAGACGGCAGCCTGCTGGGCCATGCCCGGGATGTCACTGAAGTCGAGGCGCTCGAGGTCGGTTTCCAGCGCTACAAGGAGGCGCAGGGGGTTCTGCTGGAGCACCTGGGTGTCGGCATCGCCATCTATGGCGCCGACATGCACCTGGATTTCTACAACACGGCCTATGCCCGGATCTGGCGCCTGGACGATTCCTTCCTGGCGGACAAGCCGCATCTCTTCGACCTGCTGGAGTGGCTGCGCGAACACCGCCGCCTGCCGGAGCAGGCCGATTTCTCGAGCTATAAACGTCAGCTCCTGCGCAACTACCAGACCCTGCTCGAGCCTGCGGAGGAGCTGATTCACCTGCCGGACGGCACGACCCTCAGGGTGACCATGACGCCGCACCCCTCCAGCGGTGTCATCCTGACCTATGAGGACGTGACCGACCGCCTGCAACTGGAGCGCACCTACAACACCCTGCTGGACGTCCAGCGCGAAACGCTGGACAACCTTCACGAAGGAGTGGCCGTCTTCGGTGCCGACGGACGCCTGAAGCTTTACAATCCCGCCTTCGCCCAGATCTGGAACCTCTCCCTGGACTGGCTGGGCGAGCAACCCCATGTGCGCGATGTCATCCATGCCTGGCGCAGCTATTTCGACCTGCCCGAGGAAGGCTGGCAGACCTACCTGGAGCACATGGTCGCCCGCGCCACGGAGCCCGAAACCGACCACGGCCAGTTGGAGCGCGCCGACGCTTCCATTGTCGAATGGTCCCAGGTGGCCCTGCCCGACGGCGCCAGCCTCTTCGCCTATGTGGACATCACCGACTCCACCCGTGTCGAGCGTGCGCTGCGCGAACGCAACGAGGCGCTCGAGACAGCCGACCGCCTGAAATCCGAATTTATCGCCAACATCTCCTACGAGCTGCGCACGCCGCTCAACGCCACCATCGGCTTCGCGGAAATCCTGCAGAACTGCTACTTCGGCCCCCTGAACGAGCGCCAGCAGGGTTATGCCCAGGCCATCGTCGAATCCTCCGAACGGCTGATCGCGCTGATCAACGACATCCTGGACCTGGCCTCCATCGAGGCCGGCTACCTGCAGCTCGACCGCAAGCCGGTGGAGCTGAACCGGTTGCTGGAATCCGTCGAGGCGCTCTGGCGCGAACGCGCGCACCTGCGCGAGCTGAAGCTGGAGATTCACTGCGAAGAGGGGCTGGACGCCCTCTACTGCGACGAAAAGCGCCTACGCCAGGCGCTGTTCAACCTGCTGTCCAATGCCTTCCGCTTCACGCCCGACGGTGGCACGATCCACCTGAAGGCCCAACGCCAAGACCAGGAAATCCTGCTGACGGTCACCGACAACGGCATCGGCATCCCGCCCGAGGAGCAGTCGCGCATCTTTGGCCAGTTCGAGCGCGGCCGCCTGTCCCAGAACCGACGCCAACGCGCCGGGGCCGGGTTGGGCCTCTCACTGGTGAAGAGCCTGATCGAACTGCACGGCGGCTGGGTGGAACTGGCCTCGGAGGTCGACAGGGGCACCTCGGTCACCTGCCACCTGCCCCTGGACCCGGCCGATCCTCAGGCCGCGCTCCCACAAGCCGCCCTGCAGAATGCGCTGCCCCCTGGCGGATCGGCCGAAGCGGCTGCCAACCGCCTGCTGCAGCGTTTCACGTCTTCATCAGACGGCAACAGCGGCCCGGCCTGAAGCCGGGACCCTGTAGTCATTGTCTGAAGCCGAGGGCAACTGAGCTCCCGATCCAGCACCTACGCCCGGCCGGGCACGCCCTTGGTCGTGGAATACTCCCAATGCAGTTCCTCATCGGGATGGACCCGCGGATGGATGGCATGGGCGGCGGTGGCAGCCTCCGAGAATCCGCTCAGGATCAGTTTCAGCTTGTTGCGATAGCTGGCCACGTCTCCGATGGCGTGGATGCCGGGCAGGTTGGTCTCGCAGGTGAAGGGATCCACGGTCAGGGTCTGGCGGTCCAGGTCCAGGCCCCAGTCGCGGATCGGCCCCAGGTCCATGGACAGCCCGAAGAAGGGCAGCAGACGATCGGCCTCCAGGCGGCGCTCCACGTCATCGAAATCCCGCACGACCACGGCCTGGAGTTCGCCGTCATGGCCTTCCAGGCGGTGCAGTTGATAGGGAACCACCAGCTCGATCCGCCCCGCCTCGGCCAGGGCATGCAGCTTGGCCACACTATCCGGTGCGCCGCGGAACTTGGCACGGCGGTGAACCACATAGACCTTGCGCGCGATGTCGGCCAGCAGGATCGACCAGTCCAGCGCCGAGTCCCCGCCGCCGGCGATCACCACGCTGTGATCCCGGAAATCCTCGGGCTTGGTCACGTAATAGAAAACCGATGTGCCCTCATAGGCCCGCAGGTTCTCCAGGGGTGGGCGATTGGGTCCGAAAGCACCGACCCCGGCGGCCAGGATGATGGCCTTGGCCTCCACCACGCTCCCGCGCGAGGTGGTCACGCGCCACCAATCGCCGGTCCGCTCCAGCTTCTCGACGCGCTGGTCCAGGTGATAGACCGGTTCGAAGGGCGCCGCCTGCTCCAGCAACTGCTCGATCAGTTCGGCTGCGCCAACGCGCGGAAAGCCGGGGATGTCATAGATGGGCTTCTCGGGATAGAGCGCCGCGCATTGTCCGCCCGGCACCTCCAGCGTGTCGATCACGTGGCACTGCATCTTCAGCATGCCGCATTCGAATATGGCAAAGAGACCCACGGGACCGGCCCCCACGATGGCCACGTCCGTGCGCGCTGGTGCTTCCGACATGAGATTATCCCGAAACTTCTGAGCGATTACCCTGGAGCGCGGCTAACATGGCCGCAGCATTGTCCTCTTGCAAGGCCCACGTCAGGCCTGTTTCAGTCGAACGTTGTCGTCGCGCGCCGGGCTTGTATAAAGGGCGGTGACGGCGCACCAGGGAAAACGACTCCCGGGAGGACAGGTGACGGAGCGCGCAGCGAGACCACTGGACAGCGAAGCGGCCACCAGGGCCCTGGCGCAGGAACTGGCTGCCCTGGCGCGGCCCGGCGACGTCCTCCTGCTGTCCGGCGAGCTGGGCGCCGGCAAGAGCGTGTTCGCGCGCGCCTTCATCAATGCCCTGCCCGGGCCGGTCGAGGAGGTGCCAAGCCCCACCTTCACCCTGGTTCAGACCTATCACCGTGGTTATCTGAAAGGCGGCAACCGAGAGGGCGGTGATCAGGAGGGCGGCGATCAGGAGGGCGGGGGCCTGGATGTCTGGCACTTCGACCTCTATCGCCTGGAAAGTCCGGATGAGGTCTGGGAACTGGGCCTGGAGGAAGCCCTGGGGGAAGGAGTCTCCCTGATCGAGTGGCCGGAACGCCTGGGCCATGCTCTTCCGCCCTCGCGACTCGAGATCGAGTTCAGCCATGGAGACAGCGAAAGCCGGCGCGAAGCCCGGATAACGCCTTACGGCAGCTGGACGGAACGCCTGGCCAGCGGGGCGGCATGATGCAGGCAAGCGCGGCGGAACGGGAGCAGACCGCACAGATCTTCCTGCAGCAGGCCGGCTGGACCGGTGCGCAGGTGGAGCTGCTGGCCGCCGACGCCTCGTTCCGGCGCTACTTCCGCGTGTTCGGCTCCAGGGAAACGGCGATCCTGATGGACGCGCCGCCCCAGAAGGAGAATGCCGAGGCCTTCCTGCGCATCGCCGAGCAGCTGGTGGGACTGGGGCTGAGCGCGCCGCGTTGCCTGGCCCGGGACCTGAAGCAGGGCTTCCTGCTGCTGGAGGACTTCGGCGACCGCACCTTCACGCGGGTCTTGGACGAGGGGGCCAGCGAAACACAGCTCTACGACCTGGCCGTGGACACGCTGGCCGCCCTTCACACGCGCTGGCCGGACTCGTCCAAACCGGAGACTCTGCCGGCCTACGATCTGCAGAAGCTGCTGGATGAAGCGGCCCTGTTCATAGACTGGTACCTGCCATCAGCCGGCATACGCCTGCCGGACCAGGCCCGCCGTACCTACCTGGCGCTCTGGCAGGAGCTTCTGGAACCTGTGCTGCAGGACGACAGCCTGCCCCACGTTCTGGTCCTGCGTGACTATCACGTGGACAACCTGATGATCCTCCCTGGACGCAATGGCCCGGCCGCCTGCGGTCTGCTGGATTTCCAGGACGCTGTCATCGGCCCGCCGGCCTATGACCTGGTTTCCCTGCTGCGCGATGCGCGCCGGGATGTGCCGGCCGGCCTGCAGGCGCGCGCGCTGGAGCGCTACCTGTCGGCTTGCCCCGAATGGCCCAGGGTCAGCTTCGAACGCGCCTACTGGATCCTGGGGGCCCAGCGCAATGCCAAGATCATCGGTATCTTCACCCGCCTGGCACAGCGCGACGGCAAACCGCGCTATCTCGCCCACCTGCCGCGCCTCTGGCGCCTGCTGGAGGAGGAATTGTCCCGCCCGGACCTGGCCGCCCTGCGTGTCTGGTTCGACGAACAGGTGCCGGCCTCCGCCCGGCACTCCGCCAACCTGAAGTCCGCTGTTACCGGAGTATCCACATGAATCCACGCTCCCCGTCCCGCGCCATGGTGCTGGCTGCCGGATACGGCAAACGCATGCGCCCCCTGAGCGACGAACGCCCGAAACCGCTGATCGAGGTTCACGGCCGTCCCATGATCGACCGTGTGCTGGACCGCCTGGCCGCTGCCGGAGTGAAGGAGGCCGTCGTCAACCTGCACTACAAGGGGGACATGCTGCGCACGCACCTGGCCGGCCGCAGCCGGCCGGAGATCTTCTTCTCCGAAGAGACCGAAATCCTGGACACCGGCGGCGGCATCGCCAACGCCCTGCCGCAGCTGGGCGCCGAGGCTTTCTATGTGGCCAACAGCGACGTGGTCTGGCTGGACGGCCTGCGGCCCGCCCTGGAGCGGCTGGCCAGTTTCTGGGACGACAGCCGGATGGATGCCCTGCTGCTGCTGCATTCTGCCGCGCTCGCCTTCGGCTACGAAGGGCAGGGGGACTTTACCCTGGCTCCGGATGGACAGGTCCGCCGGCGCAACGAACGTGAAGTCGCCCCCTTCGTCTTCACCGGCCTGCAGATCCTGCATCCGCGTCTTTTCGAGAACGCGCCCGAGGGCGCCTTCTCGCTCAACCGGCTCTGGGACCGTGCCATCGAGAACCAGCGCCTCTACGGCCTGCGCCACGACGGGCTCTGGTTCCACGTGGGTACGCCGGAATTGCTCGCGGAAACCGAGCAGGAACTCTCCTACGAACTCGGCAAGCCACGTCCCGAACCCGTCGTGTAGACCATGACCGCACCCACGGCCAGCGTCACCACCATCCCGCCGGAAATCTCCTTCGTCGATGCCCTGGCCGACGGCCTGCTGAAGCGTTTTGACGAACCCCTGACCCTTTCGCGAGTCACACTGCTGCTGCCCACACGCCGCGCCGTGCGCAGCCTGCAGGAGGCTTTCCTGCGTCACTCCGGCGGCCGCGCCCTGCTGCTGCCGCGCATGATGCCGCTGGGAGACCTGGATCCCGAGGAAATCCTGTTGGCCGAAGAGGGAGACTCCGCGGACGAGGGCGCCTTCGACCTGCCACCGGCCCTGCCCGGACTGACGCGCCAGTTGATGCTGGCCCGCCTGGTCCAGGCCTGGCGGTGGCGGAAGATGGGCACGACCGCAGCCTCCGGAACCGCCCCACAGGACGTAGGCGCCATTGAACTGGCCGGTGAGCTGGCGCGCTTCTTCGATCAGGTCCAGACAGAGGGCCTGGACTTCTCTGGCCTGGATGGTCTGGTGGATCAGGAACTGGCCGCCCATTGGGAGGAAACCCTGGATTTCCTGCGGCTGGTCACCGAGCACTGGCCGCAGATCGAGGCAGACGAGGGCTGCATCGGGCCGGCCGAACGTCGTCGACGCCTGCATGAACGGCGCATCGCCCTCTGGAAGGATCGGCCGCCGCAGGACCCCGTGATTGCCGCCGGCTCCACCGGCTCGATCCCCTCCACGGCCGAGCTGCTGAAAGCCATAACCGCCCTGCCGCAGGGGCAGGTCATCCTGCCCGGTCTGGACGAGGATTGCAGTGACACGGTCTGGTCCTGGATCGGCCAGGATCCCACCCATCCGCAATATGGCCTGGCACAGCTTCTGGAGAATCTTGGGATCGAGCGCAGCGAAGTTGCCCCCTGGACCGGCCGGGATGCACCACAGGCGGCACGGCAACGCCGCCGGCTGGTGGCCCAGGCCCTGCTGCCCGCCGAAACGACCCAGCTGTGGCAGGCTGGCCATGCAGCTGACGGAACCCAGCCGGCGGCACCCGACCCCGCCACGGCCCTTGCCGATGTAAAGCGCCTGTCCTGCAGCAGTCCGGGGGAAGAGGCCCTGGCCATCGCGCTGCTGCTGCGCGAGGCCCTGGAAACACCGGAAAAGACCGCGGCCCTGGTCACCCCCGACCGAAACCTGGCACGGCGCGTGGCGGCCGAACTGCGGCGCTGGGACATCGACATCGACGATTCGGCCGGCCAGCCCCTGGCACTGACGCCCCCGGGACAGTTCCTGCGGCTGACGGCGGCGCTGATCGAGGAGGACTGCGCCCCGCTGGCGCTGCTGTCTGCCCTGAAGCATCCCCTGGCCCGGGGCGGGCAGCCCCCCGGTCATTTCCGTGAGACACTGCGCCGTCTGGAACGTGCGGTTCTGCGCGGTCCGCGACCCGCTCCCGGCTTCCAGGGGCTCCAGGCCGCCCTGGACGAAAGCGAGCTGGAAGCCGGCGAACGCACCGCCCTGGCAGAATGGCTGGACAGCCTGTCGGCTGCCTATCGCCCCTGCCAGGAGGCGCGGCGCGGGGGCGGCGACCTGGCTGGCGTCCTCGAAGCGCATCTGCATTTCGCCGAATACCTGGCCACCGGACCCGCACCGGAAGAGGACCAGCAGCTCTGGGCCGGCGAAGCGGGTGAGGCGGCGGCCGACTTCGTTGCCGAATTGCGCCAGGCGGTGGAGCGTGCGCCGGACTTCGGACCGGGCGATTATCCCGCCCTGCTGGACAGCCTGTTGCGCGGCCGGGTGGTACGGCCCCGATTCGGGCGACATCCGCGCCTGTCCATTCTGGGCCCGCTGGAAGCCCGTCTGCTGCACCGCGACCTGCTGATCCTCGGCAGCCTCAACGAGGGCACCTGGCCGGCGGAGAGCGAACCCGGACCCTGGCTCAGCCGCCCCATGCGCCGCACGTTCGGCCTGCCCCCTCTGGAGCGGCGCATTGGCCTGTCGGCCCACGACTTCGCGCAGGCCTTCTGTGCCCCCGAAGTGGTGCTGTCTCGCTCCACCCGTGTCGAGGGCTCGCCCACTGTTCCGTCGCGCTGGCTGTTGCGGCTCGAGGCCTGCCTGGAAAGCCTGGGCCGGCCCCAGGCCATTGCCGATATCTCTGCACGCCTGCAACACTGGGTGGCGGAGGTCGACCGGCCGGCGGAGGTGCACGCCTGTGACCCGCCTGCGCCCCGGCCGCCGCTTGATGCCCGTCCAGACCGCCTTTCGGTCACCCGGGTGGAAACCTGGCTGCGCGATCCCTATGCGCTTTACGCGCGCGAGATCCTGCGCCTGAAGCCCCTGGACCCGCTGGACGCCGATCCCTCGCTGGCCGAGCGCGGCACGCTGATCCACCGCATCCTTGAGCGCTTTGTCCGCAGGTGGCCGCAGGACCTGCCGCAGGATCCCGTGGGCGAACTGCTGGCGATCGGCGCGGAGGAATTCGAACACTTCCGGGCCTGGCCCGGACTCTACGCTTTCTGGATGCCACGCTTCCGCCGCATCGCCCAATGGGTGGCCGAAGCCGAGGCCAGACGCCGCGCCGAACTGGGACAGGGAGAGATTCTGGCAGAGGTCAGCGGCAGCCTTGATCTGCCGGGCGGATTCCGGCTGACCGCCAAGGCCGATCGCATCGAACGCGCACCGGACGGCAGCCTGGCACTGCTGGACTACAAGACCGGCGGCCTGCCATCGAAGAAGGCCGTCCATACAGGTATCGCGCCCCAGCTTCCCCTGGAGGCGGCCATAGCCCAGGCTGGCGGCTTCCAGGGCGTTCCCGCCGGGCCTGTGGAGGCCCTGGTCTTCTGGCGGCTGAGCGGCGCCGAGGCGGCCGGTGCGGAGCTGGAGGTCGGCTCCCCCAAGGACGAAACACTGGCGGACGTGGCTCGCTCCGCCCTGGAGGGGTTGGAGCGTCTGGTCGCGGCCTTTCAGAACCCCGAGACGGCCTATCATGCCCGGCCGCGCCCTTCCTTCGCGCTGCGCTACAATGACTACAGCCATCTTGCGCGCCTCAAGGAATGGGCCAGCAGCAGCGAGGGGACATGAAAGGCGGGTGCACATGAGCAGTGGAACCACAAGCAATGCCGTTGCAGAGGACCGCCAGCAGCGCGCGCAAGGCGCCTCGCAACGCCAGCGTCAGGCGGCCAATCCGCGCAGTTCCGCCTGGGTGACCGCCTCGGCCGGGACCGGCAAGACCAAGGTGCTGACCGACCGGGTGCTGAACCTGCTGCTGGATGGGACACCACCCAACCGCATCGTCTGCCTGACCTTCACCAAGGCAGCCGCCGCCGAGATGCGCATCCGCCTGGCCCGGACGCTGAAGGACTGGGCCACCGCCACGCCGGACAAGCTGGAAGAAGCGCTGCATGCGCTGGGGCACGACCGGCCGGCGCCCGACCTGCTTCTGCGTGCGCGTCAACTCTTCGCGGCCGTCCTGGATGCCCCCGGCGGCATCAAGATCCAGACCATTCACGGCTTCTGCCAGGCCCTGCTGGGGCGCTTCCCGCTGGAGGCCGGGATTGCGCCGCACTTCCGGCTGGTCGAGGAACGCGGGCAGCACGACCTGCTGAACGCGGCACGCGAGGCGGTCCTGGCGGCCCTGGGACAGCCTGGCGAAGACGCGCTGTCGGACGCAATCGACCAGATCACGGCCCTGGTGGGCGAAGAGGACTTCCAGGGCCTGGTGAACAACCTGATCCGCGAGCGTGACCGCCTGGCGCGCCTGCTGGCGGATCTGGGCTCGGAAGAGGCCCTGCTGGCAGCCGTGGCCCGTGCGCTCGAGGTTGAGGGGCAGGGGGCATCCAAGGATTTCCTGGAATCGGCCTGCCGCGACGAAGCCTTCGCCGCCAACGAGTTGCGCCAGGTGGCCAATGCCTTGATGGCCGGCAGCAAGAGCGACGCCAAACGCGGCGAAGTCCTCGCCTCCTGGCTGGCACAACCTCCCGAGTCGCGCGCCCGCGACTGGGAAACCTATCTGGGCGTCTTCTTCACGACGACAGGGACACTGCGCGAAAAACTGGCCCACAAGGAGACCCTGGCCATCCTGCCGACAGCGGCAGGCAGCTTGGAAAGCGAGGCCCATCGCGTGGAGGCCTTGCAGGAGTCCATACGCGCCCTGCGCGTGGCCGAATCCACTTCGGCCCTGCTGCAGCTGGGCCTGCGCATCCTGGATACCTACGAGCGCGAGAAGGCCCTGCGCGGCCTGATGGATTACGAGGACCTGATCCTGAAAAGCCGTGACCTGCTGTCCCGTCCCGGCATTTCGCCCTGGGTGCTCTACAAGCTGGACGGCGGCATCGACCACTTCCTGGTCGACGAGGCTCAGGACACCAACCCCGAGCAATGGGAAATCGTGCGCCTGATCACCGCCGACTTCTTTGCCGGCGACAGCGGCCATGAAACGGCGGCCGGCCTGGACAACCGCACGGTCTTCGCCGTGGGGGACGCCAAGCAGTCGATCTATTCCTTCCAGCGTGCCGAACCGGCGGCCTTTGCCCGCATGCAGGCCTATTTCGCAGAACGCGCCCGCGCCGCCCGGAAGCACTGGGCCTCGGTGGACCTGATCCACTCCTTTCGCTCCTGCCAGGCGGTACTGGATCTGGTGGATGCCGTTTTCGAAAGCGAAAGCATGCACGCCGGCGTCACCTTCGGACGCGGCTGGCTGCCACACGATGCCGTGCGCGTGGGCCAGGCGGGACGCGTCGAGCTCTGGCCGGCGGTCAGCCCGCGCGAACAGGAAAGCGATTCGCCTTGGGATCTGCCCTTGAATCGTCAGGAAGACGACCAGCCCCGCGCCCGTCTGGCCAGCCTGCTGGCAAGCCGCATCCAGCGCTGGACAGCACCGGCCGGCTCGGTCAGGGAGGGCGACGAGGCCTGGCTGGAGGCCCGCGCACGGCCCGTGGCACCGGGAGATATCCTGGTGCTGGTCCGACGGCGCAACGCCTTCGTGAACGAGCTCGTGCGCGAACTGAAGGCCCGCAACGTGCCAGTGGCCGGCGTCGATCGCATGGTCCTGACCGACCAGATGGCGGTCATGGATCTGATGGCCCTGGGCCAGTTCCTGCTGCTGCCCGAGGATGACCTGAACCTGGCCGTGGTGCTGCGCAGCCCCCTGATCGGTCTCAGCGAAGAGCAGCTCTTCCAGCTGGCCTGGAATCGCCCTGGGCAGGGCAGCCTGTGGCGCCAGCTGCGTCGCGTCGCCAAGGAAGATGCCGAACTGCAAGCCGCCCGGGACACATTGGAACAGCTCCTGGCGGAAGCGGACTATCGCCCGCCTTACGAATTCTATGCCGACTTGCTGGCCCGTGGCGGACGGCAGCGCCTGCTGGCCCGCCTTGGGCCCGATGCAGCGGACCCGCTGGAGGAATTCCTGTCTCTGGCGCTGGCCTATGAAAGTGAATACACGCCCTCGCTCCAAGGCTTCCTGCACTGGATGGAGTCGGGCGAGCGCGAGATCAAGCGCGACTTGGAAAGCAACGGCGGCGCCGTGCGCATCATGACGGTGCATGGCGCGAAGGGCCTGCAGGCCCCCATCGTGATCCTGCCCGACACCATGCAGTACACCAAGCCAAACCCCAACCTGCTGTGGCTGGACCAACCGCAAGGCCCCAGCCTTCCGGTCTGGCTGCCGCGCAAGTCCATGGCCGATGCACACTGCCGCACGGCCCTGGAAACGGCCGAACAGCAGGCAGAGGAGGAACACCGGCGCCTGCTCTATGTGGCCCTGACCCGGGCCGAGGACCGCCTTTATATCTGCGGCTGGGAAACACAGCGAACGACACCCGAAACCTGCTGGTACAAACTGGTCGAACCCGCCATGCAAGCCGCCGGCGCCAAGGCGGTCACCTTCGATTTCAGCACGGAGATCGACAATGGCTGGAGCGGCTCGGGTTGGCGCCTCGACACCCCCGGCACGGCGCCTCCCGACCAGACCCAGGATAGCCCAGGTCGCGAACGGCCCTCGGCGGAGTTGCCCGAGTGGATGTTGCGCCCGCCGCCTGTCGAGGCCGAACCGCCACGGCCCCTGACGCCTTCGCGTCCGGCGCAGGATGACCCTGCGCCCCGCTCGCCTCTGCAGGGCAGTCCTGGGCGCATCTTCCGGCACGGGCGCCTGGTCCACAGTCTTCTGGAGCACCTGCCCGAGCTTGCCCCGGCCGAGCGTGAGCCGGCTGGCCTGAGTTTCCTGGGACAAAGCGCCTTCGGGTTGGAGGAAACGGAGCGCCGGGCGATCCTGGAGGAAACCCTGGCGGTCCTGGACAATCCCGGATTTGCCGATTTCTTCGGCCCGAACAGCCGCGCCGAGGTGCCCATCACCGGCCTGCTCGAAAGCGCCGGTCACACCAGGGTTATCAGTGGCCAGATCGACCGCATGGCCGTTCTGACGGAAGAGATCCTGGTCCTGGACTACAAGACCAACCGGCCGCCGCCGCTTACCCCGGACCAGGTGCCAACGGCCTACCTGCGGCAGATGGCCGCCTATGCCCAAGTGCTGTCGGAAGTCTATCCCGACCGCAGGATACGCTGTGCGCTGCTCTGGACAGACGGCCCGAACCTGATGGAACTGCCGGCCGAATCGCTGTCGGGTCATGCGCCTTGACGCTTCCGCTCACAGGCGCCAATACTTCCGCCAAGTCAGCCGGGCGAATCCCGGACCACCAGAAAACGAGGTATGCTCATGTCTACCACACAGGTCACGGACAGCAGTTTCGACGAGGATGTCCTTAAGGCGGACCGCCCGGTCGTCGTCGATTTCTGGGCCGAATGGTGCGGCCCCTGCAAGATGATTTCTCCAGCACTTGAGGAGATTGCACAGGCGCTGGACGGCAAGATCACCGTCGCCAAGCTGAACATCGACGAGAATCCCGCAACACCGGCCAAGTACGGCGTGCGCGGCATCCCGACACTGATGCTTTTCAAGGACGGAGCGGTCAGTGCCACCAAGGTCGGCGCCCTGCCCAAGAACCAGCTGCAGTCGTGGATCGAGGAACATATCTGATTCCGATTCTCTGCCGCAGGGCCAGCGCGGGGCTTGACGCCGCGCGCCGGCTTGCGTAGAAGGCAGCTGCGCGCCCGGAGAGGTTTCTCTCCGGCGCAAGTCTTTTCAACCGATCACTTCGAAACGGAACCGAGATCATGGCACGACGTTGCGCCTTCACCGGCAAGGGTGTCCAGAGCGGCAACAATGTAAGCCACGCCAACAACAAGACACGGCGTCGCTTCATGCCGAACCTGCAGGAAACCTCACTCTACAGCGATGCGCTGGCGAGCATGGTGCCCCTGCGTCTGGCGACCTCTTCCATCCGCACGATCGAGCACAAGGGCGGGCTCGATGCCTATCTGCTGGGCACGCCCAACAGCAAGCTCGGCGCCGAAGCCGTCAAGATCAAGCGCCGCATTGTCCGCGCAGCAGCCGCCAAGGAAAGCTCTGCTGCCTGAATCTTCCGGCGCGCAGGAACGCGTTATGCAAAGGCCCGCCTCCGGCGGGCCTTTTGCGTTGGGAACACTTCCCTTTGCGTCCTGGACACACAGTTTCGTGCTATGCTGAGCTTGTTTTCGCTTTCCTGACATAAAAGGAGCTGTGCGATGAAGGGACCGCTTTACGTGACACCGCCTCGGGGACCGGAAGGCACCGGATATGGGCGCCGGACCGTTCTGAAAGGCCTGGCAGCCGCACCCCTGGCCACGGGTCTCGCCAATGTGCTTGCCGATCCGAAGCTGGCGCGGGCCGCTGCGAACAGCCTGGAAGAAGTCTCCCTGACCCTGTCCAACGGTAACCAGGTCACCGCTTCCCTGGCGCGGCCGGCCGAAACCCCGGCGCCCGCCGTCCTGCTGATTCACGAATGGTGGGGGCTGAACGACCAGATCAAGACCATGGCCGCCGAATTCGCCGAACAGGGTTATCTGGCCCTGGCCGTCGACCTCTATGGAGGCGAGGCTGCCGAAGCCGGTGACAGTGAAACAGCACGCAGCCTTATGCAGGCCGTGGACGCAGAGGTGGCCACTGAAACCCTGACCGCCTGGACCGACTGGTTGAAGCAGCATGACGACGGCACCGGACAGGTGGCCACCGTCGGTTGGTGTTTCGGCGGCGCCTGGTCGCTCAATGCCTCCATTGCCAGACCGGTGGATGCGACGGTCATCTACTACGGCAACGTGGACCGCCCGGTCGATAAGCTGGAACAGCTAGAGGGGCCGGTGCTCGGCCACTTTGCCCGGCAGGACCAATCCATCACGCCGGAAATGGTGGAAACCTTCGCCAGCCGTATGGACGAGGCCGGGCAGGATCTGACGCTCTACTGGTACGATGCCGACCATGCCTTCGCCAATCCGACTGGCGCACGCTACGACGAGGAGGATGCCGCTCAGGCCTGGGAACGCACGCTGGGATTCCTGAAAAGGCAGCTTCAGGGCTGAAGCTGCACCATCAGCGCACCAGCAGTTCGAAGGACGCCGCATCCTGCCACAGGAAGGTACCGTCGGACTGGCGGATCATTTCCGGGAAGTGGCCCGGAACGATACGATCGGCGATGGCAAGAATGCGTTCAATGGATTCGGTGCCTGCCTCAAGGGTATCGAAGGCCATGTCGCAACGCCGGCCGACCACCTCCTTGGGATACTTGATGGCATCACCGGCGATCACCACACGGCCCTTGTCGGGCGTATCCAGGTCCAGGGCATAGGAGCCCGGCGTGTGCCCGGGCACCGCAAGCGTACGCACGCCCGGAAACAGCTCGGGCTCGTCTTCGAGAAACACCAGGTCAAAGCCTTCCAGCTGCGTGCGGATCATCTGCGGGATAAAGGGATCCTTCTCGTGCGGGGCGGCCGCATAGTCCCATTCGCGCTGGCTGACAAAGACCTTTGCGTGCGGGAAGAGGTCGATGTTCAGGCTGTGGTCGAAGTGCAGGTGCGACAGGAACACGAAGGGAATGTCGGCGGGTGCCAGGTCGCGCGCTGACAGGGCAGTCAACAGGCCGGGACGGTTCACGTAATGGCCCACGTCGAACAGCATGGGCCCTTCCGTGGTATGTATGAGGCTGACGTTTGCCAGGCCCAAGAATCCTTCACGCAGGCGCAGGTTGTTACCCTGCAGCAGGATTTCATAGTCTGCCGTCACGAATCTTCCCTTCTTTACTTGATTCTTTGTACAACTCTAAGAAGTTCTTCAGTATCCTCATCCTGTCGGCAAGTCTCTCTCATGCCGCCATCCGGCTCAAGTCATATGCCTGACAGATACAGCCTTCCTTGACACTTTGTTGTTAAATTCTGATGATCGCGCCTAAATTTGGCCTTTAACTTCAATTGTGCCATCAATAAAACACAACCATCAAACAAGGCTTCAGGGAGTATGATAATCATGACGACCAAGAACATTCTGTCCCGCTTCGTTACCGGCGGCGCCGCCATGGGCGTCGGCCTGGCCATGACGGCCGGCCTTGCCGCCGCCGAGAACTGGGACATGCCCACCCCTTATCCCGAGGGCAACTTCCACACCCAGAACATCATCCAGTTTGCCGAGGACGTCGAGGAGGCCACCGATGGCGAACTGACCATCACGGTGCACTCGAACGGCTCGCTGATCGAACATGGCGAAATCAAGAACGCCGTGCGCGGCGGACAGGTCCCCGCGGGTGAGTTCCTGCTCTCGCTTCTGGCCAACGAGAATCCGATCTACCAAATTGATGCCGTTCCCTTCCTGGCAACGGGCTATGAAGAGGCTGGCAAGCTTTGGGAAGTCTCGCGCGAGAAGACCGAAGAGCTTCTGGCCCAGCAGAACCTGAAGGTGCTCTTTGCCGTGGCCTGGCCGCCGCAGGGCATCTACACCACTGAGAAGCTGGAATCCATCGACGACCTGAGCGGCACCAGCTTCCGCAGCTACAACAACACCACCGAGCGCCTGGCCCAGCTGGCCGGCGCCGTTCCCACCCAGGTCGAGGTTCCGGACCTGGCTCAAGCTTTCTCAACAGGCCGCGTCGAAGCCATGATCACCTCACCGTCCACCGGCGTGAACGTGAAGGCCTGGGACTTCCTGAACTACTACGCCGACACCCGCGCCTGGCTGCCCAAGAACATCGTGGTGGTCAACCAGGACCGCTTCGACGCCCTGCCTTCCGAAGTTCAGGAGGCCGTGATGGCCGCGTCCGAGGAAGCCGAGGCGCGCGGCTGGGAGATGTCCATGGAAGAGACGGATACCCAGACCCAGGCCCTGGCCGACAACGGCATCGAGGTCTATGAGCCGAATGAGGAACTGCGCGCCTCACTGCTTGAAATCGGCGAGACCATGTCTGCCGAATGGGCCGAGAGCGCCGGCGAAGAAGGCAAGAAGATCCTGGACGCCTTCCTCGCGAACTGATCCGGGCGCCTAGCTCCATGCCATGCAGGCGTGGCCCCGGTTATCGACCGGCGGCCACGCCTTTTGGCTTAGGGGTTACCCTGTTCCAGTCACTCCCAATCTACTGCAGGGAATTGTGGCAATGCGCCGTCTTCTTGACCGCATCTATAAACTCAGCGGCTACATAGCGGCCTTCTTTCTCTTCACAATCTTCGCGGTGGTGATCATCCAGGTCACGCTCGGGCTGATCGACGAGATCCTGGGAGTATTGATCGGCAAGGCCTACGGCCTGCAGATATCCGGCTATGCCCGTTTTTCCGGCTATTTCCTGGCCGCCGCGACCTTTTTCGCGCTGGCCTACACCTTCAAGGAAGGCAGCCATATCCGGGTCAGCCTGGTGGTCCAGCATCTGCCCCAGGGACTGCGGCGCTGGGTCGAGGTCTGGTGCTGTGGCGTGGCCACACTCCTGGCCGGCTATTTCACGCTACATATGTTCTCCCTGGTCCACGATTCCTACCGCTTCAACGACGTATCTGGCGGCCTGGTTGCCGTTCCGCTGTGGATTCCCCAGAGCGCGATGGTCGCTGGGCTGGTGATCCTGACCCTGGCCCTGCTGGACGAGACCCTGCGCGTGTTCCTTGGCAAGCGGCCCAGCTATGCAGATGCTGAGGGACTGCTGGAGCAGACAAGCGACGAAACCTCCGGATCCACGGAGTCCACCCCTTCCTCGACCGCCCGCTAAAGCAGGACAGACTCCATGGATCAGCTGATACTCTCCGGCGTTCTGGTCATTGCGCTTCTGGGCCTGCTGGCCAGCGGTGTCTGGGTTGCCTTTTCCCTACTGGCGGTCGGGTATCTCGCCATTGAACTCTTCACCTCGGTGCCAGTTGGCCAGGCCTTGGCCACCAATGCCTGGAGCGCCTCGACAAAGTGGTCATTGGCCGCCCTGCCCATGTTCATCTGGATGGGCGAAATCCTCTTCCGCTCGCGCCTGTCCGAGGATCTCTTTGGCGGGCTCTCGCCCTGGATGGCACGGCTACCGGGCCGCCTGATGCATGTGAACATCCTGGGCTGCGGAATCTTTGCCGCGGTGTCCGGCTCCTCGGCCGCCACGGTGGCGACCATCGGAAAGATGTCCCTGCCCGAGCTGAAGAAGCGTGGCTACGACGAGCAGATGATGATCGGCACCCTGGCCGGGTCCGGTACGCTTGGCCTGCTGATCCCGCCCTCGATCATCCTGATCGTCTATGGCGTGGCCATCGAGGAATCCATTTCGCGGCTCTTCATTGCCGGTGTCCTGCCCGGCATCATGCTGGTCAGCCTCTTCATGGGCTATGTCATGCTCTGGTCCGCGCTCAATCCTTCGCGCACACCCCCAGCGGAGCCGCGCATCCCGATCCGGGAACGCTTGAAGGCCTCGCGCCGCCTGATTCCGGTGCTGATGATCATCTTCGGCGTGATCGCTTCGATCTATTTCGGCGTGGCCAGCCCCACAGACGCCGCCTCGCTCGGAGTTCTCTTCTCGCTGCTGTTGTCGTGGTTTTCCGGCAGCCTGACCTGGAAGACCTTCCTGGACGGCCTGTTGGGGGCAACGCGCACGTCGTGCATGATCGCCTTCATCCTGGCCGGCGCCGCCTTCCTGTCGGTGGCCATGGGCTTTACCGGCATTCCGCGCGAACTGGCCAGCTGGATCGCGGCCATGGAGCTGTCGCCCTACGCACTCATTGCAGCGCTGACGATCTTCTTCGTGGTGCTGGGCTGTTTCCTGGACGGCATCTCCATCGTCGTGCTGACCACCGCCGTCATCCTGCCGATGATCGACGCGGCCGGCCTGGACCGCATCTGGTTCGGCATCTACGTGGTGCTGGTCGTGGAGATGAGCCAGATCACGCCGCCGGTGGGCTTCAATCTCTTCGTCCTCCAGGGCCTGACGGGACGCAACATCTTCAAGGTCGCCCTGGCGGCCCTGCCGTTCTTCCTGATCCTGTTGCTCTCCGTTGTCCTGGTCGTGGTCTTCCCGGAAATCGCCACCTGGCTGCCGCAACAGATGAACTGACCGCCAAGCAGGCATCGAGGACTGGCGCATTGGCCCCTCAGGGTCCATGTGATAGGGAGACCTCGCCAGCACCCTTTCACAAAAGACAAGTGACATGACCTCGGAAACGCAAGATCCCGCTTTGCTTGAAGACCTGATCCGCAAGGCCCGTGCCGCCGGTGCCGACAGTGCTGATGCCCTGGTGGCCCGTTCCACCGCGCTCAGTCATGCCCAACGCATGGGTGAACTGGAACAGCTTGAGCGCGAGGAAAGCCAGGACGTCGGTCTGCGCGTCTTCATTGGACAGCGGCAGGCCATCGTCTCGTCCACGGATCTGGGACCCAAGGCCCTGGACGAGCTGGTGGACCGCGCCGTGACCATGGCCCGGGTCGTGCCGGAGGATCCCTACTGCGGCCTGGCCGATACGGAGCAACTGGCCCGCCAGATCCCCGATGTGGAGTCCTGCGATCCCGCGGAGCCCAGCCCGGAAGACCTGATCGAACGCGCCCGGCTCTGCGAGGAGGCCGCCCGTGCCGTCGAGGGCGTGACCAATTCCGAAGGCGCCGAGGCCGGCTGGGGCATGACCCGCGTCTCGCTGGCCGCCAGCAACGGCTTCACAGGCAGCTATCGCGTGTCCAGCCATTCCGTGGGCGCCTCGGTTCTGGCCGGCGAAGGTTTGGACATGCAGCGGGATTATGATTTCTCCAGCAAGGTCTTCGCCCAGGACCTGGAAGACCCTGCCGTCGTCGGCCGGCGTGCCGGGGAACGAGCGGTGAAGCGCCTGAACCCGGTCAAGCCGAAGACCGGGCGCGTGCCCATCGTTTATGAATCCCGGGTGGCCAACAGCCTGCTGCGTCACTTCCTGGGGGCCATCTCAGGCCCCTCAATCGCGCGCGGCACCTCTTTCCTGAAGGACCGCATGAACCAGCCGGTCTTCGCCGAGGGCATCCGCATCATCGACGAACCGCACCGCAAGCGCGGCCTGCGCTCCAAGCCCTTCGACAGCGAGGGCCTGCCGACACGGACCTGGAACCTGATCGAGGACGGGCGCCTGACCACCTGGTTGCTCGACCTCTCCTCGGCCCGGCAATTGGGCCTGGAACCCACGGGCCACGCCAGCCGCGGCATCTCGAGCCCGCCGGGACCCTCGGCCAGCAACGTCTACCTGGAGCCCGGCCAGCAGAGTCCAGAGGAGATGATTGCCGATATCGAGGACGGCTTCTATGTCACCGAGATGATCGGCATGGGCGTCAACGGTGTCACCGGCGACTATAGCCGCGGTGCCTCGGGCTATTGGATCAAGGACGGCAAGCTGACTCACCCGGTCAGCGAGGCCACCATCGCCGGCAACCTGAAGGACATGTTTGCGAACCTGACACCGGCCAGCGATCTGAAGATGATCTACGGCATCGATGCGCCCACGATCCGTGTGGACGGCATGATGGTGGCCGGATCATAGGCAAGCCTCCATGGCCGTCACGCTCACCGCTGAAGAACAGGCCATAGCCGCGGGGCACGGCGGGCCGGGCCGGACCATGGCCCTGCGCATCCTGGCCGAAAGCGCCCGCCTTCTGGGCGCTGAGCGCCTGATCCCCATTGCCTCCAGCCACATCGACGGTTGCCTCTATCATGGCGACAGCGGTGTTGCCTTCGCCGAGAAGCTCGTCGAGGGCGGCGCCGAGGTGACGGTGCCCACCACCCTCAACGTCGGCGCCCTGGACCTGTTGCGTCCGCAGCAGGTGCGCCTCGACAGCCACCAGCGCGATATGGCGCTCAGGCTCATGCGTGCGCATGAGGCCCTGGGCTGCCGCGCCACCTGGACCTGCGCCCCCTACCAGGCCGGCCATCGCCCAGAATGTGGCGAGGACGTGGCCTGGGGCGAGAGCAATGCCGTGGCCTTCGTCAACTCGATCCTGGGCGCACGCAGCAACCGCTACGGCGATTTCCTCGACCTCTGCTGCGCCATCACCGGCCGGGCGCCGGCCACTGGCCTGCACCTGCCGGAGAACCGGCGCGCGACGTTGCTGGTCGATACCTCTGCGATTCCTGAGAAGCTGAAGAAGCTGGACGTCTTCTTTCCGGTCCTGGGCGCCTGGTATGGCCGTGCGGCCGGTGAGGCGATCGGTGTCATCGACGGCCTGCCACAAGCCGTTTCGGAGGATAACCTCAAGGCCTTTGGCGCGGCGGCAGCCTCCAGTGGTTCGGTGGCCCTCTTCCATGCCGCCGGACTGACCCCCGAAGCGCCTAACGCAGAGACAGCCCTTGGGGGCCAGCCGCCAGCTGAGGTTCTACGCCCGACGGCCGCCGACCTGCTGGTCGCACGCGACAGCCTGTCAACCGTTGAGGGCACAGAACTGGACGCCATCGCGGTGGGCAGCCCGCATTTTTCGCATTCCGAATTCAAACAGCTTTTACACCTGCTGGATGGCCGCAGAAGCCAGGTTCCCTTCCATGCCTGTACCGGGCGGCATGTGATCGAACAGCTCGAGGCCGAAGATCTGCTGCAGGAGCTGGAAAGAGCGGGAATCAATATCGTTGCCGATACTTGTGTGGTGGTCACGCCCATCCTGGAAGGTTTCTCCGGCGTGCTGATGACCAACTCCGGCAAGTTCGCCCATTACGCCCCCGGCAACACAGGCTATGACGTGCTTTACGGCAGCCTCTCCGACTGCGTGGAAAGCGCGGTCGCCGGGCGCGTGGTGCGTGACGAGAGCCTCTGGAGCGCCTGAATCATGGAACTGCAGGGTGAAATCCTTATTGCCGGAGCGGCCCAGGGGCCGCTCCTCGTCCTGACAGAACCGCTCAGTTTCTGGGGCGGTGTCGATCCCGCCAATGGACAGATCATTTCCACGCGCCACCCCCAGTGCGGTGCAAACGTCAGCGGAACCCTCCTGGTCCTGCCGCGAGCCATCGGCTCGTCGTCCTCGTCGTCTGTGCTGCTGGAGCTGATTGCCAGCGGTCATGCACCCGCCGGCCTTGTGCTGGGACAGACGGACGCCATCCTGCTGTTGGGGAGCGTCGTTGCCGAGGAGCTGGACCATTCACCCGTGCCCGCCCTTCTGTTGCAGGAAACCGCACTGTCCGGCCTGAACAGCGGGCAGCCGGCCGAGATCGCCGCCGACGGCCGTCTGCTTCTTCGCCCCTCGAAATAATGGCCCGGCGGTCTCACGCAGCTTCGAAAACTGGCAAGAAGCTGCGTTCCACAAGTGCATGCAGGCGCCGGACATAACCGCTGGCTCCGGAGGGTTGGCTGCTGTCCGAGGTGATGACCAGGGTCGCATCCAGTTCGGGGATCACATAAACCATCTGGCCGCCATAGCCCCAGGCATAATAGACACGTCGACCACCCATGGAGCGGATAAACCAGCCATAGCCATAGTGATCTCCGGTCCAGCGTGACCGCCCCCGCTGTTGCCAGGAGGTCTCGACCCAGGATTCGGAAAAGACGGGGTCCCCCTCCAGGCGCCCGCCCAGGCGGTAGAGTTCGCCCAGCTGGAGCAAGGCGCGCGGTGCCAGCGCCATGTTGTTGCCGCCGAAGTAATAGCCCTGGGGATCCTGTTGCCAGGCGGGGATGGAGATCCCGAGCGGGGCTCCCAGCCAGTCCCGGGCCAGCGCCAGGGTGCTGCGCCCGCTGGCCCGTGTCAGGATGACGGACAGAAGGTGCGAGTTTCCGCTGGAATAGAGCATCTCGCCACCGGGCTCCGCCACGAAGGGACGGGTCAGGGCATGGCGGACCCAGTTCGGGCTGGTCACCCAGGCGCCGTAGTTCTGGCCCGACGTGCGTTCCAGCCCGGCCTGCATGGACAGCAGGTTGCCGATCGTCACCTCTTGTATCTGCGCATCTGCTCCGTCCGGCACCAGCTCTCCCAGCAAGGACGCAATCGGCTGATCGGGTCCCTCAAGAACGCCCCGACGAACGGCCGCTCCCACCAGGGCCGCGATCACCGTCTTGGCCACGGATTTCACGTTGACTGCCTGGTCGAGCGCCGGCCCGCGCAGGGCCCGGTCGACCAGGATTCGGCCCTGCTGTGCCACGATCAGGCCTTGCAGCCGGTCGAGGCCCCGGGCGCGCTCGATCGCCGCGTCCAGGCCGGTCCGCTCCGACGCCCGGGTCGTCCCCACAGGCGGTGCGGCAAGGGCAGTGGCCAGCAGGCCCAGTTGCAGGAATCGTCGTCTCGGCAGATGCATGAAACAGGATTTGGCGCGGCGCGGCCGAGGATCAAGGCAGACCTGCAAGAAACGGGAAGGCAGGGGCGACCGTCACCGTCTATGCTCCGCGGCAGGCTCCACACACGCTCATGAGGAGGAGGCCCCGATGGCCCCGAACATCCAGTCCCAGGGCTCCATGACCCCAGGAACCTGGGGCCTGCTGGTGACCCTCTCCCTTCTGTGGGGCGGGGCCTTCTTCTTCGTGGGGGTCGCGGTCAAGAGCCTGCCGCCGCTGACAATCGTGGCCCTGCGCCTGGGCCTTGCCGCGTCGGCCCTCTGGTGCGTCTGCCTTCTGCGGGGCGTCACACTGCCCCGTTCGCCCGCCATCTGGCGGGCCTTCCTGGTGATGGGCGTGTTCAACAACGCCATTCCCTTCTCGCTGATCGTCTGGGGGCAATCCCAGATCGCCTCCGGCCTGGCTTCCATCCTGAATGCCACCACCCCACTGTTCACCGTGGTCCTGGCCGGCATTTTCCTGGCCGACGAGCGCGTCACCGGTTTGAAGCTGTCAGGCGTCTTCGTCGGCCTGGTCGGCACCGTCGTGATGATCGGCCCCGCTGTCCTGACAGGGCGCGAGGCCAGTGCCCTGGCCCAGCTGGCGATCCTGGGCGCGGCCCTGTCTTATGCCAGCGCCGCGGTCTTTGGCCGACGCTTCCGGGACCTGGGCGTCCATCCCCTGATGACGGCCACGGGACAGGTCACCATGTCCAGCCTGATCCTGGTGCCGCTGGCGCTTCTGGTTGACCGCCCCTTCACTTTGGACCTGCCACCGGCAGAAGTCTGGCTGGCGATTCTGGCCCTGGCCCTGCTCTCGACGGCCCTGGCCTATATCCTCTATTTCCGGATCCTGTCGCTGGCCGGCGCCACCTCGGTGCAACTGGTCACCTTCCTGGTTCCGGTGACGGCCATCCTTCTGGGGGCCCTGGTCCTGGGCGAACGCCTGGCGCCCCAGCACTTTGCCGGCATGGGCCTGATCGCCCTGGGCCTGGCCGTCATCGACGGCCGTCTGCCCCGTCATATCCTTGCGCTTTGGCGCAGCCGGATCGTGGGAAAGACCTTTTAGCCGCCCCGTTGAAACGTCCGCTGCTCCTATGAGTCTCCTATAACTCTCCGGAACGCGTGCGGATCGCCAGATAGGTGATGTCGTCCGACTGTTCGGCTTCGCCCACGAAAGCTTCCAGATCCTCCATCAGGCCGCCGACCCAGCCGGCGACACTGCCGCCCCCCTTCTGCAGGTCTTCGGCAACGGCCTGAAGACGGTCCTCACCGTAGGCCTCGTCTTCGCTGTTGAAGGCCTCGGTGATGCCGTCAGTGAAGACCAGGAGCGTCTCGTCCGGCTGCAGCTCCAGCGTTTCGTTGGTGAAGCCCACATCGTCCATGACGGCCAGCGCCATGTCGCCCGTGGACGGCAGATAGCGGCTCTGGCCCTTGTCATCCACCAGCAGCGGCGGATTGTGCCCGGCGTTGACATAGTCCAGGCGGCCCGTGCGCACATTGATGATGGCATAGAACAGGGTCACGAACAGCATCTGCTCGTTCTCGCTGGCCAGCAGGTCGTTGACGCTCTTCACGCAGCGTGCGGGGTCGCGTTCATAGCGCGCCGTAGCGCGCAGCAAAGTGCGCGAAATGGCCATGAACAGCGCGGCAGGCACGCCCTTGCCCGAGACATCGCCCACCATCAGGGCATAGCTGTCCTCGGTGATCTGGAAGAAATCGAAGAAATCGCCGCCCACTTCCTTGGCCGGGGTCATGCCGCCCTGCACCTCGGCGCCCGGCAGCTGCGGGAAGTCGGTGGGCACCAGGGCCAGCTGCACGCGCCGGGCAATGTCCAGCTCCTGCTGGATACCGGCCAGCTTGGTCTTGGTGATCAGGGCATCGCGCAACTCGGCAATCAGGTCGTTCAGGCGCTGGTGCTGTTCCGTCACGCGGCGCGAGAGCAGCTGCAGGACATTGGCCAGGAAGACCAGATCGTGATCCTGGGCCGCACTGTCGGCCAGGCCTTCGGTGTCCTGGGCCCGGTCGGCATTTTCGAGAATCTCCATGATCTCGTTGCGGGCATCAGCATCAAGGGCGCCCGCCAGTTCCTGAAGCCGCGTGCGGATCAGGCGTTCCTGCCTGCGGCGCTGGCGATCGCGCTGCAGGCGCAGGTCGCTCAGGCTCTGCAGGCTGCGCCGCAACTGCCCGATGGCAACACCGATGCGGTGAATTTCGTCGCCGCCCGCCTTGTCCTGTCCGCCTCGCTGGTCCTGGCGCGCCAGGGCATTCAATGTATCTATGGATTGCTCCAGGGGCCGGAAGGAGCTTCGCAGATAGAGATGCACGCCCAGCGCGGTGAGCAACAGGAAAGCCAGCCCGCCCACCAGGGTTACCCGATCGATCATCTGCAGACGCGAAAGCGGCTCGGTTGCATCCCGCAGGGTCACCAGCAGGCCAGCCTGGCCCTGGTTCACGTCTTCCACCGGAACCCCGCTGAGGGAATAGAGTCGGTTCTCCTCCCGCAGGGTGTCCATGCTGGCACTGCGCAGCGGCAGCTGCGGGTCCAGCCGGGCCCAGAGGTCCGGATCGCTGCCGACCACCATGCGTCCGCGCGGGTTCACCAGATAGGCCGGGGCCTCGAGAGTCTGCGAGAAGGAGTCCAGCAGGCCCTCCGCATTGCTGCCCAGCGTCACCACAAGGGACTCCCGCCCTTCGCCGGGATCCTCCGACAATGGGAAGGCATGGACAATCAGGAAACGATCACTGCGGTCCTGCCACAGACCGCTGAGGGATTTTCCCGCGGCAACCTCGGCCAGGCTCGTCAGGTCCAGGACACGGGCCGCATCGATTTCCATCCGCTTGGAATGGATCACGTTGCCGTCGGCATCGGCTACCTCCACCACGTCGGGTGAAAGGCCGTTGTCCTGCAGCAGGGCGCGCAGGGCCATACCCGTTGCCGAACGCGCGCCCTCATTGGCCGCTCGGGCCAGACGCCGATCCGACTGGATGGCCTCTTGCAGCTGGGCCAGGTTGGCGCTTTCCCGTTCGACAAGCTGTTGCCAGAGCGCCTCCTGCCCGGTCAAAGCCACCTTGGTGAAGCGTTCCTCGCTTTCGCGCTCGCGCAGGTCGGCTGCCCACAGCAGGCCCAGCGCCAGGACCACCAATCCCGCAAGGAAGATCAGGGAGATTCGCGTACGCAGCAGCATCACACCCCTCCCTCAGGATCGGCCGAGCTGGCCAGCTCGGGGGGCTCCGTACGGAACCGCCACTGGCGCTCGAG
Source organism: Fodinicurvata sediminis DSM 21159 (assembly GCF_000420625.1). Lineage (NCBI taxonomy): Bacteria > Pseudomonadati > Pseudomonadota > Alphaproteobacteria > Rhodospirillales > Rhodovibrionaceae > Fodinicurvata > Fodinicurvata sediminis. The sequence continues at coordinate 494,551 of NZ_ATVH01000013.1, read as the reverse complement.
TGGCTCCATCACGGCGGTGACCGGCTCCTTCAAGCTTTCATCGAAATCGATGGCTCGTAGGCCGACCGCCTGTTGCCAGACCAGGTAATAGCGTGCATTCACACGGCCTTTCAGCTCACGCAGGGCCGACAGGGTCATATCGCTGGGCAGGCCTCTGGGCCGAGAGTCAGCGCCGGTGAAGTCTCCTTGAGAGACCGCTTCAAGTTCCCGGGCAAGCTCCGTTTCGACTTCCTGCAGCGGGCGCCAGGCCAGAAGCCAGCTGGCCGCCCCCGCCAGGGCGGCGGCCAGCAATGCCGCCAGCAACAGGCTCAGGATCAATGGCCACAGTGCCTGTTCCAACTGCCCGGACTGATGCGCCAACAAAAGCTCGCCGCGCTGCTGACCATTCGCCCGTAGTGGCAGGGTCATGACCTCGCCGTCGTCCAGGGCCGCGGGATCTCCGGCACTTGCAACGGCCTGACCCTCCTGCCTTACCTCGACAGCCGCCACGACCGGCAGGCGTTCGCGCGTATCGGAAAGATAGCTCTCCAGATCGGGAATGGCCGAAAGGGGGATGCCATAGGACAGCGCCTGGCCAACCTCGCGCGTCATGATATCGCCCATGGCGCGTTGTGCCGCCGCACGTTCGCTGGACAGTTCCTGCTCCATATCCGAGAGGCCCAGCCAGATGACCGGCAGGCCGGCCAAGAACACCAGCAGGAAAACCAGGCCAACGGCCGTTGTCCGCCAGGCTGTACGAGTCGACAGCATGCGTTGAATCCGGCTGTCAGAGGCCATCGCCCACCTCCTCCAGCCGGCGGCCCGTGGTATCCAGGCGACTCAAGGCCTGTTCACCCTCGCGCTGCGCGCGCGCTGCCTCGCGCTCCAGGTCCGTTAGCGGCGAGTCTGTAACAGTCAGGCCATGCAAGCGGGCCGCCGCCTGACGAAAACGCCGGGACTCACGGCGCGTCAACCAAACAGACAGCAGGAGGGCGCCAATCGCAGCAAGCGGCACGATCCAGAGAGCATGCAGGATCAGTGCACGCTGCAGCCCGCCTTCACGGGCCTCCATCTCCTGGGCCGAGGTGACGCTGACGATCTGGGCCACGCTCTCACCCAGGTCGTTGCGGATCGGCAGCCCCAGAAGCATCTCGCCCCGGCTGTCGTGGGTCCAGCGTTGCTGCGAGTCGGCGGCGGCAACAGCCTCCAGCCATGCCGGCGGCACCGGCTCGCCGATCACGCCTCGGTCCGTGCTATAGAGCGAAACCCCATCAGGCGTGAAGATATCCAGCGCCAGAAGGGTCGGATCATTGCGGCGGGCTTCCTCGATCAGGTCCTGGGCCGGCGTGATCTCGTCGATGGGAAAGCCCAGCTGCAGGTTCGCCTCGATATCGGCACGCAGGTTGTCCAGCTGGAACTCCAGCCGCGCTTCCTGCTGGCTGCGCGAAAGCTGGGAAAGCAGGACCTGCGTCACCGTGAAGACGGCGGACAGGCCCATAAGAATCGAGAATACAAGGATCAGACCATGGCGCAGTTCAAGCCGCATGCCGCCTCCCGGCGCACGGAAAATCTGCTGCCTGCCTGTTCCAGCCGGTATCAATCATGGCGTCGCCTCCCCCTGAGACATTTCAATGCTCGAACTGCAGGACCAGATTCGCACGCCCACTGCGTTCGAAGGACCTGACCCGGTCGGCAAGGCGCCTGATCATCATTGTGGAAACCTGCATCATGCCGGCCTCCAGGGCCGAGTCGTCCTCATCATCCAGCAGCGCTTCCAGATCGACCTGCTCGCCCTCGCCCAGAGTCAGTTTCCTTCCTTCATAAGACAGCGCACAGACAACATCGACCTCGTCAAAGCGCACGGTCAAGGTGACCGGTCCCTGAATGACATCAGCATCGTCGAGTATCTCCATGGCTTCGCCGATGGCCATGCCGGCGCGCAAGACCACTTCGCGGCGCGCTCCCCAAACCTTGCCCTGGTGTTCCAGAAAGTCGGAAATCTCGGCCGCGGGATGGCCACTGCTCAGCTCCAGGCTTGCGGTTTTCTTTATCCCGATACGGAACAGCATGTTCAGGGCCACGGCACAGAGCGAGCCCACCATCAGGGCAGAACCTACAATGGTCTGGCTCCACTCGGGCGCCTGCTCGGTGATGCGGGGCACGATCAGCAGGGAGGACCCGACCACGATCGAAAGGCCGACCGTGAAGGTCCGCTTCATGTTGATCATGCGCGACAGGATCAGCTCCATACCGGCAACGATCAGGAATGCCGCTGTGTAGACCAGGATACCGCCCACGACTGGCTCGGGAACCAGGACCACCAGAGTGGCCACAGCCGGCAGGAAGGCCAGGACCATCAAGACGCAGCCCGTGGCAATGGCAACATGGCGGGACATGATGCCACTGGCATGTGCCAGACCGATGTTGGCACCCGAAGATCCTCCGGAAATCATACCACCGGCACCGAGCAGGACATTCTGCAGGCAATTCGCGATCACGGACCGGGACACCAATGGCATGTCCGCGCGGCGCCATTTCCGGTCATTCAGCTTGTCGATAGTCAGACCCACGGCCATCTGGTCCATCACCCCGAAGAGCTCCACAAGCAGATAGACCAGGATAGCCATGGGCACGAACTCGGGGAGCGGAATACTGATGTCCGAAAGCGGCATCGCCAACAGGGGCAGTTCGGACATGCGGTCGATCATCCTTGGATCGAACAGGCCCAGGACAATGGCCAGGGTTCCACCGGCCACGGTTCCAATCAGAACGGCCAGTATGCGTATGCGCATGTTGCCCCAGACTGAGGCCACCAGTATTCCACCCAGGGTCGCCAGAGCGACCAAGGCGGCAGATGACGAGAATTGTTCACCGCCGATCAATCCGACACTGCGGGGCACACCGCTGGAAACAAGTTCCAGTCCCAGCATGAAGACCACCACGCCAATGACTTCCGGAGGGAAATAGGCCCGCAACCGCGGCAGGAGGGGCACCATCAAGGCCAGCAGCAGGTTCGCGAAAATAACCGCACCAATGGCGGCACCGGGTCCATAGAGGGTGATGATCGCGGCATAGGTCGCGATGGGCACGGGACTGGGAATGTTGATCAGCGGCACACCGGGTGTGAATCGGGACCGCCACCCCTGAAGGAGGGTGCCCAGTCCCAGGACCAGCAGGCAGCCGCTGACGTAGGAGATCGTCTCCCGATTGTCGAAACCCCGCGCTTCCGCCGCCAGGATGGCGTAGACCATGAACATCAGGGCCAGCAGGCAGTGCTGGAACACGACCACGGCCAGGGCTTGGGCCGGCGGTCTTTCGTCGAGTCCGTAAATGACCTCTTCGGGCTTTTCGCGCCGATAGTCCTGAGGTCGCACCAGCAGCCATTTGACGGCGTTGAACAGCACCCGATCTTCCTTGAAGCTTTATCCAGGTTCAGGGCAAAACCAGCCCTTGGCCTGTTTATTGAAGGGAATCGCAGGCTGCCTTGCTGCTGGGATGGATCGAGAAGATCGAGGTGAAGCCACTGATGTCGAAAACCTCCTGAACCTGGGGCTTCAGTCCGCCCAGAGCCAGGTTGTGGCCATTCGACTTGGCAATCTTGGCGGCCTTCAGCAGGACCCGAAGCCCGGCCGAACTGACGTAGTCCACATGCGCCAGGTCCACCACCAGGGCCTGTTTTTCCTGCATGCGCTCGCTGATCACATCCTCGAACTCTTTCGAGGTGTTGCTGTCCAGGCGCCCACTGACCTCCATGACATGCACGTTCTTGCTGCTGTACTCGTTGATATCCACGACCTGTTCCTTTCAGTCTGTCTCGACCGGTTTGACGAATGTCAGATGGTTGTGCCCATCCTTGCGCTGGTAATTCTGGTCCCGGGTCATGCTCCTCAGGAAATGGATGCCCAGGCCCCCGATCCCCCGCTCCTCCACAGAACTGGTGGTATCGGCCGCATCAACCTCCAGGGGATTGAAGGCCTTGGCATCGTCCATCACCTGCGCCCGAATTCCATCGGCTTCGGACTCCAGGGTGATGATGATCTCATGCGCGGCCTCGTCGTCATAACCATAGGACACGATATTCGTGAAGAGTTCTTCCAGAACCAGGTTCAACTGCAGGGCATCATTCTGCGCGATACCCTCGCTTTCACAGAAACGCTCCACCTCTTCCGCAAGACGCCCCAAGTGGGACAGACTATTCACCAGCGTGATCTTCACGACGCCCCCGTTTCTTCGTGATGACGTCCTTTGCGGAAGTGGCGTCCGCCAGCGGCGATCGTTCCTGCTGTCCGTCCATGACCATGTTTCCCTCCGCATGGTTGTCGTCATGGTAATAGCATCGCTGCGCACGTGCGCCAAAGCCCGTCAGCACGCGATTGGGATTTACCCCCAGGGCATGGCCGACGGCATTGATATCCTGCTGCGGCCCGACGATCTGCACGCTCTCGCCACGTTGCGGACGACCGGCCGGCAGGGCCGAGACATCCACTGTGCTGAGCGTCATCGCTTCGCTGCCCAGGAATCGCAGGCAATGCGTTCCCAGGAAAGCCCGGCAGGTCTGGGAGAAACGTTCGGGCAAGCCATCGGCGTAGCCAAGCGCCAAAGTGGCCGCGCGCACGGCATGGTCCAGGCGCGGGCCACCATAGCTGACGGCCTGGCCAGCCGCGATTTCCCGCACCGAAAGCACCGGGGCCTCAAGTGCGACCACCGGCGCGCAGTTATAGTTCGCCAAGGCTGCACTGCGCACGCCATAGAGCGCGCTGCCGACCCGTGCCACGTCCAGGTGCCAACCCGCATCGTGATAGACGAATGAAGAGGTGGCGGCACTCAAGGAAGACGCCGGCAACAGCGCCGCCAATTCCTTCAGGCGGGCTAGCTGCTCGGCATTGACCGGATTGGCCGGCTGCTCGAAATCGCTCAAGGTCGTCATGACCAGGACCAACCTAACCTGGGCCAGCAGATCGTCCCGGGGGACAAGCCGGCGCAGTTCCGCCTCGGGCATTCCTGTGCGCGCCAGGCCCGTGTCCAGGTTCAGGACCAGGGGAAAGGGCGCTTCGCTGGAAGCGGAACGGGCACAGGCCTCCAGCTCCTCCAACTGATCGATAACCGGTATCAGGCCGGCTTCTGCGTACTCCATGGCCGAGCGGGCAAAGAGGCCTTCCATCACCAGAATGCGCCTGTCCTCCGGCAGGTGGCCGCGCAAACGCAGACCCTCCTCGAAATCGGCTACCCAGAAGCTTCGGCATCCGGCTCCGGACAGGGTCCTGCCGACCGCCTCCAGGCCCAGGCCATATGCATCACGCTTGACCACGGCGGAAACCTCGCACCCCACCGCCTGCGCGCGGAGGGAGCGATAGTTTCGCTCCAGTGCGGACAGGTCGATGTGCAACAGGGCCCGAGCGGGTTCCGACGCGCGGTAAGGCGCCTGGCGTTCCTGTCTTGCCGACATCAGGGGCATGGACGGAACTCCAGCCGTCGTCCGCCGGCATCCGAATCCACAAGCAGCACACCACGCCAGCCGTCGGCCAGCAGCTCTCTCTGTCCCTCCAGATCCTGCAGGTCCCGCAGCTCAGGTATGGTCTCGTCCAGAGGATGAATCTCATCGCGCACCAGGGTATAACGCAAACGCCCGCCGTAACGGTGCCCCAGTCTTGCGATCTGCAGGCCGGCATGGATCAGACTGATCCAGCTGGCCGCATTGCCGGGGGCCGCCGTGGCAAACAGGCGGTCCAAACCCAGGGAGTCCGCCAGCTGCAGGCGTTCAACAGAGAGCGCCTGCTGCAGGTTGCGGCCGCGCCATTCCGGAGCTACAGCGGAGCCGCAGAGCTTGGCGACACCCTCGGTCCGTCCATCGTCCCAGACCAGGTTCGCCAAGTCGTCGGCCTCCAGTTCTGTCTGGATCAGGGCATAGGCCACCAGGTTTCCCTCGGAGTCAAAGGCGCCAATGCCGCTGCCTTCCGGCCCCAGGACCTGGCTGAAGAAACCCGGTTCTTCGGGTCGAACCCACTGGGGATCCGCAATGGCCTGCAGGGCACGCCGGTGCAGGGCAAGGACAATCGCGGCATCACCTGCTTCCAGGCGACGGGTGGTCAAGCCTTCCGCCTGCAGGGCACTGACCGCTGACGTCATGTCAGGACCTCGGCATAGTTCAGCATGGCCAGCGGCGGATAGAGCTCCAGCTCCTTGGCCACCTGCATGTTGATGATTAGGGAGAAGCGGCTGAGAGTTTCCGCCGGAATCCCTGCGGCATCCTCACCATCACGCAACACCTTAATGGCCTTGGATGCCGCCAGCTGGCCAACCGAATAGTAACGGCTGACCAGTCCCACCAGAGCCCCGCCCTCGCGCACGGCCAACTCGGCCGCACCGAAGGTGGGCAGGCCGGCCTGCAGCGCGGCAGGGGAAACACGGTCATAGATCGTGCCCAGGAAAGTGTCCGGCAGGTAATAGAGCCAGTCGGCGCCCTGGTCCTTCAGGCCCTGCACCAGATCCTCGACGCCCTCGGCCGTGGGACGGCCGCGATCGTCCTCCGCGAATGGCTGGGCCAGCAAGGTGAAGCCCATCTCCTCGGCCAGCACTTCCAGATCCTGGACGATGACCACCGAGTTCTCTTCGTTTCGACTGTAGAGCACGCCCAGGCGTTCAAAGGGCCGGTAAGCCCGCATGGCGCGCAGCTGTGTTTCCGGCGGCACCACATGGATGGCCCCCGTGACATTGCGCGCCGGTTCCGCACGTTCGGGAATGATCCCTGATTGGACCGGGGCTGAAACCAGGGCAAAAACGATGGGGATATCGCGGATATGCTGCTCCGGAGTCTCACTGTCGTGGCGTCCCGCTATGCCCAGCGTCACCGATGTGCCCCATGTATAGACCAAGTCCGGCTGCAGCTCGCGAATCTCCTCGACCAGACCTGGCAGGCGATCGTTGTCACGGTCGATATTGCGACGGGTGAACTCGGCATCCAGGCCCTGGGCCTCCAGGTAATCGAAGAAACCACGCTCCACATCGGTCTCACCACGATAGGTGACCATGTAGATATGCGGACGTTGCCGGTCCTGGGCCGATCCAGTCTCAGGCAGCATTGCACCCAGCGTGCCGGCGCCAGCCAGTTTCAAGGCGCGCCGCCGCGTCATCCCGCCCTCGATCAGGCAGAGACGCCAGTCGCTTTGAGCATCCTTCTTCATGCTGGCCTCCCCCTAAGGAATCGCTGATCCGCAGCCCGCGACAAACGCCTTGGTAGCATAGGCTTTTCCTTGATCACAAAAAACCCTTTAAGATGACATCCAACGCACAGCCAGGAAGGCCAGGCCCCCCAGCACGGAGATCCCGCCCAAGGCTAGGACAGTCGGCACGAAGCCGGCCGTGACCAGCAACAGGCCAGCCAGGATCGGTCCGATAGCGCTGCCACTGCGTTCGATCAGCCGATACAACCCATAGGCTGCATCCTCATCAAGCTTGTCGCCGTTTATGGCGACAAGCTGGCCCACCAGGCTGGCCTGCGGCGTAATCAGCATGGCCTGGGCCACGCCGAAAACCAGCAGCACCAGGGCTATGGCCAGTTCATGGCTCCCACCCAACACGATCAGGCTCGCCAGGCCGGTCAGCAACTGCCCGCCCACCACATAGGGCAGGGCCCGGTTGCCCCGACTTGCCAGGCGCGAGAACAGCGGAACCAGCAGCACCGTTGCCACGGGATAGATCATCTGCAGCCGTCCGATCTCGGCCTCGCTCGCCCCGATGGACAGCAAATGCACCGGCACCAGGTAGAAGCAGAGTGCGCTGAGCACCAACTTGGCCGGCAACGCAGAACCCACGAGCAGGGTCATGAAGACCGGGGCACCCAGCAGGCGCCGCCAACGTCCAGGCGTTTTCGCACGCCGGGGCGGAACCTCGCCCCCTGCCTGTCCAGCCTCGTCCCGTGGCAGCCCAGCCAGGCAGAGCCAGAAACTCAGGAGGGTAAGCGCTGCAATCACCCAGAGCGCCGTTATCGAGCCCAGCCGGTCAGACAGCAGGCCACCCAGCGGTGGGCCGCAGAGCGCGGCGACCATGATGGCCCCAACCATGACTGTCATGCCAAGCGTGCGCGAGCGACCTTCGGTGCGATCTATGATGAAACCCTGCGAGGCGGCGAAGACCATGGCAAAGCCGACGGCGACAAGGGCGAAGGCCAGGGAGAAACTGATGAACCCTGGTGACAGCGCCCCCAGTCCATAGCCAACAACGGCCACGGCCGCACCGGCCAGGAAGGAGGTGCGCCGACCCCAGCGCGCCGTCATCAACGACAGGGGAATCTGCAGACCGGCCACCACCGCCATGAAAAGGCCAAGGGTCAGACTGACGGCAAACTCCGGCGATATCCACGCGAGCCCGGCCGCCAGGCGTTCCACATGCGCAGGCAGGAAAGGCCGCGTCATCTCGTGTGCGAACATGAAGAAGAACAGGGGTGGCCGAATGGCCTGAGCCCGCTCTGCACCGGCATTGGTACGTGCCGCCAGGCCGAAACTTTCCGCCAGGCGGTTCAGCCGGACAGCAAGTTGGCTGTCCTCGCGGATCCGCTGGCGGATTTCCCGGTGACGTCGGTGCAGATGGCCCAATTCCGCATCGATGCGCGCAACGTAGTGGCCAGGGGTGCCGCTGGGCGCACTGTCTTCCTCCGGAACCGGGGGATGGGGTCTCAGGTCGCCCTGGGAAAGGGCCTGGAGCCGGCTTTCCAGTCCATCCAGGCTCGCCGCCATCCGGCGGCCGAAGATCAGACTGTAGAGCTCCAACCCGATCAGAACGGTGATCAGCAGGATGATCCCCAGATTGATCCAGAGATCACGCACCATGCGTTGGGTGAAGCGCTCGTCCACGGTCACCATAACGCGGGCGACTATGCTGCCATCCTGAAGGACCGGTGCGGTGGCCCGAGTTTCGAAGTCCTGTGAGCGGCCGCTGGATATCGTGAAGTCGCGGCCGCCATCGCGCGCTTCCAGCGCGATGGCGGCGAAGGCCGGGCTGTCCTCGAGGCGATCGCTGAACGACTCCTCCACACCGACCAGTTCGCGCAAGGGAACACCCAACTCCAGGGCGCCTTCGACCTGCCGCGCGAGCGACTGGGACGTGATCTCGGCACTCTGCTTCACTTCGGGCAATAGCAGCCGTTCGCCCAGCTGGACAGAAACCAGCGTCACCGTCGTATAGCCCAGTGCCAGGACAGCGACGAGCAGCAAGGCGATCTGGGTGCGAATCCCCACGGCCTGGCTGCGCAGTCTGGATACCCCCGACACGGCTCTCAGGACCTCCTGCCGTCAAGCTCGGCGGCGGCCCGCTGATAGGTTTCCTCGAGCTCCTGCACCTGTGGGCGCACAGCACGCAGCGGTTCGCTCGGCGGTGCCAGGCGCTCGGCACGCCGCTTCAGGGCATGCAGGACCAGCAACAACCCCAGCCCCGCCAGCAGCAGGGCTGCCAGAAGGACAGGCAGGCTGCGCAGAGCCAGGTCTTCAGCCAGTTGGCGGATGGTCGCCTGGGCGGAGGCAGAGTCCATCCGGACAACGACTCTGCCGACTGTCTCGCCCAGGTCATTGGAAAGATCGGTTTCCACATCCCAGCGGGCGGCACCCTCGGGTGTGCGCCCCACCTGTTTCGGCTGGCTGCTGTACAGCACTTCTCCACCCGCCGTGACCACGTCGATCCGCTGCAGGTAGCGCACGCCCACGGCCTCCCTCTGCAACAGGGCCGGCAGTGTCGTCTGCTCCTCCAGTGCAATACCGAAGGATTGGCTGCTGCGGATGGCGGTGGCGATCTGGTCGCCCACGGTCTCCATGCGATCGGAAAGCGTGCCCAGGAAGGCGCTGCGCACGGCTTCATAGCTCATGTAGGCCCCGAGCCCTAGGCTGAAGACGATGATGAGCAGGAAGAAGGGAAGGATACGATGAATCATGGAGAGCGATACTGCCTCTGAGCCCCCGGAACCGCTCTTGTGGACAGGCTTGCGTCTGGCGCGACTTCCTTACGGTAGAGACCACCGGCTGCGGCGGCAAGTCTGCTGTGTCCCTGCCCTCACGAGGCTTCCTGGCGCGCAACGGGACTGATCGATGAGGCATAGCGGCGGATCAGCCAGACCAACTGCTCGAACACCCGGGTTGTTTCGAAAAGCTGCTCACGGCGGTCCTGCTCCATGGTTGCCTCTTCACGCAACAGCCTGCGCCGGATGCTTTCCATGGTCTCCGAATGATCGCCCGTCATGCTGCGCAAGAGGGTGCGATCCAGTTCGTCCCCCTCCGCGGCGAGATCGCGCAGGCTTTCCAGCAGCATGTGCAAGACCTCGATCAGAGTATCGGCCAGGCCGACTCCCTTTTCGCGCTCCAGCCTGACAAGATCCTCCAGCGCCGACTGCACATAGCGTTCCGGATCGATCATCTTGTCCATGGCTTGCAGGAAATTCTCGAGCGCCTCGCAAAGTGACACCAGCAGCACATTGCGGTTCTGCAGGGTCATTGCGCTTTCCAGGACAGAGGCACTGATCCGCCGTTCCAGCAATTCCGCCTGGAAATTCTCGAGCTCCGTGCAGAGCGTACGCGTGGCCTCCAGAATGCGCTGGCCCTGTTCCGGACGCGGCGTTGTCTCGCCCTCCACGGGCAGGAGGCCGGGAAAACGGGCCAATATGTCCTGCTGTTCGCGCTCAATGAGGTCGAGCGCGGATTCGGGATCCTCAAGGGCCTGTTCGTAGATATACTTGGGTTTCGCCAATTCCTCGTGCGGCGCCACAGGCGAGACCAGTGCACAGAGGCGCTCCAGAGGCCGCTGAAGCAGCGAGCCGAGCAGGGCACTGGAAACCTGAATGACCAGGAAAACCAGGGCCAGCTGCATGCCCAGTTCGGGAGTCACCCTTTCCACGGCTGCCCGAAGGAGCGGCAGGTCCGTGTAGCGTTCCAGGTAGAAGAGCGCCAGGATGAAGATCGTGCCCAACAGTTTGTAGAAGACCTGGGAAAGCGCCAGCTGGCGTGCCGTGCCCTCGAGATTGTAGGCCGTCAACCCAACCCCGATGCCGGAGCCAAGCCCGGCGCCGAGCACCAGCAGGATGGACTGGTCGAAGTTCAGGATGCCCAGGGAGACCATGGAAACGGCGATGATCGTGACCGTCGCCGAGGATTGCAGCAGAAGCGCAAACAGCAGGCCGGTCAGGAATTCCAGCAGGTCGAAGCGGGCGGTCAGCTGCAGCAGATCCACCACCCAGTCCATCTCCGTGAGTGGAGCCGCCCCCTCCTTCATCAACTGCAGGCCGAAGAAGAGCAGACCGATGCCCAGAAGGGCACCGGCAACATGTCGATACTTCAGAGAACGATCGATGTTGAAGTAATAGGCCAGCCCCACCAGTCCCAGCAGGAACAGGACCATCACGCGCAGGTCCACCGCCGAGAGAAGCACCAGTCCGGCGGTGCCCACATTGGACCAGGCGACCAGGGGCATGACGGCCGAAACACCGGCCAGGCCGGCCTGGATCATGCTGATGGCGATCAGGGTGACGGCGTTGCTGCTTTGGGTCAGACCCCCGGCCAGCACACCGACGCTGGCGGCGGAAAGGTGGCTGTTCGTGGCCAGGGTAACGCGCCGGCGGAAATTCCGCCCGGTCAGGCGTTTCAGGTTGTCACCGACGAAATGGATGCCGATGAACAGCAGGCCAAGGCCGGCGAAGAAGGTGGCGAACAATTCCATGTCGTCTCAGAACCCGGACCGCTGCATCCACGCATTGGGGTCCTGGACCTTGCAGTCACGTGATTCTCCGCAGCGATCTGCCCGTTCTGGCTGTTCTTCCGGCACCTGCTTCCCCTCAAGGTTCGACCTGACCCGCCAAGAGGTAGTTCACGAGCACCTCTGTGGGCAAGGCTTTCCTCGACTTATTCTCAATGCCCTGAGGGGTTCGGCTTCATTCCCGGCGATGAACGCGCATGGGGCCATTGGCCTGGTCTGTGGGCATCATCTGCAGGCGTGTCACGCTGACGTGCGCCGGGCGGCTGGCCAGCCAAAGGATGCTCTCGGCCAGGTCTTCAGCCTCCAGCGGCCGCGTGTCCTGATAGACCGCCTCGGCCGTATCTCGGTCACCCTTGTAGCGTACTTCCGAGAATTCGGTATGGGTCATGCCGGGCTCCAGCACCGTGACCCGAACGCCCGTGCCCAGCAGGTCGGCGCGCAGGTTGCTGCCCAACTGCCGTACAAAGGATTTCGTTGCGCCATAGACATGCCCTCCGGGATAGGGGTACTCACCGGCAGTGGAGCCAACCAGGATGATATCGCCCTTTCCCCGGGCCACCATCTTGGGCAGGAAGGCATGAACCGTGGCCATCAGCCCGTAAACATTGACGTCCACCATGCGCTCCCAGTCCTCGAAGGGCGCGTCCTGGGCGGCCCCGCGCCCCAGGGCCAGGCCGGCATTGGCCACAAGAAGGTCGAGATCCGGATGTGCCTCGGCCAGCTCCATGAGGTCCTCGCGTGTCTTTTCCCGGGCGCCCAGATCCAGTTCCACCGGCGTCAGGCGTTCGGGATAGCACTCCACAAGGGAGTCCAGCCGTTCCTTGCGGCGCCCCAGGGCCAGGACCCGGGTACCTCCCTCGCAAAGTGCCGCCGCAGTCGCCTCACCAATCCCGGCTGTGGCACCGGTGACAAGGGCTTTCTCAGGCAGGGTGATGGCCGTCATGCTCGAACTCCTGTTCCATTCTGTGCGGGATGTCTCGGATCACTTGAAACGGATGACCTCTCTATCATGGGCAAAGTGAAGGAGCAGGTCTATCTCTGGCTGCAGGGCAAAATCACCGCTGGTGATCTGTGACTGGCCCTGAGACGGCCCGGCCCGCCGCACCGGTCCCGCCTAACCGATAACGAGCGAAATCACGATCAGCAGGAGCATGACCGCCGTCATGAAGCGCAGATTCCTGCCAAGAGCAAGCCTGTAGGCTGACACGTCGAAAATTCGTGTTGCGGCAAGGAAAGCGATGGACCCCAGCGCCGTCATGGCCCCGAAGGCCCAGCCAAGCAGACCGGCAAGCCCCAGAAGCACGAGATGCAAGCTGTCGGGCATGGCAGGTGCAAAAACCGTCAGAAGAATCGTGACCGTCACCACCATGTGAAGCCCCAGGGCCGTCGGCACGGCAATACCGACCATGGCAATGGCGATCAGGGCGCCAGGTCCGAAGTCCTCGGCAACACGTGCGACCAGGCTGGCAATCTCGGGAACACTGGTGATCACACTGGCGAAGACCAGCGCACCGACGAAGATGGAGACCTCGCTGTCAAATCGTCGCCAGGCATCCAGGGTCACGGACATCATTTGGGCACGTGCACTTTGGCCGCGGATCCAGCCCAACAACAGCCCCATTGGAGGCACGAGCAGGATAGTTGCCTCGGGCGGGGAGAAACCGAAACTGAAAACCAGGGTCAGGTTGGCCACGATCAGCAATAGCACGGGCAAGAGCACCCATCCGAGTGCCTGCCAGAACTGTGGCGACAGGCGCCTGGGGAAACGACAGATCCCCAGAACGTGCGGAATCGCAACCAGCGTCAGGGCAAGCAGGAATCCACTGCCGATCAGCAGACCGAAGGACAGGCGTTCTCCCAGAGCCGAGGTGATGACGCCCATTGCGACCGTGAAAGGCGAGAACAGAACCGCCAGCCCCATGCCCCTGAGCGCCCAGCTTGCCGTCTCCTCACGCACCTGCGGGTCCTTCTGACGGGCGATGAGGGGTGCGACGACACTGACCGTTCCCACTGCAAGCGGCACCGAGAAGACCAGCCCCAGGAACTGGACAGCGCCGCGCCGGGACGCGGGACGAAAGGCCACGAAGGCATCCTGGACCTCGCGAAGTCGCGGGGCGGACTGGACAAAACTGCGCAGGCCGTAAAGACAGGCCAGAAAGGACGCAAAGATGGCCGCGCGGGACAGGCCGTCCAGCACCGCCATCCAATCGTCGCGCAGGAAGGCCAGAACTGCGCCACTCCCACCCAGCAGCAATGCGATCCAGCGCACGAAATCGCTGTGCCTGAGGACCGCGCCAATGGCTATCAGCAAGGCCAGAAGACCAGCGATACGGCCCGGCAGAACCATGTCTGAAAGCGAAGTCCAGGCTGCGAGCAACAAGAGCAGAAGAACAAGCCCCGGTAACAGCCTGGACCAGGCAAGCCATCCTGCAACCGGCTTCATCTGTCTTCCTTGTTATCGTTATGGGAAGGCCCCTGCATCCTGGATACAGGATGCCTCAATGCCGGTGGGTGACCTCGTCACGCGCGTCCATGTAGATCTCGGAGACGATGCGCCAGCTGCCATCGTACTGGCGCTTGAGAACCTTTAGGGAGTGATTTCGCCGAGTCGGCAGGGTGCCGCCGTCCACTGTCTTCTGTCCGGTCACTTCCATGTAAGTCTTGACCAGGACCACGTTTTCGCTGACCTGCCGGACATCGACCTCAGGCGCCCCCTTCATCTCGCCGTCGGAAAAATTGGAATCAGCGAAGAGTTCGCGCAGGTAATCGACGATGGCATCGCGCCCCTTCAACGTTCGACCGAAGGCATTGGTCCAGTCGGCATCCTCGCTGTAAACTTCCTTCAGGATATCGGCATCACGCCGCCGGAACCCTTCCAGCAGATTGCCCATGGTCGTCTCGATGGCCTTTTCATCGGAATCCATGATCTGAGCCCCCCTCTCTCATGCTTCCTTTCACTGTGGTCTCTTCCGGCTTGGGCCGGTCAATGGGCGAAAACCTGGCTCATGTCCCGAAAGGACTTGAATTCCAGGGCATTTCCGCTGGGGTCCTTGAAAAACATGGTCGCCTGCTCACCCACTTCCCCGGGAAAGCGCACATAGGGCTCAATCACGAAATCGATCCCGGCAGCCTTTAGCTGTTCGGCGAGTTCATGCCAGATTTCCCAGTCCAGGATGGCTCCGAAATGGCGCACGGGGACCTCCTTGCCATCCACCTGGCTGGCCCCAACGGCATTTGTTTCCTCGGGTCGCAGGTGCGCGGTGATCTGATGGCCATAGAAATTGAAGTCGATCCAGCGATCGGATTCCCGACCCACCGAGCACCCCAGCACATCGACGTAAAAGCTGCGGGTCTGCTCCAGGTCCGCAACGGGAAACGCAAGGTGAAAAGGCGGAAGCCCTGTCATGCATGAACCTCTTGCTTGTTCGCGGAAACGATCTTTGGATCATTTCCCAGTGAATTCCTGTGGGTAACCATTCCCCGAATGACCGTCTCGGTCAAGCCTTCCAGCCATCTGCACTTCACTGCAAACACCGGATAGCCTCTTCGGCTTCCTGCAGGCTATCCTGTCCTGAATTTGACAGCTGTCATCACAAAGCCCGGATGGCTTTCAGCGTGAAACGGAACGAACAACCATGCACAGCCCACAAGCATCACAGAACAAGATCCCGAGCGAGCAGGAGGACGCCGAGACCCAGTTGGTGGAACACCTCTGCGCCGAGTTGGAGGCCGCCGAGGGCACGCCCGTGCCGCTTCAGGAACTGGCACGCATCGCCGGGCTGAGTCCCTGGTCCACACACCGCCTGTTCAAGCGGGTCACGGGCATCACGCCACGCGACTACGCCCAGGCTCTGCGCGAGGGCCGGTTGCGCGCGGAACTGCGCCGTTCGGGCAATGTCACCCGCGCGCTCTATGAAGCGGGCTACGGTTCGGCCAGCCGCCTTTACGAAAGCGCCGGCAACGCGCTCGGCATGACACCGGCGACCTACGCGCGCGGCGGACGCGGAGCGCGAATCGTCTACGGACTGGCCCCCTCCGCACTGGGAGAGCTGCTGCTGGCCGCCACGGAACACGGACTTTGCTTCATCGCCCTGGGAACGGATTCGCAAAGCCTGGAACAGGAACTGCACGCCGATTTTCCCAAAGCCGACGAGCTGCGCCGCGACCAGGCCGCCGTCGAAGAGCCGCTTGCCGAGGTCCTGGCCTACCTGGAAGGACAGATGCCCCACTTCGACCTGCCGCTCGATATCCGGGCCACGGCATTTCAGCGACGAGTCTGGAACGAACTTGTCGCCATTCCCTATGGCGAAACCCGCAGCTATGCTGACATAGCCGTGCGCCTGGGCCTGCCCAAGGCGCAGCGCGCGGTGGGCCGCGCCTGTGGCAGCAATCCTGTCTCGCTGGTCATTCCCTGTCATCGCGTCCTGCGCAGCGACGGCGGACTGGGCGGTTACCGCTGGGGCGTTGCGCGCAAACGGCGCCTGCTGCGTCAGGAGGCAGGTGCCGACTGACCCGGGTCCGGCGCGGTTGTCGTTGCCCGTAGGGCGCGGCTGCCCTACCTTCCCGGCATGAGAAGCGGGGACACGCAGACAGGCCAGATCGAACTTGCAGGCGAGCAACTTGCCTATCGCCTGCGCATCTCGCCCCGGGCGCGCAGGATCACCTTGCGCCTGGCCGCGCGTGACGGAAGTCTTCAGGTCACCGCACCGCCAACTGTCAGCCGCCGGCAGGTCCAGGCCTTCCTGAAGAGCCAGAGCGGCTGGATCGCACAGCGCCGCGCCACCCTGCCAGACCCTGTACCCTTCGCCGCCGATCAGGAACTGCCCATTCTGGGTGATCTGTATGCTATTCGCCACTGTCCGGACGCCCGTCGGGGAGTCTGGTTGGAACCCGGGATCCTGAATGTCTCTGGACATGGCGACCACCTGCCCCGGCGAATCGAGGATTTCCTACGCAGCTACGCTCGCCAGCAGTTGACCCAGGAAGCACGCCATCGCAGCGCTCAACTTCCGCTCGATGCACGACCTCTAGGGCGCATCACGGTTCGCGACACCACAAGCCGCTGGGGCAGCTGTTCATCCAGCGGCAATCTCAGCTTCTCCTGGCGCCTGGTCTTCGCTCCCAGAGAGGTTTTCGACTATGTGGTGGTGCATGAACTCGCCCATCTGGTTCATCTCGATCACTCCCGCGCCTTCTGGCGCCTGGTGAAGGATATGAAGGGCGATTTCGAATCCGCGCGCAGCTGGTTGCGGCGTGAGGGCAGCAGCCTGCTTCGCTATGGAGCCAAGACATGAGCGAAGAGGCGACCGGAAGCAGGCCGTCCCCGGTTCTGCCGGAAACCCCCGACCTGCTCTCGGGCATGACCGCAGCCGGCGGGCGCGTGCGCCTGCGAACCCTGATCTTCATCCGCTGGGTGGCGGTGCTTGGCCAAACCCTGGCCTTGCTTGTGGTCCAGGCCGGACTGGGCTTCGATGTTCCCCTGGTTCCGGCCGCGCTCATCATCGGTGCGCTGGCCTTCATGAACCTGCTGACCGCCGTGCGTCACCGGGGCACCGTCTGGCTGGGCGACGGTGTGGCTTCACTCTACCTGATCGGTGACCTCATACAGCTGACCGCCCTGCTGGCCATCACGGGCGGGCTGCAGAACCCCTTCACCATCCTGATTCTGGCACCGGTCGTGGTCTCGGCCGCAACCCTGTCACGGCGCAGCACCATCAAACTGGCAGTGGTGGCCATCCTGGGCATCATGGCCCTGGGCATCTGGTACCTGCCCCTGCCCTGGCCCTATCCCGAGTTCTATCTGCCCTCGCTTTATGTGGCGGGGATCCTGATCGCCATGATCCTGGCCGTTGTTTTCATCGCCGCCTATGTCTCCTCACTGGCCCTTGAAGCCAGGCGAATGGCCGACGCCTTGGGGGCCTCCCAACTGGCACTTGCCCGCGAACAGCGCCTGTCTTCGCTGGGGGCTCTGGCCGCCGCCGCCGCACACGAGCTGGGCAGTCCGCTGGCCACCATCGCCGTGGTCGCGAAGGAACTGGAACGCGAGCTTCCGAGCGACAGCGACACCGCCCATCTGCGCGAGGATGTCTCGCTGCTGCGCCTGGAAAGCGAGCGTTGCCGGCGCATTCTCAGCGAGCTTGCCAGCCGCCCCGACGAGGACGAGGACACGCCCTATCACCGCCTGCCCCTGACCGGCCTGATCGAGGCCGCTGCCGCGCCCTTCATGCGTGACGACATCGACCTCCAGATTCACCCCGAACCGGCCGTTCACGCGGATTACAGCCCGGAACAACAACCCTTCCTGCCTCGGGATCCCGGCTTGATGCACGGGCTGGGCACCCTGTTGCAGAACGCGCTGCAGTTCGCGCGCCAGCAGGTCACAGTTACGCTGGACTGGGATGACGCGGAAATCCGGATTCATATCGAGGACGATGGGCCCGGTTTCGATGAAACCGTACTGGGCGACCTAGGGGATCCCTATGTCTCGACCAGTGGGCGTGATGAACGGACCGGCGAGGACCATATGGGTCTGGGAATCTTCATTGCCCGCACACTGCTCTCACGCCTGGGGGCCAGGGTCTCATTCAGCAATCGTTCCGAAGGCGGCGCCAAGGTTGCAATAACCTGGCCGCGTTCCATTATATAGGGCCAGCAGAGGACGCAAATTAACGATGTCATCCGAAAAGACCGGCCAAAGCCTTCCCCACGCCTCCGACAAGCGTCTGCTGATCGTCGATGACGACGAGCGTTTCTGCAAACGCCTGGGACGTGCCATGGAACAACGCGGCTTTGCCGTAGAGATGGCGGCGAGCGTCGAGGAAGGTGTTGAAGCGGCGCGGGCACGCCCACCCGCCTATGCCGTGGTGGACCTGCGCCTGGGCGATGGCAGCGGGCTGGATGTCGTGGAAACCCTGCGGGCTGCACGTGGGGATACGCGTATCATTGTGCTGACGGGCTATGGAAACATCGCGACGGCCGTTGCCGCGGTCAAGGCCGGAGCAACCGACTACCTGCCCAAGCCGGCCGATGCCGATCAGATCGAATCCGCCCTGCTGGCGCGCGAGGGCAGCCTGCCGCCACCCCCCGAGCAACCGATGTCGGCCGACCGCGTGCGCTGGGAGCATATCCAGCGGGTTTATGAACAGTGTGACCGCAACGTTTCGGAAACCGCCCGACGCCTGCGCATGCATCGACGCACTCTGCAACGCATCCTGGCAAAGTACGCACCGCGCAGCTGACGCGACTCAGGTCTTGCGATCCCTGTCGTCTTCAGGCTGATCCGACTCTGCTTCAGGCTTACCCGATTCCGGGCGATCCGATCCGCTGTCCTGCGACGGATGGGGCTCTTCGGTCGTCTCCACAGGGCGATCCGACGTCGATTCCTCTGCGCTATCCGCCAGGGTCTCCTCGGCCACATTCCGATCGGAAGCCCCATCCAGGTCCGGATCGTCCAGGTCCCTTCCTTCAGACATCGTGTCCTCATCGGCGCCTGCTTCATCATCGCCGGAATACTCACTGCGCGGGTCCAGCTCATAAACCACGGCGCTGGTCTGCGGCTCCACGTAGACGAAATTCTCGCGTTCGTCTGCCGGCACAGGGGCCTTCATGCGGATTCGGTAGAAAGCGAAGGCAGCCAGTATCAGCGTGAAGGTCCCCGCCGTCAGGAACAGGCCACCCGGCCCGATCAGCGACATGACATAGGATCCCGTAAATGGACCGATCACGGCACCCGCAGCGAAGGTCAACAGCAGGCTGCTGGAGGTCTCCACGGAGTCGGCCGATTCAACATGATCATTGGTATGCGCTATGCAGAGGGCATAGAGCGACAGGGCCATGGCCCCGAAGACGGACCCGAAGATCATCAGCCAGAGCGGGAACTGCCCGAACAGCCAAAGCCCGATGCTGCCGAATGTCGTTCCAAGACAGGCAATGACCATCACCCAGCGCCGATCTATGATGTCGGACAGTCGGCCCAACGGCCACTGGGCAATTGCGCCCGAAATCACCGCCAGCGCCATGAAATTGGCAACCGTGGCCGTATCACGGCCCAGCGCACTGACATAGGCCGGCGCAACACTCCAGAAGATGCCATTGGCGGCGCCGATCAGGAAGGCGCCCACTATGCCCACCGGCGAACGCCGATATAGACGCAGCAGGCGCAGGTTTACGGAGGAAGGCGGCGTGGGCGCCACTGTCCGTGTCAGGGCCACCGGGACGACCGACAAAGCCATCACGATGGTGATCATGGCGAACAGTCGGTAGTTGAGCGGCGAATCCAGGTTCAGCAGGAACTGGCCAGCCGTCACGGCTGCCAGGTTGACCATGACATAGATGGACAAGACACGGCCCCGCATTTCATTGGACGACCCCTGGTTCAACCAGCTCTCGATGGTGGTGTAGAGGCCGGCCAGGCAAAGGCCCGCAATGACGCGCAGGGTCATCCAGATCCAGGGCGTTGGAAACAAGGTATGCAATAAGGGAATAGACGCCACCACGGCGGCAAGCGCCGCAAATGTGCGGATATGACCGGCCCGCCGGATCAGGAACGGCCCCAGGATACACCCCAGGCCGAAACCCAGGAAATACAACGATCCCATGGAACCGATCATTACATCGGTAAAGCTCTCGAACTGGGCGCGCACAGGCAGGAGAGTGCCCAGCAGGCCGTTCCCGAGGAACAGCAGGGCAACGGAAAGCAGAAGCGCAAAAAGCGGGAGGAGAGCGCTGACCATGGAAGCGACCGGAAAAGAACAAAGCTGTGGGGAAGCCTGACCGAATCAGCCAAGGCGGGTCAAGAATATACGACACTACGGTCAATAGTATCGCAGATGCGACCGCTGACGCTCATTTTGCGCTGCACAACAAAACGGCTTATCGCGGAAAAACCAGTGTCAGGGCGGAAGGGCAAAGGGTTATCTCGCAAGGCAGCGTGCCGATCCAGTCTCCATCGCCCTGGACAGGATCCTGCAATGGGCCTTCCACCAGAACGCAGTTGGCCTTTCGATAGTGCACATCAGGCAAGCGATGCAGGAAACCCAGGACAAGGGCGGCCGCATACTTTGCGGCGTGCAAGCGCCCCTTGCGTGTAAAAAGGCAGACTTCCAGGCTATCGGCCTCAAGCCGTGCAGCAGGCGCAGCCCTGTATCGGCCCCCGTAATGACGTGCATTGGCAACAATGACAGAACAGGCCCGCAGCGCCTGTCCGTCGACCTGCAGGCGATACTCCGGATAGTCGTAGACAAGCAACTGCCGCAGCGTCTCCACGACATAGGCCAGTTTGCCGATGCGCCGTTTCAGGGGCCAGCGTACGCCGGTCACCACGTGGGCATCGAAACCAACGCCGGCCATCAGCAGGAAATGCCGGTCATTGACACGGCCCACCGAAACGGGCCGCGGCTGTCCCTCTCGGATAAAGCGTACGATCGACTGCAGCCTTCTTGGCAATCCGATTTCGCGCGCCAGAACGTTCGCCGTACCCAGGGGTAGGATCGCCAGTGGCAGGTCCTGACCCCCGACCCTGTTGGCCAGCAGGCCGTTGGCGACCTCGTTGACTGTCCCGTCTCCCCCCGCGGCCACCACCCGGTCGCAGGTCGCGGGCGTCAGCCTGCGTGCGATCGCTTCGCCATGGCCGGCATGGCGGGTGGGCATCTCCAGGATATCGCAATCCTGCGAGCGTAGCTGTTCCAGAACGTTCAGATAGACCCGGCGTTGGCGCAGGCCGGCAGCCGGATTGTAAATCACGGCCAGGCGCATGCTGCGTCCGTCCCTCTAGGTCGCTGGTGCGGCCCGCACGCTCACTGGCTTGCGCTCTCGCTGTCGGCGGCCAGCGGCGAGAGCTGTTCCTCCCAGCCGCCGCCCAGGGCCTTGAACAGCGATGCCGTTGCATTCAGGCGCGCCCGCATGGCATCGACCAGGGCCAATTCCGCGTCCAGAAGGTTGCGCTGGGCGTCCAGAACGTCGATGAACCCGACGAAGCCCTCGTCATAGCGCAATTGCGCCATACGCACGGTATCCTGGATAGCTTCGACCTGCCGGCGCACGCTTTCCACGCGCTCGGCCGAAGTCTGATAGAGCGTCAGGGCATCCCGCACTTCCTGGAAGGCCGTCAGGACCGTCATGCGGTACTGGGTCTCGGCCTGGTCGCGCAGGGCCTCGGCCGTGTCCACCCGCGCCGCACCGCGCCCGAAATCAAGGAGGGGTCCCATAACAGAGGCTCCCTTGGTCCAAGTGGTTGCCGGCGCCGTCAGCATGTCGGCGAACTCGATGGCCGTGCTGCCCAGGAGGAAACTCAGATTCAGCTGAGGGAATCGCTCGGCCTCGGCCACACCGATCTGGGCCGTCGCCGCCATAAGGCTCGCCTCCGCCGATCTCAGGTCGGGACGCCGCTTGAGAAGCTCCGAAGGCAAGACGGAAGGAACCTGGTCGGGCAGGTTGAGATCGGTCAGCTCACCCGGGCCAAATTGAAGCTCATCCATCAATTCTCGCGGGCTCATTCCAACGAGGACCGCCAGTGCACTGCGCAACTGTTCCACTCTTTGCTGGGCCCCAGGCAGTTGAGCGCGCGTCGTTGCCAGTTCGGATTCCGCCTGGCGCAGGACCAGTGCATCGGTTTCACCGGCGTCATAACGGGCCTGCTCGAGCGATAGGGTCTCCTCGCGGCTCTCGATGGTGCTCTCCAGGATGGCGACTTCGCGCTGGGCCGCTCGCAGATTGGTATAGGTCGTCACCACATCCGTGATCGTGGCCAATTCGATGGCGTCATGTGCGAAAACCGATTCCTCCAGCGAGGCTTCCGCCGCTTCCTGACTGCGCGCCAACCGTCCCCAGAGGTCGATTTCGTAGCCCAACTGCCCCGAAAGCTGATAGAGATTCTGAGCTTCTCCCGTTGAGGGCGGAATGGTTGAACGCTCCGACGGGCTCTGGCGTGTGGCCTCGGCCTGGCCGTCCAGGGTCGGCAGGCGGTTGGCCTCGGCCAGGCCCAGACGCGCCCGCGCTTCCTGGATCTGCTGTGCGCGCAGGCGAATGTCCAGGTTCTGGTCCATGGCCCGGTTCACCAGAAGGCTCAGTGTGGGATCGTCAAAGCGCGTCCACCAGTCCTCCCAGCCTTCCCGCTCGGCTTCCGTCAGCAGGCTGTGCTCCGGCAGCTCCTGGGGAAGGTCGATCTCAGGGGCCTCGTAATCCGGGCCCATGGCGCAGCCCGCCAGAAAGGCAGCTGCAAGTAGCGACAGGGCCTGATGATGCAGCTTCTTATGCATTCTCGGTCTTTCCTTCCTTGCTGCCGGTCTGCTTGTGGCGGCCAAACAGACGGTCCGAACCGTCGACAATCAGCTTGTAGAACAGCGGCACGAAGATCAGTGCCAGGGAGCTGGCCGCGATCATGCCACCGACAACAACGGTGCCGATCTCGACGCGGCTGGCCGCCCCCGCACCCGTGGAGAACACCAGCGGCATGGTTCCGATGATGAAGGTCAGCGAGGTCATGATGATGGCCCGGAAGCGCTGCCGGACAGCGGCCATCGCCGCATCCATGGTTGCCATGCCTTCCTTGCGATTCTGGTCGGCAAACTCGACAATCAGGATTGCGTTCTTGGCCGAGAGGCCGATCAGGACCAGCAGGCCCACCTGGAAATAGACGTCATTGGGCAAACCGCTCAGGAAGACCGCAAGCGCGGCCCCCAGAATTCCGAACGGCACTGCGGTCAGGACAGCTATGGGCAGGGCCCAGCGCTCGTACTTGGCCGAGAGGATCAGGAAGACCATGACCATGCCCATCAGAAAGGCAAGCTGACCGGATCCTGCAGCGGCATCCAGCTGATAGGCCTCACCGATCCAGCCAAGCTGGCTTTGCGGGGTCAGGATGCCGGCCGCAACCTCCTCCATGGCATTCTTGGCCTGACCGGTCGTGTAGCCCGGGGCAGCATCGGCCATCATCTTGGCTGCGGAATAGACATTGAAGCGATTGATGATGTCGGGGCCGGGCTTGCGCTCCAGATCCACCAAGGAGCTGAGAGGAATCATGTTCCCTTCCTCGGAGCGCACGAAGACCCGGCGCAGGTCTTCTGGTTTGCTGCGGAATTCTCCTTCGGACTGCAGATTCACCTGCCAGTTCCGCCCCTGAAAGGTGAAGTCATTGATATACATGGCCCCGAAGGTGCTCTGCATGGCCTGGAAAATGGAATTGATGGGCACTCCGGCCGCCTTGGCCTTCTCGCGATCCACATCCGCCTGGTAACGCGGTATATCCGTCTCCAGCGTCGTGCGCACATTGGTCAGCTCGGGACGTTGGTTGGCCTCTGCCGCAAGCTTGTTGCCCAGGGCACGGATCTCCTCGGGCGTACTGTCGCCGCGCACCTGAAGATAGCCTTCAACGCCACCGGTCAGGGACAGGCCCATGATCGGCGGAGGCAGGAAGGATATAACCGTGGCCTCAGGCACCTGTGCCCCGGCCCCCATGATCTTTCCGGCCACAGACTGGGCATCCTGGCCCGGCCCTTGGCGTTCGTCCCAATCTGTCAGGTTGGCGAAGCCGACACCTGCCGAAGTACGCTGTGAACTGGCGATGATGTCATAGCCCGCGAAGGTCGTGTAATCCTCGATCTCCTCCATGGACAGCAGCATCTTGGAGACCTTGTCTCGCACCGCCTCCGTGCGCCCCAGCGCCGAAACAGGAGGCAGCTGATAGGCCACTAGGGCGACGCCCTGGTCTTCCTGCGGCACCAGGCCCGGCGGCAGGCGATTGATCAGGAAGGCCACCGAACCGATCACGACCACGAACACCAGGATGCCCAGGACGGCATGCCGCAGGAACCACTGCACAGTGTTCGCGTAGCCATTCGATATCTTCTGGAATCCGGAATTGAAGTAGCGGAAAAACCAAGACTCCTTGCCCGAATCCTCCTTGCCCAGCAGCAGGGCCGAGAGTGCGGGCGCCAATGTCAGCGCGACAATGCCCGAGAACATCACCGAAACTGCAATGGTCACGGCGAACTGGCGGTAGAGCTCGCCCGTCATGCCACCCAGGAAGGCGACCGGTGCAAAGACGGAGATCAGAGTCAGGGTGGCAGCCACCACGGCACCCGCCACCTGTTTCATGGTGGCAACCGCCGCGTCGTGGGCCGTCATCCCCTCTTCCTTGATCAGCCTGTCCACATTCTCCAGCACCACAATGGCATCATCGACCACGATGCCAATGGCCAGGACCAGGCCGAACAGAGTCAGCAGGTTGATCGAGAACCCAAGCGCCAGCATGCCGGCAAAGGTTCCGATCAGCGAGATCGGGATGGCGATCACCGGGATCAGCGTGGCGCGCAAGCGCTGAACGAACAGGAAGGTGACAAGGGTCACCAGCCCCAGAGCGATCAACAGGGTCGTCACCACCTCCTCGACCGAAGCCTCGACAAACTCGGTGGTGTCATAGGGCACGCTGTAATCCAGATCATCGGGGAAGCGCGATTCCAGATCGGTGAGAAGGTTCTGGACGTTCTCGGCTGTTTCCAGGGCGTTGGCACCCGGCTGCAGATAGATCCCGATGGGCACGGCGGCCTGGCCGTTGTAGGTGGCCGAGAAGGAATAGTCCTGGGCCCCCAGCTGAGCGTTCGCCACATCGCCCAGCCGCAACACGGATCCGTCGTCGTTCGAGCGTAGGATGATGTTCTCGAACTCCTCAGGGTCCTGAAGCTGGCCTTCCGTGGTGATGGAATAGGTGAAGACCTGGTCCTCTGGCGACGGCTCCGACCCCATCAGGCCTGCTGCAAACTGGGCATTCTGCTCGCGCAGGGCCATCGCCACGTCGGCAGGCGTCAGGTCGAACTGCGCCAACTTGTCCGGGCGCAGCCAGATGCGCATGGAATAGTCCTGTGCTCCGAACAGCGATGCGTCACCGACCCCGGGCAGGCGAACAAGTTCATCCAGGACATTCAGCAGGGCATAGTTGCTGATATAGAGCGGGTCGTAGGTTCCCTCGGGCGAGAAAAGGACCGGCACCATCAGGATACTGCTGGAACGCGCCTCGACGCGCACACCCTGGTCGCGAACCGACTGGGGCAGGCGGGACATGGCCGCCTGGACGCGGTTGTTCACGTTGATGGTGGCCTGGTCCGGGTCGGTCCCGATCTCGAAGGTGACCGTCAGGCTCATGCTGCCGGAGTCCGTATTGGTGGACTCCATGTAGATCATGTCATCGACGCCGTTGATCTCCTGCTCCAGAGGTGCTGCCACGGAGTCCGCGATCGCCTGGGCACTGGCGCCGGGATAGCTCGCCTGTACGACAATCTGGGGCGGCACAACGTCGGGATACTGCTCCACCGGCAGGATCCGGATGGCAGCCAGGCCGGCCAGGACAATGATGATGGAGATGACGGAAGCAAAGATCGGCCGGTCGATGAAGAAACGGAGCATCAGTTGCCCTCCTCGGAGGCAGCCCCTTGCTCAGCCGTCTGTTCACCGGAAGAGTCATCCGAAGCCTCCTGCGGATTGACGGTCATGCCATCCTGCACGGCAACCTGCCCGTTCACGATCACCTTCTCGCCCGCTTCCAGCCCCGAGGTCACCACTTGCCGGTTCTGGACGATCGGCCCCAGTTCCACGGTACGGGCATGCGCAACGCCCTCGTCATCGACCACGAAAACGCGTGCGCCCTGGGTGTTCTCTCCCACAGCCTGCTGCGGTATGACGATCGCGTCCTCCAGGGTTCTGAGCAGCATGCGCACCCGCACGAACTGACCGGGAACGACGGTATTGTCCGGATTTGGGAAGATGGCACGCGCAGAAACGGTCCCGGTCTGGGGATCAATCGTACTGGCCGTAAAATCGATATGTCCCTCACGCTCGTATTTCTGTCCATCGGGCAGGATCAGGGTGGCATCACGCCTGTGCGCTCCACCATTGCCCTGGCTCATGGCCTCGCGGGCGCGCTGCTGCAGGCCGGCATCGTTTTCGGGCAGGGCAAATCTGACATGAACCGGATCCAGCTGCGTGATTCGGGTCAAAAGGGCGCCCGGTTCCACCAGGCTGCCTTCGGATTGGGCTTCCAGGCTGGTCACACCTCCTATCGGCGCAACTACATCCGTGTAATCCAGTTGCAGGCGTTGCTGATCGACCTTTGCATTGGCCATCGAAAGCGAGGCCCGTGCCAGCTCAAGAGCGGACAGGGAGGAATCCCGTTCGCGTTCACTTATGGCGTTCTGATCGTAGAGGCGCGAGACACGGTTCCACTCGCGTTGTGCCTGCTGCAACTCGGCTTCGGCACGATCGCGCTCGGCACGCGCTGCCTGGAGCGACAAAGCGAAGGGCTCGGGATCGATCGCAAATAGCGCGTCGTCCTTTTTGACAATCTGCCCTTCATCGTAAAGACGCTTCTGCAGGATGCCTTCGACACGCGCGCGCACCTCGACCTCGCGCGATCCACGCACGCGGCCGGCATAGTCCTGGATAATCTCGGCATCCTCGGTTTCCGTCGTCATAACGCTCACCTGTGGAGGCGGGCGTTCCCCACCCCCAGCACCCTGGGCGTTTGCGTTGTTTTCATTGCCGCAAGCCGCAAGAAGTGCAGCCAGGGATGCCACTGCAAGACCACGCAGCAGGAAACCACTTGTCGTCGCTGAAGTGCGCATGCCTCAGTCTTTCTCAAATTTTGATTGGCCGGATGAACGGATTTTCAGAAGGTTGCCCCGCGAAACCATCAACCCGTGCATAACAGGAAGTTTTTGTCTTGCAACCGCCTTGCAAGTGGTTTTTACATACATACACGATCGTTTGCAATACTCAAAATTCTCACAGGCAAGATAGACCGATGGCACGCCGCACCAAGGAAGAAGCTGAAGAGACACGCCAGAAAATCATCTCTGCTGCAGAAAACGTCTTCTATGAACGCGGCGTGGCGCACACCACCCTCGACATGATTGCGCGCGAAGCCGGTGTCACACGCGGTGCCATCTACTGGCATTTCAAGAATAAGTTGCATCTGTTCACCGAGATGCATGAGCGGGTCAATCTGCCCATGCGTGAGATGTTCTTCCGCGTGATTCAGGAGGGAAATCGTGAAGATAATCTTTATGAACTCGAGAATTTCTGTATCGAGTCCCTGACAAGTGTTCATGAGGACGAGCGCCTCAGGAAGGTCTACACGGTCATCCTGCTAAAATGCGAAAAATCGAGCAGCATGGAAGCACTCAGTGAACGCAACCGGCAAACCCGCCAGGAACTGACCACAGCGCTGACTTCTTTTTTTGATCGGCTCTTGGCGCAGGGCCAGATCCGCAGCAGTGTATCCGGGTCTATACTGGCCCTGGCGTTCCACAGCTACATGATCGGGATCTTCACGGATTACCTCAGTGCCCCGGAAAGCTACTCCATGCCCGAGGATGCCCGCGCATTGATGCGGGTCTTCTTCGACCCCCTGCGCCAATCCTGACACACAGTCCCGAGACACCTGCCCTGATTCACTGGCCCTAGAGCAGGCGCCCTTGCTGGCCCTCTCCGCTATTGGCGTGGTCCTTGCCGGACGCGCCGGTATCCTTGATCTTTCGGTTTCTGCCAGACCTGCCTTTCGTCGCAGAGGATCCACCTCCAGCCTGTGGGCCACCCTCAACACCGCTTGCAACCGGCAAACGTCCGTCCGCGAACTCGATTTCCAGGTCCTGACCGGCTGTCACCTGTTCGGCCCGGGTCACGATTGCCTCCTCCCCCCGCACCACAGCATAGCCGCGTTCCAGAGTGGCCTTGTAGGATAGGGTCTCCAGCAGGCGCCCCACCGAATCGAGCTGTGCCGCCGCATCCGCCATACGGCGCTCGGCTGCCGGGGAAAGGCGCTCGCCGAGATGACCGAGAGCCTGTTGCC
The DNA here is from genome assembly GCF_000420625.1 of Fodinicurvata sediminis DSM 21159. Lineage (NCBI taxonomy): Bacteria > Pseudomonadati > Pseudomonadota > Alphaproteobacteria > Rhodospirillales > Rhodovibrionaceae > Fodinicurvata > Fodinicurvata sediminis. The sequence continues at coordinate 466,005 of NZ_ATVH01000013.1, read as the reverse complement.
CCTGTTTAAGTTCCTGGCGCGGCGGCGTCAGGACCATGCGCTGCAGAGCATGGCTGCGCTCCGTCAGGAAAGCGCGAAAGGCCGGCTGCAGGCGCTCCCCAACCGCGGCCAGGCTCTGAGCGGCAAAGCGCTGCTGCTGGCGCGGATGCGGCAAGCGACCACTGTACTCGCGCAAATCGGCGACCAGGCTGCTGACACGCCCCCGCACCGCGACGTCCAGGCGTTCGGTCCGGTCATCCAGCTGCTGTTGTTTCTCGCCCAACAAGCGGCGCGGATCCGGCAGGCCCCGGGCCAGGCCCTCGACCCGCTGGCGGCGCTCCTCCGTCCAGCGATGGGCCGCACCCAGCAGGCGCCGCTCCAGATCCAGGGTGATGCTGACCAGCTCAGCGCGGACGGGCACGGCGATTTCAGCCGCCGCCGTGGGCGTGGGAGCCCGCCGATCCGAGGCATAGTCGATCAGGGTCGTATCGGTTTCATGGCCAACAGCGGAGATCAGAGGAATCTCGGAAGCGGCGGCGGCACGCACGACGATTTCCTCGTTGAAAGCCCAGAGATCCTCCAGCGAACCGCCCCCGCGTGCCACGATCAGCACGTCCGGCCGCGGCACCGGCCCACCGGGCAGCAATGCGTTGAAGCCCTCGATGGCGCGCACGACCTGTTCGGCCGCCCCTTCGCCCTGCACCAGGACCGGCCAGACCAGGACATGGCGGGGAAAGCGCTCGGAGAGGCGATGCAGGATGTCACGGATCACCGAACCGGTGGGTGAGGTGACGACACCGATAACCTGGGGCAGGTAAGGCAGGGCGCGCTTGCGTTCGGCTTCGAACAGGCCTTCACCGGCCAGCTTGCGGCGGCGCTCCTCCAGCAGCTTCAGAAGCGCGCCTTCACCGGCCAGTTCCAGCGATTCGATCACCAGCTGGTACTTCGATCGTGCCGGATAGGAGGTGATGCGGCCCGTGGCCACCACATCCATGCCGTCCTCGGGATTCAGAGTCAGGCGCCCGGCCAGACCGCGCCAGCACACGGCGTCTATGACGGCATCGGCGTCCTTCAGCGTCATATAGAGATGCCCAGAGGCGGCGCGCTTGAATCCCGAGATTTCCCCGCGTATGCGTACACGCTCGAAGGCACCTTCCAGGGTGCGCTTGATGGCGCCACTGATCTCCGAGACGCTGAATTCGGGAAGATTGCCTTGCAGTTCAGGCTTGGACATGTCGGGTTCTGGATTCTGAATTGCTCACGGGTTCGTGCGCCCATGCTACAAGACGGTGTTCGGCGAACAAGGGACGAGTTGGAACGATGCGGATTCTGGTGGTAGGCGGCGGCGGCCGCGAGCATGCGCTTTGCTGGGCCCTGGCCCGATCTCCTTCCTGCACCGCGCTCTACTGCGCGCCCGGCAACGCCGGTACCAAGGCCTGTGCAGAATCGGTCGGGATTCCAGCTGAGGATATCGAAAGTCTGGTGGACTTTGCCTGGCAGCAGGCCATCGACCTGGTAGTGATCGGTCCCGAAGCGCCGCTCGTTGCCGGACTGGCCGATCGCCTGGAAGAGGCGGGCATAGCCGCCTTTGGTCCTTCTGCTGCAGCAGCCCGGCTTGAAGGTTCCAAGGCCTTCATGAAGGATCTCTGTGCGCGGCACGGCATTCCCACGGCCGCCTATGGGCGTTTCACGGATCTGGAGCAGGCGCGTGCCTATCTCTACCGCCAGGGTGCGCCCATTGTCGTCAAGGCCGATGGCCTGGCGGCCGGCAAGGGGGTCACCGTGGCCATGACCCTTGAGGAAGCCGAGGCCGCGCTGGAAGACGCCTTGATCAGCGGACGCTTCGGAGACGCCGGCGGGGAAGTCGTGATCGAGGAATTGCTGGAGGGCGAGGAGGTCAGTTTCTTCGCGCTCTGCGATGGGACCACCGCACGGCCCCTGGTCTCAGCCCAGGATCACAAGCGTGCCCACGATGGGGACAAAGGGCCGAACACTGGCGGCATGGGCGCCTATTCGCCCGCACCGCTCATGACCGAGGCCCTGCAGGCCCGTGTCATGAGCAAAATCATCGAACCCACCATCTCTGGCATGGCGGACGAAGGGTCACCCTACCAGGGGGTGCTCTATGCCGGCCTCATGGTGACACCCGAAGGCGAACCCCGCCTGCTGGAGTACAACGTCCGCTTCGGGGATCCGGAATGCCAGATCCTCATGCTGCGCCTGGAAAGCGACCTTGCCGCCCTGTTGCAGGCGACAACTGAGGGCCGACTTGCCGAGGCGGAGATTCGCTGGCGGGCGGAATGTGCGATCACGGTGGTGCTGGCAGCCCGAGGCTATCCCGGAGGCTACGCCAAGGGCGAGACCCTTCACGGCCTGGAGAATGCAGCAGCCGTGGAGGGCGTCACCCTGTTCCATGCAGGGACCAGCGAAGCACCGGATGGCGCCATCCTGTCGGCCGGCGGCCGCGTCCTGAATGTCTGCGCCCTGGGGACGGACCTGGCAACAGCCCGCGAGCGCGCCTACAAGGCCATTGATTGCATCGACTGGCCGGGTGGGTTCTGCCGCCGGGACATCGCCTGGCGCGCCCTGGAGCGTTAAGGCAGGTCTTCAGTGTGAGACGAAACTCAAGGGGACGCCCGTGGCTTCCTCGCCAGGAACGTGAACGCCTTCATCATCCAGGGTGCAGGTAACCCCGTTGCGTCGAAGGCAGGCCTCGGTCCGCTTCAGATCCCCAGACAGAAGCGACAACCCGCTCAGGCCTTCGCGGACCCCCACCGTGTCGGTCAGGGGCTGCAAGAGGATTCGGCACGGACCACAGGTCAAGACAGCCCGGCCATCCGAAATTTCCAGGTTGTCGCCTCCCAACAGTGCCGCATAGGCCATTGCCGTTTCGCCCGGATGGGCGCAGGTAACCTGGACTTCGCGAACGGCCGTGGCGGCGTTCTCGTGGCTGGTCCACTGCGGCTGCCAGACCATTTCCGGCGTCAGGTGTTGGCAGATGAAAGCAGGAAAAGCAGGACTGGCCTCTGGCGCCGGATGCAGCAGGCGAAAGGCCGGCTCGACGGTACCTTCGGGCAACTCCAGACCGCGGCTCAAATCCTTCGGCCCCCCATGATCCACGTCCTGCTCACTCAGCAGTCGGGCAGACTCTTCAATATCGGAGGAGGCAAAAGCCAGGGACAGCAGCCCCTCGCCGCGTTCGGCCAGGAAGCGATCCAGATTGTTGGTGAACTGCTGCGCGTCCACGATTCCCAGAAGCTCCAGGTAATCGTAAGGGAACATGATGCAGTAATTGGCGGTCCCCCAGCCGGTATGCCGCCCTCGCGGCGTCAGCGTGAAACCAAGACGCTCCCAACCGGCGCGCGCCGCCTCCAGATCCTGAACGCCGATGAGCGCATGATCCAGACCCTCGACTGCTGTATCCATCAACTCACCTCCGGCGCAAGCACGCGGCCCGCAATGGCTTGCAGGCGCGCACAGGTTTCAGGATTGCGCCGCCCGGGCTGCGTGATCAGCGCATTGTCCAGGGCCCTGTCGCACCCCTGCGCACACGGCTGCCTCTGGGGCGCCAAACGGGGCAGAACGGTCTTGATCAGGGCACGGGCCTTCTCGGCATTCTGCATCAGAATCTTCACGACCTGCTCCACCGTGACGTGGTCATGCTCCGGGTGCCAACAGTCATAGTCCGTCACCATGGCGACGCTGGCATAGCAAAGCTCCGCCTCACGGGCCAGCTTGGCCTCCGGCATGTTGGTCATGCCGATCACGTCACACCCCCAGCTGCGGTAGAGTTCGGATTCGGCCTTGGTGGAGAACTGCGGTCCTTCCATGGCCAGGTAGGTACCACCCTCGCGGAAGGGAATGCCCACCTCTTCCGCCGCCAACGCCAGATGGCTGTCCAGACGCCCGCAGACCGGTTGCGCCAGTGAGACATGGGCGACCAGCCCCTCGCCGAAGAATGTCTTCTGGCGCTGGAAGGTCCGATCGATGAATTGATCCACCAAAACGAAATGTCCGGGCGGCAGATCCTCCCTCAGGGATCCCACAGCGCTCAAGGACAGGATATCGGTCACGCCCAGGCGCTTGAGCGCATCGATGTTGGCACGATAGTTGACCTCGCTGGGCGACAGAACGTGGCCACGGCCGTGACGGGGCAGGAAGACGACCCTCTGGCCCTCCAGTTCACCGCATAGCAAGGCATCTGAGGGGCGACCGAAAGGGCTCTCGACCTCCCGCCATTCAGTGTTCTCCAAGCCCTCGATATCATAGACGCCGCTGCCCCCGATAATTCCGACGACCGGTGACGACACGGATTCGCTCATCTCTTTCCCCCATACCTGAAAAGTACCTGCGCCCCGAAAACAGACCGCAGCCTAGCTCATGCAAGGGCTGCGTCAAAAAGGAAAGGGCCGCCCGCAGGCGGCCCTTTCCCGGTTTCGTCATGGCATGTCACGACCTAGTGCAAATTGGCCCAGAGCTTGCGTTTGGCGGCATAGACCAGACCTGTGAAGATCAGCAGGAACAGGATGACCTTCACACCCATCTGCTTGCGCTCTTCCAGTTTGGGCTCCGCAGCCCACATCAGGAATTCGCTGAGATCGGCCGACATCTGGCTGACCGTTGCCTCGGTTCCATCGGCATATTCGACGATCCCGTTGCTCAAGGGCGGTGCCATAGCGATCTGGTGACCGGGGAAGTACTCGTTATAGTACATGCCGGACATCAGCTCCACATCCTCGGGCGCCTCGGTATAGCCGGTCAGCAGGGCATAGATGTAGTCGGGCCCGGCCGCGCGGGCCTTTGCCATCAGCGAGAGATCCGGCGGATAGGCGCCACCATTGGCCGCACGGGCCGCCTCCTCGTTCGCGAAGGGGGCCGGGAACTTGTCCGAGGCTGTGGCATCCCGCATGAACATCTCGCCGTTCTCGTCGGGCCCGTCCTCGACGGAGTATTCCGCGGCAATGGCGCGAATCTCGGCATCATTGTAGCCGAGATCCGACAGGTTGCGGAACGCCACGAACCGCAGGCTGTGACAGGCCGAGCAGACCTGTTCATAGACCTGAAAGCCACGCTGCAGGGCACCGCGGTCATAGGTGCCGAAGAAGCCCTGGAAGGACCAGTCCCGCTCGGGAATCGCCACACCCTCTGCGGCACTGGCTGCACTGGCGGAGAACAGCAGGCCGATTGCGGCCGTTATGGATAGAGCGAGCTTCTTCATCAGGCTTTCTCCATCGGCTTGGCCTGAGAGGCACCACTGCCGTCTGACTTGAGGACCGGATCGCTGATCGATGCTGGCAGGGGCTTCGGACGTTCCAGGCGGCCCAGCAACGGCAGGATGATCAGGAAGTGCGCGAAGTAGTAGGCCGTCGAGATCTGGCCGATGATCACCCAGGGCTGCTCCGGCGGCTGGGAGCCGACATAGCCCAGGACCAGGCAGGCGACGACCAGCACCCAGAAGAACTGCTTGTGCAGAGGGCGGAAGCGCGAACTGCGCACCGGCGAGCTGTCCAGCCACGGCAGGAAGAACAGCAGCAGGATCGAGCCGAACATGGTCAGCACGCCGCCCAGCTTCGCATCAATCAGGACGATGCCCGTGAAGGGGATCGAGATATCGAAGGTGATCGCACGCAGCATGGCGTAGAAGGGCAGGAAGTACCATTCGGGCACGATATGCGCCGGCGTCACCAACGGATCGGCCTCGATATAGTTGTCGGGATGCCCCATGTAGTTCGGCGCATAGAAGATGAACAGCGCGAAGAGGATCAGGAAGATCCCCAGGCCGAACAGGTCCTTCACCGTGTAATAGGGGTGGAAGGGAATCTTGTCCTGCGGCCCCTTGGCATCGATACCCAGTGGATTGTTGGACCCGAAACGGTGCAGGGCCCAGAGGTGCAGGAAGACCACCGCGGCAATCACGAAGGGCAGCAGGTAGTGCAGACCGAAGAAGCGGTTCAGGGTCGGATTGTCGACGGAGAAACCGCCCCACAGCCAGCTGACGATGCTGTCGCCCACCAGGGGTATGGCCGAGAAGAGATTGGTGATCACCGTGGCGCCCCAATAGCTCATCTGCCCCCAGGGGAGCACGTAGCCCATGAAGGCCGTGCCCATCATCAGCAGCAGGATGATCACGCCCAAGCCCCAGAGAATCTCGCGCGGCGCCTTGTAGGACCCGTAATAGAGCCCCCGGAACATGTGCAGATAGACCACGATGAAGAAGAACGAGGCTCCGTTCATGTGAATGTAGCGGATCAGCCAGCCGAAGTTCACGTCGCGCATGATGCGCTCGACGGAATCGAAGGCATGATCCACATGCGGCGTGTACTGCATGGCCAACAGAAGCCCCGTGGCAATCATGATGACCAGCGTGATTCCGGCCAGCGAGCCGAAATTCCACATGTAGTTGAGGTTGCGCGGGGCCGGATAGTCGACGAGGTGTTCGTTGACGTACGAGAAGACCGGCAGGCGGTGATCAAACCACTTGATCACGCGGTTGTTTGTCTTGAGACCGCTCATGCTTCGATTATCCCTTAGCCGATCACGATCGTGGTGTCGTCGGCGAATTCATAGGTGGGCACATCCAGGTTGCGGGGTGCCGGGCCTTTGCGAATCCGCCCGGAGGTATCGTAGTGCGACCCGTGGCAGGGACAGAACCAGCCGCCGAAATCCCCCTTGGGATCACTGGAACTCTGGCCAAGCGGAATGCAGCCCAGGTGCGTGCAGATGCCGACCATCACCAGCCATTGCGGTTCGATGACACGCTCGGCATCGGGCTCGGGATCGATCAGATCGTCCAGAGGCACCTCTTCGGCTGTCTCGATTTCCTCTGACGTGCGGTGGCGGATAAAAACCGGCTTGCCCTGCCAGGTGATCGTGATGGCCTGGCCTTCCTCGATCGGACTCAGGTCCACACGGCTCGTTGCCAGCGCGCGGATGTCCGCTGCCGGATTCAGGGAGTCGATCAGCGGCCAGACGGCTGAAGCCGCTCCGACTGCACCGACAGCTCCAACCGCCAGATAGAGGAAGTCGCGCCGCGACGTTCCTTCGTCATCGTGCCCGGCACCACCCTGCCCGGCATTCGCACTGTCTGCCATGTCTCTCCGTATCCCCTCGTCGTTACCGCTCAATGACCGGCCACGGTCGCACAGAGGCGACCGGGGTCATATCTACCGAAGGTGAGGACCGAAATAAACCCGCCATACCCCCGATTTGTCACGGTCCTTGCGGCGCATCGCCGCAGAGGCACCTTGGTCACCTTGCATGACCGGCTGCATATAGAGGAAATTCCGCCCTAAAGTAAAGGCCACGACGCCAGCTTCCTGCCAAGAATCCGTACCGACTGCTTGACAGGCACCTTCATGACCTCGCGTTCTCCTCGTTCACTACGCGGACACTTCGCCATGCGCCTGGCGCTTTTTCAACCCGATATTCCCCAGAACACCGGCACGCTTCTGCGTCTGGCCGCCTGTACCGCGGTGCCCGTGGACATCATAGAGCCCTGCGGCTTTGTCTGGGACGACCGGCGACTGCGGCGTGCGGGACTGGACTATATTGCCAGCACCCTGGTCACGCGACATACCAGCTGGCAGCGATACCGCGAAAACGGGCATGGCCGGCTGGTGCTGCTGACAACCCACGGGGACACCCGCTACTGCCATTTCACCTTCGAGCCGGGGGATACACTGCTTCTGGGCCGCGAATCGGCCGGGGTGCCCGATGAAGTTCATGCCGCAGCGGCCGCACGGCTGGTGATTCCCATGGCCGCGGGCCAGCGTTCGTTGAACGTGGCCGTGGCCGGTGCAATGGTGCTGGGCGAGGCCCTGCGCCAGACCGACAACTTTCCCCGCATGCAAGGACAGGACGGATGACGGCTTTTCAGGACACCACAGAGGTAACCGCCCGCAAGGAGGAAGCCAGCCGCTGGTTCGCCGCTTTGCGGGACCGCATCTGCACGGCCTTCGAGACCCTGGAAGACGAACTCACCGGCGAGAACGCCGAGCGTTTCCGGGACACACCACCGGGCCGCTTCGAACGCAAGGCCTGGGACCGCCAGGACGACGACGGCACGCGCGGAGGTGGCGGGGTCATGTCCCTCATGCACGGGCGCGTGTTCGAGAAGGTCGGCGTCAACGTCTCCACTGTGCACGGAAAGTTCCGCTCCGAGTTCGCCAAGCAGATTCCGGGGGCCGAGGAGGATCCGCGTTTCTGGGCCAGCGGCATTTCCCTTGTGGCCCACATGCAGAGCCCGCTGGTGCCGGCCGTCCACATGAACACGCGGCACATCGTGACGACGAAAAGCTGGTTCGGCGGCGGCGCCGATCTCAACCCCATGTATCCGGACGACACCGACACGGCAGATTTTCACCAGGCGCTGAAAGATGCCTGCGACCGTCACGACCCCACGTACTATCCCCGCTACAAGGAGTGGTGCGACGAGTACTTCATGATTCCCCACCGCGGCGAGTCCCGGGGCGTGGGCGGCATCTTCTTCGACTACCTGGAAAGCGGCGATCACGAAGCCGACTTCGCCTTCACCCGCGACGTCGGCGAGGCCTTCCTGGAGATCTATCCCCTGCTGGTTCGCCGCCATATGCAGACTCCCTGGACCGAGGAACAGCGCCAGCACCAGCTGTTCAAGCGCGGCCGCTATGCCGAGTTCAACCTGATCTACGACCGCGGCACGCAGTTCGGGCTCAAGACTGGCGGCAACGTGGAAGCCATCCTGATGTCCCTGCCACCACTTGCGGCCTGGCCCTGATCCCTGTCCGGATCAGCCGGATCGCGCCATCAGATGGATGCCCTTGACCAAAAGGGAGACCGCAGCTCGCACACCCGTCTCGATAGCGTTACGCTGGGCCACATGCTGGGGCACGGAGAAATGCAAAGGCAGATTGGGCGCATGATCCGGATAGAGCGTGATGTGGGTCGTCTGCCCCACCTTGAGGGCCTGACCGATGATGCCTGGTACGGGATTCTCGTGCTCCCCGCGTGAGGGCCGGTCACGCCGGTGCAAGACGACGAAACCATCCGGAACGACCCAGTCCACGATCTGGCCCAGCTCGATGCCAGGCGGCACGGACACCTCCATGTGCAGGCCAGCCCAGTCCAGGATACCCTGGCGGCTGCCCGTCTTCATCTCCAACAGCCTGCCCTCGAACAGGTTGCGCAGCTCCACGAGCCGCGCAATATCCGGTGAAGCCGGCCTGTTGATCACCTCTTCGGGCGGCCCGCTCTGCAGCGTTCGTCCGCGATGAAGCACCACCAGGCGGTCGGCCAGCATGATGGCCTCGTCCAGGTCGTGGGTCACCAGCACGACCGGCATGTCCAGGTTCTGGCGCAACTGGGCGATCTCGCGATAGAGACGCTGGCGCGTGGCCTTGTCCACCGCCGAGAAGGGTTCATCTAGAAGCAGCGCCTTGGGCTGGCGCGCCAGGGCGCGCGCCACGGCCACACGCTGCTGCTGGCCGCCGGACAGCTCCGCGGGATAGCGGCTTTCCAGCCCCGAAAGATGCACCATCTCGAGCAGTTCGCGGCCACGGCGCTCCTGCTCTGACCGGGCGGCCTTCGCCATGGCCGCCTTGATGTTGCCCAGTGCCGTCATGTGCGGAAAGAGGGCATAACTCTGGAAGACCATACCCACGGCCCGGTGATGGGCGGGGCGGTTGAGCCCGCGTTGGGTCTCCAGCCAGGTCTCGCTGTTCACATGCACTTGGCCCGATTGGGGACGATAGGTGCCGGCGATGGCCCGCAGGATTGTGGACTTGCCGCTGCCCGAAGGACCGACAAGAGCCAGGACTTCTCCCGCGGCACAGGCGAAGTCCGCGGCCAGCGGAATCGGCGCCTGCTGGTGCAGTGAAACGGTCAGGCCACTTTCCTCCGTCATCCGAGGCGGCGTCCTATGCGGCGGGAAAAGGTGAAGGTCAGGGCGATGGTCGCCAGCGAGATGGCCAGAAGCAGGGCCGACATCTGACCGGCGGCGGCATCGTCAAAGGCCTGGACCCGGTCATAGATGGCAATGGCGATCGTTCGGGTTTCGCCAGGAATGGAACCGCCCACCATCAGGACAATACCAAATTCCCCCAGGGTGTGCGCGAAACTCAAGACCATCGCGGTCAGGATGCCCGGCCAGGCCAGGGGCAGCTCCACCCGCCAAAGGGCCTTCCAGGGCGACAGGCCACAGCAGGCTGCGGCCTCGCGCACCTCGCCCGGTATGGCCTCGAAGCCACGCTGCATGGGCTGCACGGCAAAGGGCAGGTTGAAGATGATCGAGGCCAGAAGCAAAGCCTCGAAGGTGAAGACCAAGGGCTGGCCGAAGGCCGCCTGCCAAAGCTGGCCCAACGGCGAGGCTGCTCCGAAAGCCACCAGAAGATAGTAACCGAAGACCGTGGGCGGCAGGACCAGGGGCAGCGCGACCAGCGCCTCCACGAAGCCCTTGCCGCGGAAGCCGCGATAGGCCAGCCAGCGCCCCATCAGGATGCCGATGGGAAGCAGGAAGACAATGGTGAACAGGGCCAGGCGCAGGGAAAGCCAGAAGGCGGTCCAGTCCATCGCGCTCACTCCGCTTTCCAGATCCGGGGTCCAGTCGTCCTGCTCATTGCCCCAGCGATTCCCCCGGCAACAGAAAACCATAGCGCCGGAAGACACGTCGCGCCGCCTCGCTCTGCAGATAGGCATAGAAGCGTTCGGCAACCGGACCGGCGTTGTTCATGCGGATCATGCGCTGACGCAGGGGCTTGTGCCAGTCTTCGGGCACCAGCGCATGGCTGCTGCGCTGTGACAGTTTGGGTGAGACGGCCAGGGAATATGCAACGAGGCCACCATCGGCATTTCCCGAGGTGGCGAACTGGGCGGCCTGGCTGACGTTCTCCCCGCGCAGCAGCTTGGGCTGGATGGCCTGCCACAGGCCCTTGTGCTCAAGAACCTCGCGGGCGCGCATGCCATAGGGCGCATGCTCCGGATTGGCGATGGCAAAGCGGCGCAGCCGTCCGTCCTCCAGGGCCTGCTGCAGATCCTCCAGCTGGCCGTCTGCCTGCAGGGAAGATCCGTCCGGAACCACCAGGGCCAGGCGGCCGACAGCATAGAGCACACCGTCGTCCTCGGCAAAACCCGCGCGGACAAGATCCAGGGCATAGGCCTCGTCCGCCGAGAGGAAGATCGCGAAGCCCGCGCCCTGGCGGATCTGCCGCATCAGGTTACCCGACGAACCGAAGGACAAGCGCAGCGGTTCGCCCGTCTGGTCCTCGAAATCCTCCGCGATGTCCTCCAGGGCAAACTGCAGACTGGCAGCCGCGGCGATGACCGGTGGTTCCTGGCCACGCAGCTGTCCGCTTGCCATGAAAATGGCCAGCAGGGTCCCGGCAAGGACAGCGCCAAAGCCACGCAAAGGGACTACACGTCGCATGAACTTGCGCCTCCCGCGTTATGTCTGATTGAACATAACGAACCTTTGGCCAGGGGGTCAAAGGCTATTTCCCCTCCGCCTCCTCCAGCAACTCATTGCGCAGACCGTCCAGCTCCTCGGCGATAGCAGCATGGGTTAGCCTCTCCATGCGCCTATAGCTGGTCAGAACGTGCTGGCCGGTCTCGCTCAGACTGGCACCGCCCCTGGATTTTCCACCACGATGGGTTTCCACCAGCGGTTCTCGGAAACAGGCATTCAGGCTTTCCACCAGATGCCAGGCCCGCCGGTAACTCATGCCCAGACGGCGCCCGGCCGCGGCGATGGAGCCGGTATCGCGTATCGCCTCCAGGATATCCGCCTTCCCGGGTCCCAGGGCCACATCCGGCGCCAGAACGATCCGCAGGCGGGCTCCCGTTATCTTGTTTCCGGCCTTCATGTCACCGCCTCGGGACCGGTTCCCCGGGATGAGAGCAATCCGCGCTTCATTGCCGCTCCTGCGCTGCCTGCCGCTGTTGGCGGAAGCGCGCCAGCAGGGCCTGACGGTCAGGTTTGCGGTCCTGCTGCAACCACCAGTCCTCCAGAGCCTGCAGCGCCGCACCCAGTTCGGGGCCACGTTCCATCCCCTCGGCCAGAAGATCCGCCCCGGTGACTGGCAGGGGAATTGCCCGCCAGTCCCGCGCCGTGGCCAGGACGGCCTCGGGCAGGGCCTGATTCCTGCGGGCTGCCGCCAGGGCCAGCTGGGCCAAGACAAGATCGCGGCCGCGCTCATGCAGGGCCCGCTGCAGCTTCTGCTGTCCCGGCGGCATCTCCCGGAAGGCATCCGGTTGGCAGTAGTCCTGAAGCTGCCTGGCTTCGGCCCGTGACAGGCGAAGGCGCGCGGCCGTTCGACCGGCGGCCTCGGCCGAGGCCGGCAGCAGGGCGGCAAGCCTCAACAGGGGCGCGCTGTCGGGCAGGCCGGTACGCAAGCGCGCCAGGCTGGCCACCGACAGCGGGTCTTCCAGCAAATGGGGCAGGATGCGCTGTTCCTCCATCAAGGCGAGGCTGCTCTCCGGTGCCGGCGCGGCCAGCAGCTTCAGCAGCTCCACACGCACGCGCTCCCCCGACAGTCTGGCCAGCTTCGGCGCCGCCTCTGCCGTGGCGCGCAGGGCGGACTCCTCGGGCCGCGTCCGCCCGTAATGAGCCAGGAAACGATAGAAGCGCAGCAGGCGCAGGTAATCCTCGGCAATGCGAACGGCCGGATCACCGATGAAACGAACCCGTCCGGCCTCGAGATCCTCCAGGCCACCGAAATAGTCGTAAAGCCAGCCCTCGGGATCGCAGGAAAGGGCATTCATCGTCAGGTCGCGCCGCGCCGCATCAGACCGCCAGCAATCGGTGAAGGCGACCACCGCCCGGCGTCCGTCGGTTTCCACATCCTGGCGCAGGGTCGTGATCTCGAAAGGCTGGCCGCGAGAAACAGCCATGACCGTTCCATGGGACAGGCCGGTGGGAATCACCTTGACGCCCGCCGTCTGCAACAACTCCATCACCTTCTCCGGCGGCGCCGGAGTCGCCAGGTCGATGTCGCTCAAGGGACGCCCCAGAAGGCTGTCACGGACACAGCCGCCCACATAGCGCACCTCCACGGCACCGACTTTCAGAGCCTCCAGCACCTCGGCCGTGGCGTCTGGAGGACCCAGAGACGGTGGCGTGATTCGCCGCGCGGCTGCGTGCCTTTCCTCCATGGACCTCTCATGAATGCAGAAAATGGGCGTGAATTATCGGGCTGGGAGCAGCAGCTCGCAAAGGTTTTTCAGCATGCCGGCGGTGGCACCCCAGATATAGCGCTCGCCATAGGGATAGACGTAGAAATGGCGTTGTTTGCCACGGAACTCCCGGCTTTCCGTGCGACAGTTCTGCTCGTTGAGCACGAAGGACAACGGAATCTCGAAGATTTCCTCGACTTCACCGGGATCCGGCTTCAGTTCCAGGGGCGGCTGCAAGGCGCCGACGAAGGGCGTGATCTCAAAGCCCGTGCGCGTGATATAGGTTTCCAGCTGTCCCAAAGGCCGCACCTGGCTGCGCGGCAAGCCGATCTCCTCCTCCGTTTCGCGCAGCGCGCAGGCCAAGGGGCCATTGTCGCGCATCTCAAGCCGTCCTCCGGGAAAGGAGATCTGGCCAGCATGGCAGGAAAGGTGACCGGCACGCTGGGTCAGGAGGATATTCAGACCCTCTGAGCGCTCCACCAGGGGCACCAGGACGGAGGCCGCGCGCAACTCCATGGAAGGATCATAGAAGTCGATGTCAGGGTTCAGTTCGTGATCCCCGCGTAGCCCATGATCGGATTGGGCGGGCGGGCGCACGAACGGCTTCGGATCGTGCCCGTTTGCCAGCGGCGCGCGTTGGCGCAAACGCCGGCTTACCCGTTCCAGGTCAAGCGCGTCTAGACCGCTTTCTCCAGGGGAAAGAAGGTGTTCCTGCTCCATATCCCCAGTGTTTCCTCCCCATTGTGCGTTCCGGGTACCGCCAGCTCCACCAGGTGATAGAACACCGAACGGGCCAGACGGGCCTCAAGATTGTTTCTGACTGTTATATAGGGTCTGGGTTCCCCGGTTTCAGGGTCCTGCTCTACGCGCAGGGGATGATCGCTGTCCAGCACAACCCAATCATCGACATTCGTGCGGAAGCTGAGCACGTGCTCAGGGCCATCGCTCTCTTCCTGCAGTTCCTCGGCGATGAAAGGCGCATCCTCCACCTCGATGCGGCCGCGCTCGACAGGCGTCACCAGCCAGTAGGTGCCGTCATCTTCTCGCCGCAAAACGGTGGAAAAGAGTTTGACCAGCTGCATGCGCCCGATGGGTGTGCCGCGATAGAACCAGGTGCCGTCACGGGCGATCCGCATGTCGAAATCGCCACAGGACGGAAAGTCCTCCGCAGACGGCGCTGGCGACTCGCCAGCGCCCTGCTGTCCGTCTATGCTTGAGGCTGCCGGGCTTTCGTTCGAGGTCATGGCCATGTACCACTCCATCAGACTCGCCAGAACAGGAGACGCGGTTAACGTGATGACAAACGCTGCTTCCCTTTCCGAAGCCGAGGCCGAGCAGGTCGCCGCAGAAATCGATTCCCTGGGACGGCGACTGCAAAGCCTGCGCAGCGCTGTCGGACAAGTCATATTTGGGCAGCAGGCCGTCATCGATCAAACTCTTATTTCCCTGCTGGCCGGAGGCCATGTCCTTCTGGTCGGCGTTCCGGGCCTGGCCAAGACGCGCCTGGTGGAGACCCTTGGCCGGGTTTTCGGCCTTGAGGACCGCCGAATTCAGTGCACGCCCGACCTGATGCCGGCTGATATTGTCGGCTCCGAAGTGCTGGACCAGCTGGCCGACGGCAGCCGCAGTTTCCGCTTCGTGCCGGGCCCCATCTTTGCCCAGGTCCTGATGGCCGACGAGATCAACCGCGCCAGCCCGCGCACGCAATCAGCCCTGCTGCAGGCCATGCAGGAACAGCGCGTCACGGTTGGCGGTCAGTCCTACGACCTGCCACAGCCCTTCCACGTCCTGGCCACCCAGAACCCCCTGGAACAGGAAGGGACCTACCCCCTGCCGGAAGCCCAGCTCGACCGCTTCTTCATGGAAATCGACGTGGACTACCCGGACCTGGAGGCCGAGCGCCAGATGCTGCTGGCCACCACCGGAGCCGAGAAGACGGAAGTTCCCCAGGTCTTCGATGCGGCCGAACTGATGAAGGCCCAGGCGCTGCTGCGGCGCATCCCCGTGGGCGAACAGGTGGTCGAGGCCATACTGGCCCTGGTGCGGCAAGGACGCCCGGAAAGCACCGGGCTGGAGGACGTGCGCCGCCATGTGGCCTGGGGTCCGGGCCCGCGTGCCAGCCAGGCCCTGATGCTGGCCGTGCGGGCGCGTGCCCTTCTGGATGGCCGCCTTGCGCCTTCGCTCGACGATGTCGTTGCCCTGGCAGCGCCGGTCCTGCGCCACCGCATGGCCCTGAATTTCGCGGCCCGAGCCGAGGGTATCGGTGTCGAGGACATCATCGAGCAGCTCAGCCGACCCTACGCATAAGGACGCAAGGTCATGGCCGCCATGCCGGGAAGAACGGGACCTTCAGCCGCACCGCTGAGGCAGGAGGCCGAACGCCTGGCCGGACCCTTGCCGGCCCTGCAGGTTGCCGCCGAGCGCGTGGCCGCCACGGTCGCCCAGGGTCTGCATGGACGCCGGCGAACGGGGCAAGGGGAAGCCTTCTGGCAATTCCGACCCTATGAGACCGGGGACCGCCTGCAGCAGATCGACTGGCGACAGAGCGCCAAGAGCGACCGGCTTTATGTCCGCGAGCAGGAGTGGGAAGCGGCACAGTCCCTCTGGCTGTGGTGCGACCCCTCTGCCTCCATGGACTGGACCTCCGATCAGCGCCAACTGCCCACGAAGCAAGCGCGGGCCAATCTGCTGGCCATGGCGCTGGCCTGCCTGCTGCTCAAAGCCGGTGAACGCGTGGCCCTGCTGGAGTCGCCACGCCCACCGGCCACGGGCCGTGCGGCATTGTCCCGCCTGTGCCTGGAGCTTGAACAGCAGCAGGCCTCGACCGGGCCGGCCGCCGCAGACCTGCCGCATGATCCGCGTGTGCCCCGCTATGCCCGCCTGCTGCTTTTCGGCGACTTCCTGAAGGTCGACGACCAGATCCACGACCATTTGCGGCGCTATGCCGAGAACGGGATCCAGGGGCAACTGGTCCAGGTGCTGGACCCCGCCGAACTTGCCTTTCCCTATCAGGGCCGCATCCGCTTCCGCGGCCTTGAAGGCGAGCCCTCCTGGCTGGTCAATCGCAGTGAGAGCCTGCGCTCGGACTATCTGCACGCCCTCGAGAAGCAACGCGCCCGTCTGGCGGATGCCGCCAGGTCTCTTGGCTGGAGCTACAGCCTGCACAGCACCGGGTCCTCGGCAGAACAGCAACTTCTGATGCTGTATCAAGGCCTCAGTGACGGCCCGACAGCGGGAGAGCTCTGATGCTCGCTCTCGGCCCTCTTGCCTTTGCCAGTCCCTGGCTGTTACTGGCCCTTCTCGGCCTCCCGGCCCTCTGGTGGCTGATGCGCGTCACGCCACCGGCGCCGCGCCACCAGACCTTCCCGGCGATCGGGCTGCTGCTTGGCCTCAAGCCCGCCGAACAGACGCCTGCCCGCACGCCCTGGTGGCTGCTGGCGCTGCGCTTCCTTCTGGCCGGGCTGGTCATCCTGGCTTTGTCGCAGCCGCTTTTGAATCCCCAACCCGCGGCGCGGCAGGAGGGCGCTTTCCTGATCGTCATCGACAACGGCTGGTCGGCCGCCCGCAACTGGCAGCAAACCCGCAGCGTTGCCGAGCGCCTGCTGACACAGGCCGAACGCGAGAACCGTACCGTCTATCTCCTGACAACCGCCGATCCGGAAGGAGAGGATCCTGGCTTCGAGCCGCTGGATGTTGCCACGGCCCGCGAACGCCTGGCCGTGATCGAACCCAGACCCTGGCCACCGCAGCATGAAGATTTGGCAAGCGCGCTTCGCGAATTTCCACGCGACACCGATGTGGTGCCCTACTGGCTGAGTGACGGCGTCGTGTCCGACAACACGGACAGAGGTGGTATCGACAGCCTGGGCGATCGCCTGGACCGCCTGGGCGACCTGACGGTTTACCGACCCGCAAGCGAACGCCTGCCCCATCTTCTACAGCCGCCACGCGAGACCGCCAGTCACCTGAAAGTTGCCGTGCAGCGTCTGTCCGAAGGTTATGAGGAAAGCGTCGCACTGCTGGTACAGGATGGCGAGGGCCGGGTCCTGGATCGCCAACCGGCCGATTTTCCGCCCGGGAGTCTGGAAACCACAATTACGCTGGAGTTGCCACTTACGCTGCGCAACCGGGTCGAACGGCTGAGCCTGGAAGGCGAGGCTGGCGCCAATGTTGTGGCTCTCAGTGACGAGCGCTGGCGAAGGCGGCCTGTGGGACTGCCGCTGGCCAGCGACAGCGAACGCCGGCAGCCCTTGTTGAGTGACAGCTACTATCTGACACGTGCCCTGTCGCCCTTCACCCAGGTGACCGAGGCACCCCTGGCACGGCTTCTGGAAACGCCCCAGGCATTGATCGCCCTGCCGGACCGTATTCTGGACGAGAGCGAGGCTCAGCAGCTCGATCCCTGGATCCGCCAGGGTGGGCTGCTTCTGCGTTTCGCCGGACCGCGACTGGCCGAAGCGGAAAATCCGCGGTTGTTGCCCGTGGAGCTTCGGCAGGGGGGGCGTACATTGGGCGGCACACTGACCTGGGACCAGCCGATTGCCCTGGACGATTTTCCCAAAGACAGTCCACTGGCCGGACTGGAGGTATCGGAAGAGGTCACAGTCTCCAGCCAGGTCCTGGCCCGGCCTGACCTTGGCCTGAACGAGAAGACCTGGGCACGGCTGCAGGATGGCACCCCCCTGATCACCGCCGAACAGCGCGGAGAGGGCTGGCTGGTGCTTGTGCATACCTCGGCTGGGCCTGCCTGGAGCAACCTGCCACTCTCCGGTCTTTACGTAGAGCTTCTCCGCCGTCTTGTTGCCTTCTCGGCCGGAGTCAGCGGAGAGGGAGACGGCCCCCTGCCGGCCTGGCAGGTTCTGGATGGTTTCGGAAGACTGCAGGATCCGGCGCCCGAGGTGCACCCTCTGCCGCAAGAGGCAGGCACAGCCCAGATTGGACCGCGCCAGTCGCCAGGCTACTATGGGAGCGATATAAGCCGCCAGGCCCTGAATCTCGCACCTGCTCTGACTGACGCGGAAACCCTGCCCTCGCTTGGCGAATATGGCACGGAGCGCAGCCATGAAACCGGCCCCGAACGTCCCCTGTTGCCCTGGTTGCTGAGCGCAGCATTGGGACTGGCGCTGCTGGACCTCTTGATCTCCCTTGGCATGCGGGGACTGTTGCCGATCCGGCCCCAGCTGCGAAGGGGCACGGCTCTTCTGGCCTTCGCCCTGTTGGCTGGCCTCACCCTGTCAACCGATGTACAGGCACAGTCGGAGCAGAAGCAGCAGCGTGCGCTCCAGGCCAGCCTGGAAACCACCCTGGCCTATGTGCAAACCGGCGATCCCGAGCTGGACCAAAGCAGCCGGGCCGGTCTGGTCGGTCTCGGCCAGGTCCTGACGCAGCGCACGACCATCGAGCCGGGCCCGCCCATGGGCGTACGCCCCGGCGAGGACGAACTGGCCTTCTATCCGCTGCTGTACTGGCCCGTTTCGGAACAGCAGGCGCCTCCGGACCGGGCCGCCGAGAGGGCACTGCAGGATTATCTCGATCACGGCGGCACACTCCTGCTGGACCTGGGTGACGGGCGGGGCAGCCGCGTGGATGGGGACAGCCGACTGCAACGCCTGACATCCGGGATCGAGATACCGCGCCTTGTCCCCGTGCCGGAGGATCATGTGCTCACGCGGGCCTTTTACCTGCTGCAGGAATTCCCCGGACGTTATGCAGGCGAAACGCTTTGGGTCGAGGAGACCGACGAAACACGCCATGATGGCGTTGCCACGGTGATCATCGGCAGTCACGACTGGGCCTCGGCCTGGGCGGTCGACGAGGGCGGGCGTCCACTGTCCGCCGTGATCCCCGGCGGGGAGCGCCAGCGCGAAATGGCCTTCCGCTTCGGGGTCAACCTCGTGATGTATGCCCTGACCGGAAACTACAAGTCCGATCAGGTGCACGTACCCTTCATCCTTGAACGGCTGGGACAGTGACATGCTTGATGCACTTTCCCTGACCTTCAGTCCCGTTATACCCGCCTGGCTTCTGCTGGCTGCTGCGGTCCTGTCCTTGGGCCTGCTGCTGCTTGGCCTCTTCAATCGCGCATCTGGCCTGCTTCCACGCAGCCTGGTCCTGGCTGTACTGCTGCTGGCCCTGGCCAACCCTGCCGTAGTCCGTGAAGACCGCGAAGCGCGTGACGATGTGGCCCTGGTCGTGGTCGATCGTAGTGCCAGCCAGACCCGTATTGCCCCTCGTCCCGAGCAGACGGAGCAGGCGCTCATCCGACTGAGAGAAGAGCTGGAAACCCTGGACAATACCCGGATCCAGGTCCTGGAAAGCCGCGGTGAAGGCGGCGGCCGCGCCGCCGGCACGCAGCTGTTCCAGGACATTTCCACCAGCCTGTCCGACATCGGACGTGCACGTGTCTCGGCCATCTTCGTGATCAGCGACGGACGGATCCACGACACGCCTGAAGTGTCGCAGGACCTGGGCGTGGATGCCCCGGTTCATCATCTGAAAACCGGGCAGGAGGACGAACGCGACCGACGCATCACGGTCGAGGATCTGCCCGCCTTCGCCCTGGTGGATCAGCCCGAGCGCCTGCGCTTCCGCGTGGAGGACCTGGGCGGTGTTCAGGGCGACGGCCAGGCCGAGGTTATCCTTTCCCTGAACGGAAAGCCGGTGGAACGGCTCGAGGTGCCGGTGGGCGAAACCCGGGAACTGCCCTTTACTCTGGAACGCCGCGGCGCCTCCATCCTGGAACTGGAAGTGGCAGCCGCGCCCGAGGAACTGACCGAACTGAACAACCGCGTGGCAACCACGGTCAACGGCGTGCGCGACCGCCTGCGTGTTCTGCTGGTCTCCGGCGAGCCGCACCCGGGAAGCCGTGCCTGGCGCAACATCCTGAAGTCCGATCCCTCCGTTGACCTGGTGCACTTCACGATCCTGCGTCCCCCCGAAAAGCAGGACGGCACGCCCATCGACGAGCTGTCGCTGATCGCCTTTCCCACGCGCGAGCTCTTCGAGGTCAAGCTGCCGGAGTTCGACCTGGTGGTCTTCGACCGCTACCAGCGTCGCGGCGTCCTTCCAACCGCTTACTACAACAACATTGCGGCCTATGTGGAGAACGGCGGCGCCCTGCTGGATGTCTCCGGCCCGGACTATGTCTCGCCCATGTCCCTCTGGCGCACCGGCCTGCGCCGCGTGCTGCCCGCAGCCCCCACGGGCGAGATCTTCGAGCAGCCCTATCGGCCGGATGTGACGGAAACCGGCGAGCGACATCCCGTGACCAGCAGCCTGCTCAGACAGGTGCCGCGCGACAAGAACGGACAGCCGGCCTGGGGTGAATGGTTCCGCCTGATCGACAACGACCCTGGCCAGGCGGACGTCCTCATGTCAGGCGCCAGCGACAGGCCCCTGCTTCTGCTCACGCGGCAGGAGCAGGGCCGGGTGGCGCAGCTGTCCAGTGACCAGATCTGGCTTTGGGGCCGGGGTTATGATGGGGGCGGCCCCCAGCGCGAACTGGTGCGCCGGATCGCGCACTGGCTGATGAAGGAGCCGGATCTGGAGGAGGAGGACCTTCTGGCCGAAGTGCGCGAGGACCGTCTTGTGATCACGCGGCGCTCACTTGCCGACGACACGGACCCCGTGGAAGTCACCCTGCCGGACGGGCAGACCCGCAGCGTGACCCTGGAGCAGAGCGAACCGGGTCGATTCCAGGCCAGTCTGCCCATCGAGCAGCAGGGCCTCTATCGCGTGGAGCAGAGGGATTTGCTGGCGCTCGCCGCCCTGGGCGCGATCAACGCAAAGGAATTCGAAGATCCGCGCGCAACAGCAGAGATCCTGGAACCCTTGCGCGCGGACAGCGGTGGCGGCCTGGCCGAACTGCATGAGGAAACTGTGCCGGCCTTGCGCAAGGTTGCCCAGGGACGCGACCGTCACGGCGCCGGATGGATGGGTGTCCTGGACCGCCAGAGCTATCGCGTGACCGGTGTCGAGCGCACACCCCTGCTGCCCGGACTGCTGCTTCTGGCCCTGATCCTCGGCGGCCTCATGGCCGCCTGGTACCGCGAAGGGCGCTAGGGAAAAATATCCAACGTTTGATGCCCGCGCTGGACGGCGGCGTTGGAACCGCCGTCTCTTTTCGCTCAAACTTGCGCGGTCCCGATGAAGCGCCTTGTGGCGTCTATATACGGCTCCGGATGAGTGACGTGGGGAATATGCCCCGCCTGTTCGAAGCAATACACTTCCATTTCGGGTATGATGGCCGCTAGAGCATCAATAACGGGTGCGAACAGCGGCGGACTTTGGCCGCCGGTAGTGAGCAAAATGGGAAGACGCTGCTGTTGGAGAGCTTCGATATCGATCGCCATCATCTCACGATCATTGAACTCATCTAGAAAGGACGGGGCGTTCTCCGTCATTTCATCTCGGACCTCCTGCGGCATGTGTTCCCACGCTCCGGGGCCGAATATCACCTCATCCATGAAGCGTTCGGCTGCACGCGCATGTTCACCAGCATCGATATAGCTAGCTACGATCCCGAGCTGATGCTCGATCTCTTGTAACATTGGCCGTTGAGCCGGGTCTTCCGAGAGGAGCGAGAAAAGTGGCGGTTCGTGCGCCACGACGCCCCGCAGCAGATCTGGTCGCTCCGCCGCCAACCGAAGCGCAATCGACGCCCCGAGAGAATTGCCCACCACCCATGCGGGCGGCAGGCCAAGCTCCTCGATGAGTATAGCCAGGTCATTCACGTCCTCACGGATGCTCCCCTGACCCGGTGGACGCTCGCTTTGTGAATGCCCGCGTCGATCGTAGGTGAGCACACGGTGAGATTTGGAGAGTTCCGGAGCGACAAATTCCCAATCCCGGTGCGAAGCCCAGGATCCGTGCACAAGCGCGACGGCCTCCCCTACATTCCCAGAAAAATCGTAGAACAGATCGACACCGTTGACGTGAATCCTGGCCATGTCGCCCTCCCAGCCGCTTAATGTCTACCCATCGTGTTTAAGCTTGGTAACTCCAGCTTCCTCGGTCCAGCTCAAATGAACAGCTTCCCGAATCGAGCGCGGTTCCCGGCCATAGCTTCGGAAGCCAAGGGATTGGTAGAGGCGGAGCGCAGCTGTGTTGTTGGCAACCACGGTCAGCTGCAGCAGGGAAACCTCCTGCGCCGCCCGCTCTATCAGTTGAAGCAACAGTTCTCTTGCAATGCCTTGTCCGCGCTCGCTGGCCCGCACATACATGCCCCAGATCAGGCCCTTGTGCCGGAGCTTGCAGCCGCTCAGGCGTGCATAGCCGGAAATGCCCACCAGTTCGTCACCGCGAAAGGCCCCAAGCACATGCGTTTCGGCAAGCCGCTGTTGCGTATAGTCCAGGGGCAGGTGCTGTTCGTCGGCGGCGGAGTAGCGGAAGCTGGCCGGCTCCGAGGCGAAACCCTCGCAGCGCAGGCGGCAAAAGATTCCCGCATCTTCGTGCACAAGCCGGCGTATGCGTAGCGTCTCGGGCATGCGCGGGCCGGACCGTCAGCCTTCGGCCACCACTCCCGTGGGCAACGGGCAAGCGACCCCGGTACCATCCACGCCGCAATAGCCGCCCGGATTCTTCGCCAGATACTGCTGGTGATACTCCTCGGCAAAGTAGAACGGCCCGGCTTCCCGGATCTCGGTGGTAATGGCGCCATAGCCCCTGGCCGACAAGGCTTCCTGATAGGTCTTGGCACTTTGTTCGGCCTCCTGGCGCTGGGCTTCACTGCTGTAGTAGATGGCGCTGCGGTACTGGCTGCCCACGTCGTTGCCCTGGCGCAGGCCCTGGGTCGGATCGTGTTCCTCCCAGAAAACCTTCAGCAGGTCGCGATAGCTGACCTGGGCCGGATCGTAGACCACCTGCACGGCCTCCGTATGACCGGTGCCGCCCGAACAGACCTCTTCATAGGTGGGATTGGGCGTGGCCCCTCCGGCATATCCGACGGCGGTTAAGTAGACACCAGGAAGCTGCCAGAACAGGCGCTCGACCCCCCAGAAGCAGCCCATGCCGAAAACCGCGGTTTCCAGGCTCTCCGGATAGGGCGGTGCCAGGGGCCGCCCGTTCACATGGTGCGTACCGGGTTCGACGATCGCTTCATCGCGCCCGGGCAGTTCGCGACCGGGTGTGGGCATTTCCGCACTGCGCTTCAGGAAAAACATGGTTGACCCTTATGTCTGTCAGCAATCCCATGGGAGTTCCTGCAATATAGGGCCGCCCGTCGGTCATTTCACCCGGCCCGTTGTGTTTTCCGGCCAGTGCCCGGAAGCAGGCGGCCGATCAAGGCATCCAGAGACAGCAGGCCGGGCCCGCGCACCAGGACCAGCAGCAGCAGGAACATCCAGAAATAGTGCACCGGATTGGCGATGGCATTTTCCTGTCCCTGCGGCGTCTGGCCGACGACGAACTGGATCACGGCCGTCATGATCAGAAGGCCCAGGGCCGAGAAGCGCCCGGCCAATCCCGCCATCAGCAAAATCGACAGGCCCAGTTCACCCGCCGTGGTCAGCGGTGCTGCCAGGGCCGCCGGCAGGAAGGGAACCGGGTGAATCTGCGAGAACAGGAAGTCCTGGCTGCTCCAGTTGGTGATGCGCGCCCAGCCGGCATTGAAGAAGATCAGGCCGATCCAGATGCGCGCCGCAAGCAGCAGCAGCGGCATGCCCAGATACTCCAGTTGAGTCGTCCTGCGCCGCCATTGCGGCAACCATCTGGTCAAGAGATCACTCTGCGCCATCGTCCTTTGCTCCATTGAAGAGTCCATGATTTCCGTTTTCCTTTACCCGTCGTTCATCCGTCCGTCGGAAAGGTGAAGGCTCCAAGCGGCAGGAATTTCACCAGGAAATGCTGCAGGTCGAATGCCGGATCCCGCGCGAAAGCACGCTCCGCGGCCGCTTCCAGCCCCTGTCCCTCTGCCAGAGCCGTGAACAGGGCCGCCTCGCCGGGTCCAAGCACACAGACCGCCACTTCACGCTCCTTGCGCAGGATGGCCAGGTGACGGTCCGCTCGGGCAAGCGCGCTCCAGGTGATCTCTCCGGCCTTGTAGCGGTCCACAGGGTGAGCCAGGCAAAGCAGGTGCGTGGCCGGATGCAGCGGCAGACCCATCTTCAGGAGGGTTTCAGGCGCCAGAGTCTGCAGGGCTGGCAGCGTGATCGCGTCCGCGTCCTGGGCAAAGCCCGCCTGCAGGCAGGCCCATTCCAGACGCGCGAGATCGGCCAAGGCGGGTTTGCCGGCTGTGTGCCGGTAGGTCTCGAGATAGTCCGCCAATCCCTCGCCATAGAAGGCTAGAACAGCTCGGCGTGGCGGGTAGTCCATGATGAAGTCCCGGGCGAGCACACCGAAGTTCCCTGCCCCCAACACGCCTTCCAGGCAGGGATAGGCTGCGGCCAGGGTCTGGCGCAGGGAATCCTGGACCGTAATGCGATGGACCGCCAGGCGTTCAGCCGGCTGGACCCCGGCGACATCCATAGATTGCGCGGCGGTTCCCTGAAGCAGGGCCTGCGCCATGTCTCTTTGCAGGTCATGCAGCATGGCAGTCCGCTCCATTCTCGGCGAGCCTGCGGGCCGCCCCTCTTGCCTCTTCCAGCAGAACGGACAGAGGCGGAAGGGCTGTATCCCACTCGATCAACGTCGGGCGGGGACCGGAGAGCTCAAGAAGCCGCTCGTACAGCGCCCAGACTTCCGAACAGACCCGGCTGCCATGATCGTCCACCAGCAGCGTCCCATGATCGTCGCTCCGGCGCGCGTGCCCGGCCAGGTGAACCTCTCCAACCGCCTCAAGCGGCAAGCCGTCGAAACAGCTGGACAGGTCGCGGCCGTGATTGACGGCACAGACATAGAGGTTGTTCACGTCCAGCAGCAGGCCGCAGCCCGTGCGGCGGACCACCTCGGCCAGGAAATCATTCTCAGGTATGACACTCTCGGCAAGCGATAGATAGGTTGAGGGATTCTCTACCAGGATCCGGCGTCCAAAGGCCTCCTGGGCCCGGTCCACGTTGCGGCAGACAACCTCCAGCGCTTCCTCGCTGTAGGGCAGGGGCAGAAGATCGTTCAGGTAGACCCCATCGACCACGCTCCAGGCGATATGTTCCGACACCTGAGCCGGGGCAAAACGGTCATAGGCCTGACGCAGACGTGCCAGGTGCGTTTCGTTCAGCCCCTCGGCCGAGCCCAGTGAAAGGCCGACGCCGTGGAAGCTCAAGGGATAGTCGCAGGCGATGGACTCCAACTCGGCCAGGCGTGGTCCGCCGCACACAAGGTAGTTCTCCGAATGAACCTCCAGCCAGGCGACCTTCTGGCGTTGGGCAAGGAAGTCCGGAACGTGGCCCTGCCGCAGCCCCACTCCCGCGGCTGCGGGAAGGGGCCAGCGGCTGGCCGGGGCGGGCGTGGCCGTTGTGTCCGTCATGACTGGCCTCCCGACCCCCTGGATCAGGAGTCCTTCACGTTCTCTTCGTTGCTGCCCTCAAAGGCCTGGGTCTGGCCGCCCATGTCCTCGCAGGCTTCCTCGCTGTCTGCGGCTTTCCAGTCCTGGCCGGAATAGTCCTCGGTGGACTGTCCGGCGCAGGAGTGCGTTCCGGCAGCGTTGGCACAATCATTCTCACCGGCCTTGGCAATGCCGTAGCACTTTACCGTGTCATCGGCCTGCGCTTCGGAAATGCCGGTCTGGCCGCCCAGGGCCATGACACCGGCCAATGCGGCGGCAGCGGAAAGTGCGGATACGGATTTGCTGATAGTCATATGATTTCTCCCTAGTTCCTGTGGCGCAGAAATTTGCGCTACCAGAAAAACTAGGCCCTGGGCGAAACGAAGAGAAATCAAGTCCTATCACATGAGCGTGAGGAGCCTGTGAGACGGCAGAGGAGGCATGCCATACCGACCTTCAGGCGAAGGCCGCCAGCATGTGACCCAGTTGACGACCGCTGTCCCAGGCAGCCTCCGCACGGGCCCCCAGGCACCAGTCGCCACAGGCAGACAACCCCTTGTCGGTGTCCAGCAGGAACGGGGCGGACAGGGGCGTTTCGACCCGCGCGTAAAGCCAGCTGTGGCTTTCCAGATGACAGGGGTCGGGCAAGCGGCCGCCAAGCTGGCTTTGCCACTGTTCCAGCAGGGCCTCCGCCCGCTTTTCCGGCGTGACGTCCAGGAAGGACTGGCTCCACTCGGCATCGGCTTGAAGCACCCAGCAATCCGGGCCTGTTGGCCGCTGCGGCTTCGAGCTGTTCCGGGCCGCCCAGGGAACGGCCGCCTCGCGATCACAGATCACGTCCTGCCCCTCCCGGATGGACTCTTCGAAGGCAACCAGCGCCGTCATGCAGGGTGAGAGCATGCTGTCGGCAGCGGCATCGAACAGGGGGCTGTGCGGCTGCAGAACTGCGCGGGCCTGCGGAGCCGGTATGGCCGCAACCACCTGGTCGAAACAGCCCAGCGCTCCACCCTGGGCATCCAGCAGGCGCCATTGCGTGCCGGCGGGCTCAAGCTGCGCCACTGCCGTCTGCAAATGGACCTGAAGATGATCGGCCAGTGGCTGGACCAGCTGGCTCATGCCGGGACAGCCCACATGCCAGTCCTCCAGAGCCGGAAGGCCCTGCGGACTCCAGGCCGCTGCCGCCCCCGCGCAGCTCGCCCGATCCACCAGCTGGCGGAACCCCGGGCTGCGCGCCGTGACATACTGCGCTCCGTGATCGAAGCGCAGTGCGCCCCGGTAGCGGGTCGCCAGGCGGCCGCCCGTCCCGCGGCTCTTCTCGAAAACGGTGACATGGCCACCGGCGGCCTGCACCTCATGGGCACAGGCCAGCCCGGCAATCCCTGCGCCGATCACGGCCAGGTGAAAGCCTTTGTCCGGCTCCGCCTTCATGCAGGCTCCGGCGGATGGAACTGATACAGCCAGGTTTCGCTCAGGACGCCATTGTCATCCTTCAGGTGCAGGCGCAGTTCGACAGGCTCATCCCCCTCGATCTCAAGGTCGAACAGGGCGCGCCAGCGTTTGCTGTCGGGCACCGGCTCCGTGCTCTGGTTGGACAGCCCGCCGCGCCCGGCCGAAAGCTCCATATCCGGGGGACTGTCCGGGTCACGTCCCTGCAGGGCACCACCTTCGAACTCCACGACGAACTTCCAGACACCTTCCGGACGCTCTGTGCCTGCATTTCCGCCGCGCCCGATACGCGTGGCGCTGACATGAGCCAGCTCTTCGTTCGCATAGGGTTCGTCTTCCATCCAATGCAGGCGATAGCGGAAACGATAGGCTTGTCCCGCTTCGACGGGCTCATCCGGCACCCAGAAGGCCGCGATGTTGTCGTGGATCTCGTCATCGGTGGACAGTTCCACCAGTTGCACATTGCCGGCACCCCAGTCATCCAGCGGTTCGACCCAAAGCGACGGCCGCCGGTGGTAGTTCACACCATCCAGGTAATTTTCGGGGTTTCGATCTCGCTGCAGCAGCCCGAAGCCCCGCGGGTCCCGGTCTACAAAGCTGGAAACCACGGGCTCGGACGGATTGTTGAGCGGTCGCCAGATCCGCTCGTTGGCCCCGGTCCAGAGCGCCAACCCGTCGGAATCATGCACTTCGGGCCGCCAGTCTACCATCTTCGGGCGATTGTATTCCCCGTACCAGAACATCGAGGTGAGCGGCGCGATTCCAAAGCGTTCGATGGGCTGTCGCGTGAACAGATGGCTGTCCACTTCCATGACCACCCCATCGTTGCGCCGGATTTCGAAGCGGAAGGCACCGGTAACACTGGGGCCCTCAAGCAGGGCATGGACCTGCACGGCCTCTTGCTGATTGGGGGCCGAGGCAATGTAGAACTCGGTGAAGTCCGGGAACTCCTCGGGGCCCGCCGTGGCCGTGTCAACGGCGATGCCGCGTGCCGACAGGCCGTACTGGCCCAGTGCCCCTATGGCGCGGAAATAGGACGCCCCCAGGAAGGCCGCCCAGTCCTGGGTCTTCCAGTCGTCGCGCTGGCGAGCTTCATGCAAGCGGAAGCCGGCAAAGCCGCTGTCCTCGGGCAACTCCTTCGCAGGGCTGTCATCCGGCATCTCGAAGTAGTCCGGATCGTAGAGAATCTCTCTGGCCTTCCCATCCTCGACCATGTGCATGCGCACGCGCTTGGGAAAGAAGCGGCCAAGATGGAAAAAGGTAACGGGATAGACACCGGGCCCATCGGCAAACAGGGCGACATCGCGGTCGAACTGGATCGCGCCATGGGCATCATAGTCGATTTCCTGGACGACCTCGGGCGCCGGCTCATACGGGGCCTGATAGTCCTCCTGGGCCAATTGGCGGGCGCGCGCAATCAGGGCCTCGAAACTGAAATCCTGGGCGGAAGCAAACGATAGCGCCGTATCGGCCCAGAGCGGACCTGAAGGAACGCCCAGAGAAGCCAGCACGGCCGTGGCGGTTGCCGACTGCAGCAGATGGCGGCGGGAAAGATGAGCCATATAAACCAAGCCTTTCGACTGTCTACCTGAATCGCCTGCCTGTAGGACAGGACCTTGGCCTAATCTTGTACGCCGCCGCCCGGTTTCAATTACCGGCTGAACCTTCAGGCTTCACTTGAGTCTCTGGGCATGGAAGGACAGATGATCGTCGATGAAGCTGGAGATAAAGAAATAGGAGTGATCATAGCCCGGCTGGCGGCGCAAGGTCAGCTTTTGCCCCGCCTTGGAAGCGGCCTCCTCCAGCAATTCGGGCTTCAGCTGCTCTTCCAGGAAGCCGTCGGCCGTGCCCTGATCCACAAGAATGTCATCAAAATGTCCTGAAGCTGCATCTCTTGCGATCAGCAACGAGGCGTCATGCTGCTCCCAGGCTTCCGAGCGGGGGCCCAGGTAGGCCCCCAGGGCCTTCTCGCCCCAGGGGCAGCGGGTTGGTGAGGCAATGGGCGCGAATGCCGAAACCGAGGTGAACAGCCCGGGATTGTTCAGGGCCAGCGTCAAGGCACCATGACCGCCCATCGAGTGCCCCGAGATCGCCATGGGACCCTTGCGCGCCGGCAGTTCCTGCTGCACGACGGCGATCAGGTCCTGCGTGACATAGCTTTCCATTCTGAAATGCGGTGACCAGGGCGCCTCCGTTGCGTCCACATAGAAACCGGCCCCCTGGCCCAGGTCATAGCTGTCGTCATTGGCCACGCCCTCGCCACGGGGGCTGGTGTCCGGAGCCACCACCATCAGCCCCAGTTCCGCCGCCTTGCGATAGGCGCCGGCCTTGCTGGTGAAATTGTCTTCGGTACAGGTCAGGCCCGACAGCCAGAGCAGGACGGGGAAGGGGCCTTCACCTGGCGGCAGGTAGGCCGAAAATCGCATCTCGGTACCGGTGGCAGTGGAGGGGTGGCTGCAATAACGCACCTCGCCACCGAAACAACGGCTGCTGGCCCGGATTTCCAGGGTCATGTTTGCTCTCCCGATAGAGGCTGAAGCAGCAGGGCCGCCCCTTGAAGGCGGCCCCGGCTTGAGATGGTCAGTACGTGATCACGCTGCGGATCGACTTGCCTTCATGCATCAGGTCGAAGGCGTCGTTGATCTTATCCAGCGGCATGGTGTGGGTGATCATGTCGTCGATGTTGATCTTGCCGTCCATGTACCAATCGACAATGCGCGGCACATCCGTGCGGCCGCGTGCGCCCCCAAAGGCGCTGCCCTTCCAGGTCCGGCCGGTGATCAGCTGGAAGGGACGGGTCGAAATTTCCTCTCCGGCGCCGGCGACACCGATGATGATGCTCTGGCCCCAGCCCTTGTGTGCACACTCCAGCGCCTGGCGCATGACGGAGACGTTGCCGATGCACTCGAAGCTGTAGTCGACGCCGCCATCGGTCATCTCGACGATGGCCTGGGTGACGTTGTCCACATCGTTTGGATTGACGAAGTCGGTCATGCCGAACTTCTCGGCCAAGGGCTTCTTGTCGGGATTGATGTCGACACCGATGATGCGGTCGGCGCCCACCATGCGCGCGCCCTGGATGACATTCAGGCCGATACCGCCCAGGCCGAAGACGGCAACGGTCGCGCCGGGCTCCACTTTTGCGGTGAAGACCACGGCACCGATACCGGTGGTAACCCCGCAGCCGATGTAGCAGACCTTGTCGAAGGGCGCGTCCTGGCGGATCTTCGCCAGCGAAACCTCCGGCAGGACCGTATGATTGGAGAAGGTCGAGCAGCCCATGTAGTGGTGCAATGGCTTGCCATCCAGCGAAAAGCGGCTGGTGCCGTCGGGCATCAGGCCCTGGCCCTGCGTGGCCCGCACCTTCTGGCAGAGGTTGGTCTTGGGATTCAGGCAGAACTTGCACTCCCGGCATTCTGCCGTATAGAGCGGGATCACATGGTCGCCGGGCTTAAGGTCCTTCACGCCAGGACCGGTTTCCACAACGACCCCGGCGCCCTCGTGACCCAGGATGGTGGGGAAGAGGCCCTCCGGATCCGATCCGGACAGCGTGAAGGCGTCGGTATGACAGACACCCGTCGCCTTGATCTCGACCAGCACCTCGCCTTCGCGCGGCCCCTCCAGGTCAACCTCGGTGACTTCCAACGGCTTTCCGGCCTCGAATGCGACGGCAGCTCTTGTCTTCATGCCTTCCTCACTTCCTTCTTTCGGGCGACTCAAGGTAAACGATGCGAAAGCCTATCATTTCCTGTCGAACGAGCACGCGTCAATCACAGCGCCGCCGGAAATTCGGCGCCATGCGACAGCCCACCGGGTTCATCGTTTCCTCAGGCATCGACTTGCACTAACATTCCGCGTCCGGATAAAGCGTCGCAACGCTTTGCGGCCTGAGCAGAACAAGAAAAGAGACTGGGAATGGAAAAGAAAACGCCCCGGACGAACGCAGCCGAAGCCCTGGATTTTCACGCACAGGGACGGCCAGGAAAGCTTGAAATCACGCCCACGAAACCGCTGACCACACAGCGCGATCTGTCGCTGGCCTATTCCCCGGGCGTGGCCGAACCCTGCCTGCGCATCGCCGACGACGTCTCCCTGGCCTATGATTACACGGCGAAGGGAAACCTGGTCGCGGTCATATCCAACGGCACCGCTGTCCTGGGTCTCGGCAACCTCGGGGCCGCAGCTTCCAAACCCGTGATGGAAGGCAAGGCCGTCCTCTTCAAGCGCTTTGCCGATGTGGATGGCTTCGATCTCGAGGTTTCCACCGAGGACGTGGACGAGTTCATCAACTGCGTGCGCTTCCTGGGCGCCTCCTTCGGCGGGATCAACCTGGAGGACATCAAGGCCCCCGAATGCTTCATCATCGAACAGCAGCTGAAGGAGCTGCTGGACATCCCGGTCTTCCATGACGACCAGCATGGCACGGCCATCATCGCGGCGGCCGGCATCATCAACGCCCTGCACCTCACCGGACGTGAGATGCCCGAAGCGAAGATGGTCATAAACGGGGCCGGCGCGGCCGGCATCGCCTGCGCCGAACTGGTGAAGGCCATGGGCTTCAAGACTGAGAACGTCATCATCTGCGACACCAAGGGCGTGATCCACCAGGGCCGCAAGGAAGGCATGAACCAATGGAAATCGGCCCATGCCGTCAAGACGGATCGCCGGACCCTGGCCGAGGCCCTGGAGGGGGCGGATATCTTCTTCGGCCTGTCGGCGAAGGGCGCACTGACCCAGGACATGGTGAAGTCCATGGCCGACGATCCCGTGATCTTCGCCATGGCCAATCCCGACCCGGAAATCACGCCGGAAGAGGTGGCCGAAGTGCGCAACGACGCTATCATGGCGACCGGCCGCTCGGACTATCCCAACCAGGTCAACAACGTGCTGGGCTTTCCCTATATCTTCCGCGGAGCCTTGGACGTCCGCGCCTCGACCATCAACATGGAGATGAAGGTGGCCGCTGCCGAGGCACTGGCGGCGCTGGCCCGTGAGGATGTGCCCGACGAGGTGGACCGCGCCTATTCCGGCCGCCGCCTGCGGTACGGCCGAGAGTACATCATTCCCGCACCCTTCGACCCCCGCCTGATCGTCAAGGTTCCGCTGGCCGTGGCACAGGCGGCCGTCGACAGCGGCGTCGCCCGCAAACCTATCGAGGATATGGAGGGCTATGTACAGCAGCTCACTGGACGGCTCGACCCCACCGCCTCCAGCCTGCAGAACATCTTCGAGAAGGTCCGCCATTCGCCGCGCCGCGTGGTCTTCGCCGAAGGCGAGGAAGAGACGACGATCCGTGCCGCCCTGTCCTACTACAACGCCGGTTTCGGCACGCCGATCCTGGTGGGGCGCGAGGAACGCATAAAGGAAACCATGCAGGCCATCGGTCTGCAGGGCGATTTCGCCGAGATCGTCAATGCAGCGATCGGAAATCACAGGGAACGCTATACCGAGTTCCTCTACAATCGCCTGAATCGCAAGGGCCAGCTGTTCCGGGATTGCCAGAGGATGGTCAACCAGAACCGCAATGTCTTCGCCGGCTGCATGCTGGCCTGTGGCGAGGCCGACGCCCTGGTGACCGGGCTTACGCGGCCCTTCAACATCGCCTACGACGACCTCAGGCTCTGCCTGGACAGCCGTCCGAACCACCAGGTCTACTGCCTGAACATCATGGTCTATCGCGGCCGCTCGATCTTCATCGCGGACACCCAGATTCACGAGCTGCCACCTGCCGAAGTCCTGGCGGACATCACCGAACAGGCCGCCGAGACGGCCCGGGCCATGGGGCATGAACCCCGCGTGGCCCTGCTCAGTTTCTCCAACTTCGGCAATCCACCGCGCGAGAAGGCCGTACGCGTACGCGAAGCGCTGGATCTGTTGGACGCACGCCAGCCGGATTTCGAGTACGACGGAGAGATGCAGGCCGACGTGGCGCTGAACCATGACCTGATGATGGAGCTCTATCCTTTCTGTCGCCTCTCGGGGCCCGCCAACGTCCTGATCATGCCGGCCCTTCACTCAGCCAACATCGTCACCAAGCTGGTCAAGGAGCTTGGCTCCGGAACCATGATCGGCCCGCTGCTCATGGGTCTTGGCAAACCGGCCCAGATCGTCAGCCTGGGCTCAACCGTCAGCGACCTGGTCACCTCGGCGGCGCTTGCAGCGCACGGTGCGATCCAGAACCGCGGCGACTGACGTACAGGCCTTCCGCTGACGGTTTGCCCGGAGACCTCCGATGCAATCGGTCTGTCTCGGTTTTGTAACAGTCGTCTGCTAGGCTCTGGCTCGGCGTGGTCACCGCGTCGGGTCAAGGGTCCGTATCAGCAATTTCAGGGAAGGACAGGATGTCCCGCAAGGCCCAGCTCTGGCGCTATCTGCCGCTTGCCACCCTCGCCCTGTCGGCCCCGGCGGGACTGGTGCTGTTGCTGTTCCTCATCATCGGCCTCCTGCCCTGGACCTGGGCCTTATTGGGTTTCCTGGCCGTCCTTCTGGGAACCGGAGTTCTTCTGCGCCAGCATTTCCGGCATCTCCACGGGCTGTATGACTACCTCGAATCCATTCGCCAGCCCTCGCACCGATCGGCCCGGGGCATATTGCCCCGCCCGCCGTCGGCTGGCGCGGACATCCTCTCCCCGCATCTGGATGCCGCCATCTATCATACGGCCAGCGAACGCGAACGGCAGAAGCAGGAGCTGCAGGAGGTAACCGCCAACAGCCAGGCGATCCTTTCCGCCCTACCGGACCCCCTGCTGATGCTGGATCGGACACGTCGCATCCTGGGCGCCAACGAAGCCGCCCTGAAATTGCTGGGCAGCGATCTTGCCAAGCGCGACCTGCTCTCTGTCGTGCGTCACCCTTCGCTTGTCGCGGCCGCCGATGCCGTCATCGCCGGCGAAGCGGAGCAGGAAGTGGACTTCCAGCTGCACGACGATATAGAGCGACACTTCAGCGCCCGGGTCGTGCCGCTCCAAACGCCCGCATCCGACGGAACCATCGCCATCGTTGCCCTGCATGACCTGACGGCCGCCTATCGCGCCGAACGCATGCGCGCCGACTTCGTTGCCAACGCCAGTCATGAGCTGCGCACTCCCTTGTCCAGCCTGATCGGCTTCATCGAAACCCTGCGCGGCCCGGCCCGGGATGACAGCGAAGCCCGGGAGTCCTTCCTAACAATCATGCAGGATCAGACAAGCCGCATGATCCGGCTGGTGGAAGACCTGTTGAGCCTGTCTCGCATCGAGATGCGCGAGCACTCCCTGCCCGCCAGCGAAATCGCCTTAAATCCCCTGCTGGAAAAGCTCCTCCAGACCCTGGATTTCAGGGCCCGGGACAAGAACATTCGCCTGAAGGTCGAACTTCCGGACCTGCCGCCGGTGGTGGGCGACGCGGATGAATTGACCCAGGTTTTCCAGAATCTCGTCGACAACGCAATCAAGTACGGCCGTCCCGACAGTGAAGTGAAGATCAGTGGCGCAATCGTGCAACCCGACAGCGATGCCGGCGCGCGGCGGCTGGGGCGTTCAGGCCTGGCCATTCACGTCATCGACCAGGGCGAGGGCATCTCGCGTCAGCACCTGACCCGATTGACCGAACGTTTCTATCGCGTGGACAACGCCCGCTCGCGCGAACTGGGGGGCACCGGCCTGGGGCTGGCCATCGTGAAGCATATCCTCAACCGCCATCGCGGCTTCCTGAAGGTGGACAGCGAAGTAGGCAGAGGTTCGACCTTTACCGTCTACCTGCCTGCCGAAACCCGAGCGGAGCAGGAAAGCCTGAAGGATCGCCAATCCGACTAGACCTTGCGCATGAAACTTCGGTCCCGGGTCTGTAAAAAAAACGGCCGGGTTTCAAAAAACCGTAACACAAAGGTCATATAACCTTTTCCAAGTCTGGATAGGGTCAGCCGCATCGTTGAGGCCCGCAGGCACGTGACCTGTGCCTCAAGGGATCCAAATCTGAAACTGCACCCTTCAGGAGGTGAGCAACTCATGAAAAAGGTTCTTCTTGCCAGCACCCTGGCGGCCGCGGCCCTGGCTGTAGCCTCCGGCGCCCAGGCCCAGTCCCGCGAACAGCTTCGCGGCGTGGGTTCCTCGACCGTCTTTCCCTATTCCACGGTGCTCGCCGAGGAATTCGCCAACATGACCGGCAATGCGGCCCCGGTCATCGAGTCCACCGGCACCGGCGGCGGCATGCAGATCTTCTGCCAGGGTGTCGGCGTGGACCATCCCGACCTGACCGGTGCGTCGCGTGCCATGAAGCAATCGGAATACGAACTCTGTGGCGGCAATGGTGTCGACGACATCAGCGAACAGCTGCTCGGCTACGACGGCATTGCCCTGGCCACCAGCCGTGACGGCGAGGTTTTCGACATCAGCCTGGCCGAATTGCACCAGGCCCTGGCCGCCGAGGTCGCAGTCGATGGCGAGATCGTCGAAAACCCGCACGAGACCTGGACCGACGTGAACCCCGATTTCCCCGATGCCGAGATCCAGGTCATGGGGCCGCCACCGACCTCCGGCACGCGCGATGCCTGGGTCGAGCTGGTGATGGAAGCCGGCTGCAGCGAGTTCGAGGCCATCGAAGCCCTGCACGAAAGCGACGAGGTTCGCTATGAGGAAGTCTGCCAGCGCATGCGCGAGGACGGTAAGTTCATCGAAGCCGGCGAGAACGACAACCTGATCGTCCAGCGCCTCGATTCCGATCCCACGGCCTACGGCATCTTCGGCTATTCCTTCTTCTACGAGAATCAGGACAGCCTGCAGGTGGTCTCCATCGAGGGCGTCGAACCTGCGGAAGCCACAATCGCCGACGGTTCGTACCCTGTCTCCCGGCCGATCTTCCTCTATTACAAGAACGCCCATCGCGGTGTCATTCCAGGCATGGAAGCCTTCATCGAAGAGGCCACCAACGAGGCCGCCATCGGTCCGGGCGGCTATCTGACGGACATCGGCCTGGTGCCGGCGCCCGAAAACGAGCGGGCCGAAACCCGTGAGAGCGTGCGCAACGGCGAACACATGAGCCGCTTCGAGTAAGGATCCCTTCACCCGGCGGCGCGAGACCGACACAGTTTCGCGCCGCCATTTCTTCTTGGCAGGTACTCCAGCATCATGCCCCTGACCACCGTTGCCCTGATCGTCATCCTGCTGGCCGTCTACGGTTATTTCCTGGGCAAACGGCGCGCCTGGAAACTGGCAGGCGATGGTGCGGTGGCAGGCAAGCTGCACTCCCTGCCAGCCTATCACGGGTCTTACGTCGCACTCTGGGCGGCCCTGCCCAGCCTGGTGGTCCTGCTCTGCTGGAGCCTTTTCGGACAGGCGATCATCGACCAGATGGCCTTGTATTCCCTGCCTGCGGAACGGCTGGAAGGTGCGGACGCAGGCAAGCGCGGGCTGTTGCTAGCGACCATCAAGAACACGGCTTTCGGCGGGGGCTTCGCCTCGGACGATCCGGTCATCATTGCCGCGGCCGAGTACATGAACAGCCTGCAGGCGAGCGGCCAGTGGGCTGTCGGCATCCTGGCGCTGGCACTCTCCCTCATGGCGCTGGCCTTTGCCGCGCGTCATCTCGCCCCGCAGTTTCAGGCGCGCCATCGCGTGGAACGCACGGCCCAGGTGCTGATGATCCTCTGCTCGGTGATCGCCATCATCACGACCTTCGGTATCGTGATCTCACTGTTCTTCGAATCCCTGCGCTTCTTCGAACGCTATTCCATCATCGATTTTGTCTTCGGGCTGAAGTGGAGTCCGCAGACCGCCATCCGCGAGGACCAGGTGGGCTCCTCCGGCGCGTTCGGGGCCGTGCCGGTCTTCATGGGCACCATGCTGATCGCGGCCATCGCCATGGCTGTGGCCGTGCCCATTGGCCTGTTGAGCGCCATCTACCTGTCGGAGTATGCGCCTTCGCGCATCCGCGGTTCGATCAAGCCCGTGCTGGAGGTGCTGGCCGGAATTCCGACCATCGTCTACGGTTTCTTCGCCGCCCTTACGGTAGCGCCGGCCTTCCGGCAGGTCGGCGAGGTCCTGGGCCTTCCGGTCTCGGCCAACAGCGCCCTGGCCGCCGGCTCGGTCATGGGCATCATGATCATTCCCTTCGTCTCCTCGCTGTCGGACGACGCGATCCGCGCAGTCCCGCAGTCCCTGCGCGAAGGCTCCGCCGGCCTGGGCGCGACCAAGTCCGAAACCATCCGCCAGGTGATCTTTCCGGCCGCCCTGCCCGGCATTGTCGGCGCCATCCTGCTGGCCGTCAGCCGCGCGGTGGGCGAGACCATGATCGTTGTCATGGCCGCCGGCCTGTCCGCCAACCTGACACTCAACCCGCTGGAGCAGGTCACAACCGTGACGGTCCAGATCGTGGCCAACCTGACGGGCGACACGGCCTTCGACAGCGCCAAGACGCTGTCCGCCTTCGCGTTGGGCTTCATGCTCTTCCTGACCACGCTCTGCCTCAATGTCATGGCCATCCTGGTGGTCCGCAGATATCGCGAGAAATATGACTGATACGACCCCGAGCTCCTTCCCGACACACGGCCTGCACACCTCGGCGGCAGCCCAGGACCGCCTGCGCCGTCGCTATGCCGCCGAACGGCGTTTCCGGCTCTACGGCATTGCCGCGATCGTGGCGGCACTGGGCGTGCTCGCGGTGCTGCTCTTCACCATCGTCAGCCAGGGCTATACCGCCTTCGTGAACACGGAGATCGAGCTGGAGGTCTATGTCGATCCCGCCGACTTCACCTTCGAGGGGACGACGCCCACGGCTGAGGAAATCGGCGCCGGCAACTACCGCAACCTGCTGTCCAGCGCCCTCGCGGAAAACCTGCCGAATGCCGACGCTCCCGGCGCGGCGCGCGATCTGCGCGGCGTCCTCAGCGGCCAGGGCTACCGGCAACTGCGTGCGCGCCTGCTGGCGGAGCCGTCACTGATCGGCCAGCGCGTGTCCATGTCCTTCCTGGCCAGCAGCGACATCGACCAGGCCTTCAAGGGCAACACACCCCGCGTCGTCCCCGAGGAACGCCGGCGCGTCAGCAACCTGCAGTACGAATGGATGGACTACCTGGAGAACCAGGGGCAGATCTCCACCAGCTTCAACTCCAACCTCTTTACCCAGGCCGACAGCCGGCAGCCGGAACAGGCCGGCCTGTGGGGCGCCATCGTGGGTTCGTTCTATCTGATGCTGGTTGTCGCGGTCCTCTCGATCCCCCTCGGGGTCGGCGCCGCCATCTATCTGGAGGAGTTCGCGCCGAAGAATCGCCTGACCAGCTTCATCGAGATCAACATTAACAACCTGGCGGCCGTGCCCTCGATCATCTTCGGCCTGCTGGGCCTGGCGGTCTTCATCCAGGTCTTCGGGCTGCCGCGCTCGGCACCCCTGGTGGGCGGCCTGGCCCTGACACTCATGACCCTGCCCACCATCATCATCGCCGCGCGCGCCAGCCTGCGCTCCATCCCGCCCTCGATCCGCGAGGCCGCCTACGGCCTGGGCGCCTCCAAGATGCAGATGGTCTTCCATCACGTGCTGCCGCTGGCCCTGCCGGGCATCCTCACCGGCTCCATCATCGGCCTGGCGCAGGCGCTGGGAGAAACCGCTCCACTGCTGATGATCGGCATGAACGCCTTCATCACCTCGGCCCCGGACTCGATGTTCAGTCCCTCCACGGCGCTGCCCTCGCAGATCTATATCTGGGCCGATTCCTCCGAGCGTGGTTTCGTCGAGCGCACCTCGGCAGGTATCATGGTGCTGCTCGGCTTCCTGATCCTCATGAATGCAACAGCGATCTTCCTGCGCAAGCGGTTCGAGAAACGCTGGTAACGGGGCCGAACGAAAGCGACGATCATGAATTACGAGACCAAGACGGCGGAAAAGCTAATGGCGGCTGAGAACATCGGCGAAACGAAGATGCGGGCCCGTGACGTGAGGGTCAGCTACGGCGACAGCGAGGCCCTGCACGGTGTGAACCTGGACGTCCGCCCCAACGAGGTGCTGGCGCTGATCGGGCCTTCGGGCTGCGGCAAGTCGACCTTCCTGCGCTGCCTGAATCGCATGAACGACACCATCGACATCTGCCGGATCAGTGGCGAGATTACTTTGGATGGCCAGAACATCTACGATCGCTCCATCGATCCCGTCCAGTTGCGTGCACGGGTCGGCATGGTCTTCCAGAAGCCCAATCCCTTTCCCAAGTCGATCTTCGACAACGTGGCCTACGGTCCGCGCATTCACGGCTTCACACGCGACAAGGAGGAACTGCGGCAGATCGTGGAAACCAGCCTGCGCCGCGCCGGGCTGTGGAAGGAAGTGCACGACCGCCTGGACGAGCCCGGCACAGGCCTGTCGGGTGGCCAGCAGCAGCGCCTGTGCATCGCGCGCGCCATTGCGGTCAATCCGGAAGTGATCCTGATGGACGAGCCCTGCTCGGCGCTGGACCCCATTGCCACGGCCCTGATCGAAGAGCTGATCGACGAGATCAAGCAGAGCTATACCATCGTGATCGTCACTCACAACATGCAGCAGGCCGCGCGTGTCTCGCGCCGCACTGCCTTCTTCCATCTGGGCAACCTGGTGGAGGTTGGCGAGACCGAGCAGATCTTCACCAACCCCGGCGACCAGCGCACACAGGATTATATTACGGGCCGTTTCGGCTGATGCCCCCGGCCCTATCCGCGGAGAGTTACGATGACTTCAGAGCAAGGCGACCACATCATCCGGTCCTACGATGAGGAACTGGAACACCTGAAGGAACTGATCGCCCGCATGGGCGGTCTGGCGGAAACCCAGCTGGCCGACGCCGTGGATAGCCTGGTGCGCAATGACCAGGAACTGGCCACGCGCACCATCCGCAACGACGAGAAGATCGACGAGATCGAGCATGAGCTCGATACCTACACCGTGCGGATGCTGGCCCTGCGCCAGCCCGTGGCCTCAGACCTGCGCATGGTCATTTCGGCGCTAAAGGTGGCCAGCGACCTGGAACGCATCGGTGACTATGCCGCCAACGTGGCCAAGCGGGCGGTGGCCCTGCACCATCAGCAGCCGCTGGATCCCGTGCGCTCCCTGCCGCGCATGGCCAAGCTGGTGCAGACCAACATCAAGCGGGTCCTGGACGCCTATGCCAAACGCGATGCCAACATGGCGCTGAACGTCTGGGAAAGCGACCAGGAAATCGACGAGATGTACACCAGCCTGTTCCGCGAGACCCTGACCTACATGATGGAGGATCCACGCTCCATCACGTCGGGAACCCACCTGCTGTTCATCGCCAAGAACATCGAGCGCATCGGCGATCACGCCACCAACATCGCCGAAATCGTCTATTTCATGGCCACCGGCAACCAGATCATGATCGACCGCCCCAAGGGCGATACCTCCAGCTTCGCGGTTGTCGAACCGCCGAACGAGGACAAGACCCCCGGTTCGGGATCCAACAACGGAGATGAACAAAAATGAAGCCGGTCATCCTGATCGTCGAGGATGAAGCAGCGCTGGTCACCCTGTTGCGGTACAACCTGGAACGCGAAGGCTATGACCTGCTCGAGGCCCGGGACGGGGAAGAGGCCCTGACCGTCGCCCAGGAAGAGAAGCCCGACCTGATCCTGCTGGACTGGATGCTGCCGCTCATGTCCGGGCTCCAGGTCTGCCGCCAGCTGCGCCGCGATCGCGAGACCCGCGAAATTCCCATCATCCTGCTGACCGCGCGCGGCGAGGAAACCGACAAGGTGCGCGGTCTGGAAAGCGGCGCAGACGACTATATCACCAAACCCTTCTCGCCCGCCGAGCTGCTGGCCCGTGTGCGCGCTGTCCTGCGACGCGCGGTTCCTGCAACTTCGGGAGAAACCCTGAGTTTCGCGGACATTTCCGTGGATCTCAACGCCCACAGGGTGCGCCGGGGCGAACGCAACGTTCACCTGGGCCCCACCGAGTTCCGCCTGCTCAGCCACCTCATGCAGCACCCCGGCCGGGTCTTCAGCCGCGAGCAGCTGTTGGATGCCGTCTGGGGTCATGATGTCTATGTCGAGCCGCGCACCGTGGACGTGCATATACGCCGTCTGCGCAAGGCCCTGAACGAGGGCGAGCAGAGCGACTTGATCCGCACGGTGCGCTCGGCCGGCTACTCCCTGGACTCGCCCAGTGCCTGAAAGCCCGGCCTGATCAAGCCTTGCCCTGGGATTTGGCCGGCTCCAGCTTCCGGCTCACACGGACAACGTTGGTGTCTTCGGCCAGCAGGCGACGATCGAAGCCCAGATCCTTGACCAGCTGAAGCATGCGCGCATTCTCGCTCAGGACATCCCCCCAGACTTCCTGGATGCCGCGGCGGGCGGCATAATCCAGGATGCGCCGCATCAACAGGTACCCAAGACCCCGCCCCTTGATGTCAGAGCGCACCGCCACGGCATATTCTGCGCGCTCGTTCTCGGGATCGGCCGCAATGCGCACCACGCCCCACAAATCCTCCGGATTCTCCGGAGAGATGGCGACCAGCGCCATTTCGCGATTGTAGTCGATCTGGGTAAAGCGCGCGGCGGACTCATGGCTCAACTCGGCCATGTGCGAGAAGAAGCGCATGCGCACATCGTCTGGCGTCAGGTGCTTGTAGAGCTCATTCAGGGCCGGCTCGTCCTCGGGCCGGATCGGCCGCATGAAGATCTCCGTCCCATCCATCAAGTGCCCCCACTGCTCCAGCAGGCGCGGGTAGGGCCGGATGGCCAGGCGATAGGCAGGACCACGGCTGTTGTCCACCGCGTCGCGTGGCATCAGCCGCACGCGGGCATCCAGGGCGATCACGCCCTTTTCGTCGGCCAACAGGGGATTGATGTCGATTTCGCGCACTTCGGGCCGCTCGGCCGCAATCTGCGAGAGATGCATCAGCGCCGCTGCAATGGCGTCAAGGTCGGCAGGCGCCTGAGCGCGATAGCCCTTCAGGCGGTCGTGAATCCGGGTTTCGGCCATCAACGAATGAGCCAGTGTCATGTTGAGCGGCGGCAGGCCAACCGCCTTGTCACGGATAACCTCGACGGCAGTGCCCCCTTCACCAAACAGGATCACCGGGCCAAACTGGCGATCCTCGGTCAGGCCCAGGATCAACTCCTGAGCCCCGGGACGCCGGCACATGGCCTGGACGCTGAAGCCATCCACCTGGGCCTCGGGCCGGGCCTGCCGCACGCGTTTCAGCATTTCTTCGGCCGCTATCCGCACCCTGTCACTGTTGGCCAGGTCCAGCTTCACACCGCCCACATCGCTCTTGTGCGTGATGTCCGGGGACAGGATCTTGAGGGCAACGGGAAAGCCGATTTCCTCGGCCTGGCGCACGGCCTCGTCCGGATCAGCAGCCTTGCGGGTCTCCACTGTGGCGACGCCATAGCAGGACAGCAGGGCCTTGGCTTCAGGCTCGCTCAACCATTCGCGGCCTTCGGCCAGGGCCTCTTCCAGCAAGGCTTGCACCGATTCACGGTCCGGATCCTTCTCATCCGGCAGACTGGCTGGCGTTTCCATCAGCTCTTCCTGGCCGCGGCGGTAACGCACCAGGTGCATGAAGCCCCGTACTGCCCGCTCCGGCGTATCATAGGTAGGAATGTGGCTCTCGGCGAAGAGCGAACGTGACTCGGCCACGGCCTGGTCACCGAGCCAGGCGGTAAAGATCGGCTTTCGTTTCCGGGACGGTCGCGCTTGAACGGTTTCAATAACGCTCTCTGCCACGGCATTCGGGTCCGCCACCGCCACGGGACAATGCATGACCAGCAGGGCATCCACGCCCTTGTCTTCCAGCAGGTTCTGCGTTGCGTTCCGATAGCGTTCCGGATCCGCATCCCCGACGATGTCCACGGGGTTGCCGTGACTCCAGGTAGGCGGAAGGGCCGCTTCCAGGCCCTGCATTGTCTCGTCCGAAAGCTCTGCCAGGTGACCCTTGTGTTCGATCAGCGCATCGGTGGCCAGGAC
Organism: Fodinicurvata sediminis DSM 21159; assembly: GCF_000420625.1. Lineage (NCBI taxonomy): Bacteria > Pseudomonadati > Pseudomonadota > Alphaproteobacteria > Rhodospirillales > Rhodovibrionaceae > Fodinicurvata > Fodinicurvata sediminis. Next base: position 423,095 of record NZ_ATVH01000013.1, on the reverse strand, counting down.
GCCCAGGCCGCCGCCATTGGTCAGGATGGCCAGCCGATCACGGTCCCCATGCCGCAGCGGTGTGGATGTCGCCAGTGTCTGTACCGCATCGAACAGTTCCTCCAGCGTGAAAACGCGCAACACGCCAGCCCGCCGGAAGGCCGCGTCATAGACCTCGTCCGCACCTGCCAGGGCGCCGGTATGCGAGGTTGCAGCCTTCGCCGCTTCGGCATTGCGGCCGCCCTTGATGACGATGACCGGCTTGATGCGTGCACAGGCCCGAGCCGCCGACATGAACTTGCGCGCGTCAGTGACCGCCTCGACATAGAGCATTACGGCACGCGTTTGAGGGTCCACCGCCAGGTAGTCCAGCATGTCCCCGAAATCCACGTCCGCCATGTCACCCAGGGAGACAACATGGGAGAAGCCGATGCCGCGCCCTGTGGCCCAATCCAGCATGGCCGTCACGATAGCCCCCGACTGGGTGACGAAAGCCATGTCTCCGGGCAGGGCGGCCTGGTGAGCGAAACTGGCATTCAGGCCCTGGTGTGGGGCCAGCAGCCCGACGCAATTGGGACCGACCACTCGCAGCGTGTGGGGTCGCGCGGCAGACAGCATCGCCTGACGCAGGTTATGACCCGTTTCCTGTCCGCCTTCGCCGAAACCGGCGGTTACCACCACGACAGCCTTGGTTCCGCGCTCGGCCAGCTCGCGGGTGAGGTCCGGCACGGTTTCCGGCGGGGTGCAGATGATGGCCAGGTCGGGCACGCGCGGCAGGGAGGCAACGGAGGGATAGGCCAGCACGCCCTCGATGGATTCCCGACGTGGATTGACCGGCATGATGGGGCCCTGGAAGCCGCTATGAAACAGGTTGCGGGCCAGAAAGTGACCGACCGATCCCTTGCGTCCGCTGGCCCCGATCAGGGCGACGCTGCGGGGGTGGAAGAAGGATTCAAGATTGCGCGTGGTCACGGTGCTGTCTCCCTGGTCCTGTCAGATCCACTTACAGGATGCCGCACTGCAGCGTAAACAGCGGGCAAGGACTGGCAAGTGTCATTCCGGGCTGTCCCCGGACAACAGGTCCCGGTAGACGGCGGCCGTTTCCTCATCGAAGACACAGAAGACGACCCTTGCGGGATGCACCTGCATCTTCATCGCCTCCCGCACGCTGGAGACCGCAATCCGCGCCGCGCGCGCCATGGGAAACCCGAAAATTCCTGTCGAGATGGCCGGAAAGGCGAGGGAATCCAGTCCGTTCTCCTCGGCCAGGCGCAGGCTGTTCCTGTAACAGCTGGCCAGTGCGTCCTCTTCACCGCTGTCTCCGCCCTGCCAGACCGGGCCCACGGCGTGAATGACATGGGTGGCAGGCAGGCCGAAACCCGGCGTGATCCGTGATTCGCCCGTGGGACAGCCGCCCAGCCTTCGGCAGGCCTCGGCAAGCTCAGGACCGGCCGCCCGGTGAATGGCGCCACAGACTCCTCCGCCGGGCCGTAGCTCGCTGTTGGCCGCATTGACGATGGCATCAACCGCAAGCTGGGTGATATCTCCCTTGTACAGCTCCAGTTTCCGCTCGGTCATGTTCGCAAGTCTATCAGGGGCTTTGTCGCGGTCAAAGTCTCAGCGTTGGTTCAATAAGTGGTTCATGGCTGATCCTTCCAGGGACGCCAACCGAAGCTGCGCTCGATCACGAAGCTGTGGAAGAAGGCCTCGCCTGGAAGCCGGGAGCGGTCGTAAGCGTCATCGGCAAAGATATATACCCGAGCCTGAGCCATCTACGCGCCGGCGCTATCCGAGATAACTGACCAGGTGCGTTCTTTCACGCAGCTAAATTGGAAATCAGCTCTCTCAGAAGAGGATTGGGAAACCGCCGTGACAGTGTCACCGCATAGAAGGTTTCACTTAGTTGCGGGAATCTCTCGATCTCGACAAGCCGTCCGTTCTCAAGCTCATCCTTGACCACGATCGGCGGCACGACGGCAAGACCGGCGCCTTCGCGCACAAGAAGTCGGATCATCGCCATGTCATCCACCTCCGCAGCGATGCGGGGGCGGATGTGGAGGCGGTCGAACAGGGCTTCGATGCTGGACCGGATGCTGCTCTCGATGGTTGGCAGAACAAGCGGTTTGTGCGCGAGCAGTTCCTCGAAGGGGACTCTTTCGCCGATCATTGCAGGTTTCCCGATGAGGCTGACCGGTTGTTCGGCAATTGCATGCGATATCCAGGGGGTCGCTGCATCGCGCGGAGGCGTTGTGTTGGCCAGAACCACATCGAGGCGATGCGCTTCGAGGTTCTGGAGCAGATCACGGAGCGTGCCCGAACGAATGACGACCTCGACATTGTCGCGACCGAGGAGCGGTCGCAGGAAGCCGATCTGGAAGTTTCTGGAGAGCGTAGCCATCGAGCCGACGCGAAGGATCTGCTTCTGGCCGGAGGGTCTTTCTCCGAGAGTGTTCAGGAGTTCTTCACCGGCCGCGAAGATTGAGTCGGCATGGTCGAGTGCGATGCGGCCCGCCTCCGTCAGGACAAGAGATCGCCCGCGTCGCTCGAACAGCGGTTGACCGAGCTGTTGCTCGAGTTGCCGGATCTGGGTGGAGACTGCGGACTGCGAGACGTTCAGCCGCTCAGCCGCACGGGTCAGGTTCCCCTCGTGCGCCACGGTATGGAAGTACCGGAGATGGTGGAAATTCAGTTCGTTCATATTGTTCTATAAAACAGAACGTTTTGTCTAGAACAATGTATTTTTATTGAGATTAAGGGTGGCGTACAAGCTGCGCAGCCCTGAACTATCCTGGAAAGACCTCCTGCCCATGCCCTACGATCTCATTCCATTGATCGCACCTGCAGTTCTTCTGCTGGCAGCACTGGTCAGCTTTCTGCAGCCGGGCCGGCGCCCGCCGCTCATTCCGAAGCTGACAGAAGCCGCGTCACTGACTGCTCTGGTCGCCTCGATCGGGTCCGTCGCCCTTCTGATCACTGCAGGCCCCCACACCGGACCGGACCTCGGGCTGAGCTGGGTCACTCTTTCCACACGGCTTGACGTGGTCAGTGCGACCATGCTGGTCCTGGTTGCATTCGTCGGCTGGATCGTGCTCCGCTATGCAGCGTCCTATCTCGATGGCGAGGCGCGACAGGGGGCTTTCCTTGGCTGGATGGCCGCTACTCTCGCCGCCGTTCTGCTTCTGGTCCAAGCGGGTAACCTCGTCCACTTCGTCATTGCCTGGATCGCAACCAGCCTGTGCTTGCATCGGCTTCTGCTGTTCTATGGCAGCCGTGTTCAGGCAATCCGGGCTGCCCGCAAGAAGTTCATTGTCGCACGGATCGGCGATGCGGCCCTCATCGGGGCTGCCGGCCTGCTGTTCATCGGCTACGGAACTTTCGACATCGCGACGATCCTGGCTGAGGCACGCGATGGCACCATGCCTGCCGGCGTATCCTGGGCCGCCGTACTTCTCGCATGCGCCGCAGTCTTCAAATCGGCGCAGTTTCCGGTTCATGGCTGGTTGACCGAGGTGATGGAGACTCCAACCCCTGTCTCGGCTCTGTTGCATGCCGGTGTCATCAATGGCGGCGGCTTTCTCTTAATCCGCTTTGCCGATGTGATGCTGCTTAGTCCCGTCGTACTGGCCGTGCTGGTCATGATCGGCGGCTTCACTGCACTGTTTGGCGGGCTCGCCATGCTTAGCCAGTCAGCGATCAAGAACGCGTTCGCCTGGTCGACCATCGCCCAGATGGGCTTCATGATCATGCAGTGCGGCCTGGCTCTCTTCCCGCTGGCGCTTCTGCACATCGTCGCCCACTCGCTTTACAAGGCGCATGCTTTCCTTGCTTCCGGTATTGCGGTTGATGTGGTTGCCCAGATCCACCGGCCCGGTCCGATCGCAATCCCGAGCAGCCGGTCAGTCGGCCGGGCCTTCGCGCTGGCGCTTGCTATCTATGCCGTCATCGGCCTTGGGATTGGCCTGGAAGCCAAATCGCCGCAGGCGCTCGCACTCGGTGCAATCCTGATCTTCGGCGTCTCCTACCTGCTCGCCCAAGGGCTCGCCGACGCCGCGCCATGGAAACTGACCCAGCGGACAGCCCTCTACGCCGTCGCCACCTCGGTCAGCTACTTCAGCCTTCAGACGGGTGCTGAATGGCTGACCAAGGAGACATTGCCGGCAACGCCGGCGCCCGGACCGCTCGAATGGGCGCTGCTTATGCTGACAGTCTCCAGTTTCTGCATGGTCGCTGTGGCCCAGGCCATGTTCCCTCTATGGTCGAATCACCCGGCGGCGGCTGGCCTGCGTGTGCACCTGGTCAACGGCCTTTACGTCAACGCGGTGTTCGACCGGCTGATCGGCAACTGGTCTACCAGACAACAGTCCTGACGCGAAGGGAGAGGCAAGGCTCATGACGAACGATATGGGAATGAATTTCACGGACCTCATTGCGCTTGAAGGGGTCGCCAAAAGGGCCGCTCGGCAGATACCACCGCTCTGGCCGCTGGCGTCCTCTGTGGCTGTGAACCCTTTCCTGGGTCAGACCGGGCAGACCCTGGCACTGACCGGCGCCCGCCTGAGACGTATTGGCGCCGTCCCCGTGACGATGCCACGGGACTGGTACAAGGAACGAATCGCCGCAGGACAGATCACGGATGAAGATCTTTCCGCTGCGCTCGCAGCTTCACCCCATGCCTGCAAGCCAGGCAGCCTTGCCGCCCTGAAGGCAGCGGTTTCCATGGCTGACCCCGAGATCGAACCGCTGACCACCGTCGCAGAACTGGCGTCCCGGAACTGCAACGTCGATTGGCCGGGCATAATCGCCGACCGCATCACTATCTGGGCGGGGGGATATTTCGACAACGGCCAGGCGCTCTGGAGCGCACCTCGAGACCGCTCGGCCTGGGATGCTTGGCGCGCCTATGCAACCCATGACCTGACGCCAGAGGTCATGGGGTTGAAGGGCTTCGCAGCTTTCGTGAAGGATGCACCCGAGAGGCCCACGGAAGCGATCGCCCGCGCGATTGAAAGGCTCGGCCTCTCTGAAGCCGCGCTCGACACCTACTTCCATCAACTCTTGCTGTCGATGGGTGGCTGGGCCCAATACGCGCGCTACGCGCTTTGGCGAGCGGAATTGTCGGAGAGCACCGACACCACGATCATCAGTCTTCTGGCAATACGTCTGCTGTGGGAAGAAGCCCTGTTTACGCAGCATGAAGCTGCAATCCGAGAGGCATGGGCAGTAACAGTCACGGCCCACGAAGCACCGATCGAACCCAGCAGAGACGATATTATCAACGAAATCCTGCAAGAGGCGGCCGAGCGCGCCGCCCAGGATGGCCTCGCCGACACACTCGCCGCGCCCGCGCCGCAGACTGCCGACGCGCGGCCCGAACTCCAGGCAGCCTTCTGCATTGACGTGCGCTCCGAGGTTTTCCGCCGTGCGCTGGAAGCTGTAGATCCGTCCATCCGCACGCTGGGCTTCGCCGGTTTCTTCGGTGTCTTCACGAAGCACCGCCGCTTCGCGTCGGATGTCGAGGAGCTGCGCCTGCCGGTATTGCTGAACCCGACTGTCACGTCCACCTCGGGCAACGAGAACGAACGGGCTGAAGATACCGCGTCACGCTACAAGGCGCGCGCCCAGCGCGCCTGGGGCCGCTTCAAACATGCCGCGGTTTCTTCCTTCGCCTTCGTCGAAGCGATGGGCCCGGTCTATTTCGCCAAGCTGCTGCGCGACGGACTGGGCCTGAGCCCTTTGCCGGTCGCGGAGGACCCTGCGCCACGCTTCGACCCCGCACTCGATCTGGAAACGCGCACCGCTGCGGCCGAGACGGTACTGCGCGCCATGTCGCTGACCAAGGGGTTTGCGCGGACCGTCCTGCTGGTCGGCCATGGAGCCAATGTGGTGAACAACCCCCATGCGAGCGGACTGCAGTGCGGGGCTTGCGGCGGTTATTCCGGCGAGGTGAATGCGCGCCTCCTGGCGCAGCTTCTGAATGACCGCGAAATGCGCCAGGTTCTTGCGGAGCGCGGCATCGCCGTGCCAAACGACACGATATTCGTCGGGGCGCTGCATGACACAACCACAGACCGGATCACCCTCTATGACCATGACATTCCGTCCGAAGACCACAGCACCGATCTGAGACATGCGCGCAGGCAACTCGAGGCCGCCGGAAGGATTGCGCGCGGCGAACGCGTAGCGTACCTGCCGCGCGCAGCCGATGAGAGCGAGATCGACAGGCGTGCCCACAACTGGGCCGAGGTACGGCCCGAATGGGCGCTCGCAGGCTGCAAGGCCTTCATCGCAGCGCCGCGTAGCCGCACTATCGGTCGAAACCTCGACGGGCGCGCCTTCCTGCACGATTATGACTGGAAGCAGGATGAGAAAAACGGGTTCAGTATTCTTGAGTTGATCATGACCGCACCGATCGTCGTTGCTAGCTGGATCAGCCTGCAATATTACGGTTCGACCGTGGCGCCAGAGACATTCGGCTCAGGCAACAAACTCCTGCACAACGTGATTGGCGGCATCGGGGTCTTCGAGGGCAATGGGGGGTCGATGCGCTCTGGTCTGCCCTGGCAGTCCGTACACGACGGCGAGCGCTATATCCACGATCCTCTGCGCCTTTCGGTCTGCATAGAAGCGCCCCGCGAAGCAATGACAGAGATCCTCAGACGCCATGAGAACGTCCGGGAGTTGTTCGACAATCGTTGGCTACACCTCTTCGCGATGAATGAGCAGGGGCGGCTTGCTGTCCGCTACACAGGCGACCTGGAATGGGAGCCGGTCAAGACCGCGCCCGTAGAGCGCAGCTTGGCTGCGGTCGCATGACACCTGCAGGGCAGCGAGCTCCGGCGGATCTCCAGCAAATGACTGAACTGGGGACAGTTTCTGTGCTTCTGCATCCTCTCGCTCAGGACCGGGCGCGCTGCACCAGAAGCTTTCGGTCTGTGCCACTTGCGATCACCGCACCGAGCGCCGTGTCAAAGCGGCGAAAGCTGATCCGTGTCGGCAAAACAGGCGCAATCCTTGATGTGACTTTTAACGGAAGAGGCCATGAAGAGTCAGCGAACAAGGCAGGCATTCTTGAAAGAGGCCGAGGATCGCATTGATTGGGTACTGAAGCATCCAGGCATGAGTGACTGGCTGAAGCAGGCGTTGAGGGATGCTCGGGAGAGGGACCCCGCAGCCGTGCTCAACGACCTTGAACTGCTGAATCAATTGCTGAAGCCGCGCGCCGAGACGCAGATAGATACATCGCTTTTCGACTGATATCGAAAATCCGGTGGTTTCAAACGTCTGGCAACGAGCCAGGGCTGAAGTAAGGGCGGATTGAGGTACAGGATATTGAGTCGGGTCAGGGTCCGGGGTCTCGTAGTGCGATCTCCATAACCCTGGCGCTCAATATCTCGAGACCGGACTACTCCGCTGCGGCCGGCCGCAACTGTCCCGCAGGATACAGCCGGCTGATCCAGATCAGGAGCAGCAGGCCCGGAATGGCCATCAGCGAAGTGGAGACGAAGAAGAGGACCCAGCCCATCTGGTCCACCAGCCAGCCACTGCCCGTGGACATCAGGGTGCGTCCGAACGCCATCAGCGATGTCAACAGTGCATACTGCGTTCCGGTGAAGGCCACGTTGCACAGGCTGGACAGGTAGGCCACGAAGGCCGCCGAGCCCAGACCGCCGGTGAAGTTGTCGACACCCACCACCACGGCCAGCAGCCAGAGGTCCGGCCCGTGCATCGCCAACCAGGCAAAGAACAGGTTGGTGACGGCCTGCAGGATGCCGCCGATGAACAGGGCCTTCAGCACACCGATCTTCGCCACCAGAACACCGCCGACGAAGATTCCGAACAGCGTGGCAAAGACCCCGAAGAACTTGGTGACGCTGCCGATTTCCACGCCGCTGAACCCGATCTCGTTGAAGAAGGGATTGGTCATGGTTGCGGCAATGGCGTCGCCGTACTTGTAGAGCAGGACGAACAGCAGGATGGCCACCCAGCCGCGCCGGGTCAGGAATTCCGCGAAGGGGTCCACGACCGCGCGCTTCAACCAGGCCAGGATCCGTTCGAAGCGGCTGTCCTGGGCCCGGCCCAAGGGTTCGCTCGCGGCCTGCGGCACCGCTGGTTCCGGCCCGATCAGAACGCCGATCATGCCGATCACCACCAGCGAGCCCATGGCGGCATAGACCCAGAACCAGGACACGAAATCGCTGAGCGCCAGGGCGCCAGCGCCGGCCACGATCATGCCCAGGCGATATCCCGTCTGGGTGACGGCGGCGCCGGCGCCCTGTTCGTTTTCCTCCAGAACTTCGATGCGATAGGCATCGATCACGATATCCTGGCTGGCCGAGAGGAAGGCCACCAGCAAGGCATAGGCGGCCATGACGAAGGGGGCCTTCTCAGGATCACTGGTGCCCAGCAGCAGGATACCGCCTGCCAGCAGCACCTGGACGGACAGGGCCCAGCCACGCCGGCGGCCAAACACCCGGCTCATGACCGGCAGCTTCACGTGATCGATCAGAGGCGCCCAGAGGAATTTCAGCGCAAAAGGTGTGGAAACCGCAGCGAAGAGACCGATGGTCGTCCGGTCCACGCCGGCCGTCGACAGCCAGTAGGACAGAGTGGAAAAGCCGAGCAGAAGGGGCAGCCCGCTGGAAAATCCCATCAACAGGATCGCCAGCATCCGACGGTCGTTATAGACCGCTGCAGCAGCCGCCCATCTGCTCAGAAGGGTCATACGGCCTCGCGTTGACGACTCTGGCGCTTGCGCGCGTGGTGATCCAGAAGTCCCTTTCGCAGGCGGATTGAGGTGGGGGTCACCTCGACCAGTTCATCATCCTCGATATAGGACAGCGCCTGTTCAAGCGACATTTCCCGGGGCGGCGTCAGGCGCACGGCCTCATCCTTGCCGCTGGCCCGGAAGTTCGTCAGCTGCTTGGACTTCATCGGATTGACTTCCAGGTCCACGTCGCGGTTGTGTTCACCGATGAGCATGCCTTCATAGACCGGCGTACCCGGCGTGATGAACATGATCCCGCGTTCCTCCAGGTTCCACAGCGCATAGGACGCCGCCTGCCCAGGTGAGTCCGCGATGATAACGCCGTTACGCCGGCCCTGGATCGGGCCCTTGTAGGGCGCATATCCGTCGAAGACACGGTGCATGATACCGGTGCCGCGCGTATCGGTCAGGAATTCCCCGTGGTAGCCAATCAGCCCGCGGGCCGGTGCCAGGAACCTCAGGCGCACCTTACCGCCGCCGGAGGGCTTCATTTCCTGCAGCTCCGCCTTGCGCTGGCTCATCTTGTCGACCACAGCGCCGCTGTAGTCCTCGTCCACATCAACCTGGACTTCCTCTATGGGCTCCAGGCGCTGTCCGTCATTCTGCTGTATCAGTACGCGCGGACGACTGATGGAGAGTTCGTAGCCTTCGCGGCGCATGGTCTCGATTAGGACGCCCAGCTGCAGTTCGCCGCGGCCGGCCACCTGGAAGGCGTCCTTGTCCTCGGTCTCGGTGATCTGGAGAGCCACGTTCCCCTCGGCCTCGCGCAACAGGCGATCTCGGATCATGCGGCTGGTCACCTTGTCACCCTCGCGGCCTGCCAGCGGCGAGTCATTGACCGAGAAGGTCATGGCCAGCGTCGGCGGATCGATGGGCAAGGAAGGCAGAGGTTCGTCCACCGAGGTCTCACAGATGGTGTCGGCAACGGTGGGCTTTTCGAGCCCGGCCACGGCCACGATATCCCCGGCCTGGGCCTCCTCCACGGGCACACGCTGCAGCCCGCGGAACGCTAGCAGCTTGGTCAGGCGCGCTTCCTGCAGACGCTCGCCGGTACGCGAGAGCGCCTTCACCGTCATGTTCATGCGGGCGCGGCCCGAATAGATGCGTCCGGTCAGCATGCGGCCCAGATAGGGGTCCATTTCCAATGTGGTCGCCAGCATGCGGAAGGGGCCTTCCTGCTGCGCCACCGGCGCCGGAACATGCTCGACAATGGTCTCGAACAGCGGCTGCATGTTCTCTCGCGGAGCGTCCGGGTCGGTTATGGCCCAGCCATTGAGTGCCGAGGCGAAGATCGTGGGGAAGTCCAGCTGTTCCTCGTCGGCCTCAAGTGCGGCGAAGAGATCGAACACCTCGTCCTGGACCTCGTAGAGCCGGGCGTCCGGCTTGTCGGCCTTGTTGATCACCACGATGGGTTTCAGGCCGCGTTTGAGCGCCTTCATCGTGACGAACTTGGTCTGTGGCATGGGACCTTCGGAGGCATCGACCAGCAGAACCACGCCGTCCACCATGGACAGGATGCGCTCGACCTCGCCGCCGAAATCGGCGTGGCCCGGCGTGTCCACGATGTTGAAGCGCTTGTCCTGCCATTCGACCGAGGTGCACTTGGCCAGGATGGTGATGCCGCGCTCGCGCTCCAGATCGCTGGAATCGAGCGCGCGTTCGGCCACCTGCTGGTTGGCGCGCACCGCGCCCGATTGCTTCAGAAGTTCGTCCACCAGGGTGGTCTTGCCATGATCGACGTGTGCGATGATGGCGATATTTCTCAGATGTTCAATTGGGGTCACGATTTATGTCCGTTGTCGGCTGTCCAGGGGTCTAGATATCCAGAGTCCGGGCGGCAAGCAGCGCGCCAAGACTCTGTTGGGGTCTGGGACCGACATGGGAAATCACTTCGCCGGCTGCCAGGGCCCCGATCCGCCCAGAGGTCGATGGAGGGTACCCCCTGGTATAGCCATAGAGAAAACCGGCGGCATAGAGGTCGCCGGCACCGGTGCTGTCCACCACCTCGCCCAGGGCTTCGGCGGGGACCTCAAAGCGGTTGCCATCCTGCAGGATCAAGGAGCCCGCCGCACTGCGCGTGACGACCGCTGTCGCGCAATGGTCTTGAAGCTGGGCGAGCGCCTCCTCGAGCGACACGCAGAGATAAAGGCTCTTGGCCTCCTGCTCGTTGGCGAAAAGCAGGTCCACGTGGTCGGCGATCAGCTCCAGGAAGCTGTCGCGATGCCGCTCCACACAGAAGGGATCTGACAAAGACAGGGCCACCTTGGTGTTGTTCGCCTTCGCCGTCTCCACGGCCTCCAGGAAAGCCTGCTTGGCTGCCTCGGCATCCCAGAGATAGCCCTCGAGGTATAGGACCCGTGCCTCGGCAATCAGCTCATGATTCAGGTCCTCTGGCCCCAGAGTCACCGAAATGCCGAGATGCGTGGCCATGGTACGCTGGGCATCCGGCGTCACGAAAACCAGGCAGCGGCCGGTGGGCGCACCTTCCTCGGCCGGCAAGGTGGTGAAGGCTATGCCTGTGGAACGGATGTCATGTCGGAAGATTTCACCCAACTGATCATCGCGAACCTTGCCGATGAAGCCGCCTTGACCGCCCAGCGAGGCCAGTCCGGCAAGCGTATTGGCCGCCGAACCGCCCGACATTTCTGTGGTCGGGCCTGTTGCGGCATAAAGCCGGCGCGCACGCTCGGCATCCACCAGGGTCATGCCGCCCTTCGGCAGTTCCTGTTCTTCCAGGAAGGTTTCATTGGACGTGGAAATGACGTCGACGATGGCGTTGCCGATGCCCACCACGTCGAAGTTCTTGTCCGTCATGCGAGGGGTCCGTAGCGACTTTGATTGAATTGCGGCGCCAACCTACACCTGTCCCCCGCTAGCGTCCAGCCTGCAACCCCTGTCCGGCCATCCAGGTCAGGCGCCGGGCAGGGTTTGCAGATGGAACGTACCCGTCGATCTACTCCACCGAAAGAGTTGCGATCTCCACCTTTGCCGCCGCACCGTGCAGGATGCTGGGCTGCTGATCCACGCTTTCCGGGGGGACCAGGGACGGCCAGAGCGGCTTCACCGCGGCGATCTGCTCCGCGATCCGTCCGACCGCGTCCTCGGCCTGCGCGCGCTGTTCCTCGGACAGTTGGTTCAGCATGTCCTCGGCCACACGCACGAAGCCAAGAGCATCCTGGTATTCATGGGCGTTGGAGACGCGCCCGTCGTCCTCCACGGCGATATCGTACTCCTTGGCCGCAGTGGCAAACAGACGGTGAATCACGGCCAGACGCGTATCCAGCCCGACCTGACCGGCCACGCCTTCGGCTTCGGATATGGCCGCCAGGAGCGATTTGTAGCGGCTTTCCACCTCATCGACCGGTTTCTCCGCCTCGACCGCCTCGGCAAGTGCCTGCAATTCCTCCGCAAAGCCTTCGGCGTCCCTGGCCTCGAGCGCCGGCACGAAATCGGCGTAGAGTTCGTCCTCGGGATGTTTCATGTGGGTGACGGACGCCTGCTGATGGCCCTGGCGATAGAGATCGACACCGACCTTCAGATGCCCCCGCATCAGGGCAAGCGTGGAAAGATAGGCGGCATCGTCGCTGACGGCCGCGGCGGCTTCGCCACCTTCGCCACCTTCACCGCCTTCACCGCCTTCACCGCCTTCACCGCCTTCACCGCCTTCACCGCCTTCACCGCCTTCACCGCCTTCACCGCCTTCACCGCCTTCGGCAAGCTGGACGGAGGTAAGTGCGGTCCGGACTTTCAAGTCCTCACCTTTCATAGATACCGAGTTGTCGGACGCGGCGGAGGCGGGGGCTGAAAGCCCCGTGCCCATCGCGGCGGCCATGCCCAATGCCGTAAATGCCTTGAGTTGTTCTTTCATGGCAGGAATCCTTTCTCAGTCTTTCGGAATATCGAAGGACATGCTAAAGCAAGACCATAATTGATGATGATAATCAATATCAATACTGACGTCATGTTCCGTGCATCCGGCAGGCCTTCCCATGCTCTACGTCATCGATAACATTCTCTCGACGGCGGAATGCCAGGCCATGCGGGAGGCCATGGACGATCCCGCCCTGTTCGAGGATGGGCGCAACAGCGCCGGCTGGCATGCCCGTCAGGTAAAGAAGAACCGACAGCTGAAGGGCGGTGCGCAGCGCGATGGGGTGGTCCGAAAGGTGGAGCAGGCGCTCTCGCGGCATGTGGTGTTCCGGGCCGCGGCCTGGCCCAAGCGCTTCGTGAAACTGCTTGCAAGCCGCTACGAGCCTGGCATGGAATACGGGCTTCACGTGGACGATGCGCTGATGGGCGGCCAGCGCACGGATCTCTCCTTCACCCTGTTCCTGAGCGATCCCCAGGATTACAGCGGCGGCGAACTGATGATCACGGAGAGCAGCCTGGAACGTGCGGTGAAACTGCCGGTGGGCCAGCTCGTGCTCTATCCCTCCGACAGCCTTCATCGCGTGGCGCCGGTCGAGGAGGGACTGCGCCTGGCCGTGGTAGGTTGGGTGCGCAGTTACATCCGCCGGGATGATCAGCGTGCCATCCTGTTCGACCTGGAAACCTCGCTCAAGGAAGTCTACCAGCGCGAGGGCAAGAGCAGCCTGTTCGATCGTCTGGCCCGCACCCGCAGCAATCTGCTACGTCAATGGTGCGATGATTGAGGCCATTACCGACCTCGACCTGCCCAGATTCCCCCTTGCCTGCGGCGAAAGGGCATTCTAAGCCTTCGGGTCATGATTTCCGATTTCATGAAAGCGCTGGGCATCCTGACCGAACCGGAATCGCGCCGGGTCATGCGCAATTCCTTTGGCCTGACACTGCTGACCTTCATTGTGCTCTGGGTCGCCGCCACCTTCGGGCTGAGCGCCTTCGGCGAGTATGTCTATGACTGGGCCAATGCCCAGGGCTGGGGCGACTTCTGGCTGAGCATTATCCGTTTCCTCTATGCCACGGCCGCGGTTAGCGGTGTCCTGATCGTCAGTTTCCTGCTGTTCCCGGCCGTCATCGGCCTGGTTCTCTCTGTTTATCTGGATCCGATCTGCGATGCCGTGGAAAGGAAGCATTACCCGGAACTGCCGCCGGCCCGGGACCAGCCCGTCATGGAGATGACGGGCGATGCCCTGCGCATGACGCTGGTCATCGTCCTGATCAACCTCGCGGCACTGCCGCTCTACCTGATTCTGCTGTTCTTTCCGCCCTTCAATCTACTGGTCTTCTACAGCGTGAACGGTTATCTTCTGGGACGGGAGTTCTTTGAGATTGCGGCCGTGCGCCGGATGTCCTCTGAGGAGGCCAATCGGCTGCGGCGAAGGCAGCAGGGGCGTATTTTCCTGACGGGGGTTGTCATAGCCATATTATTGACTCTTCCCGTCATCAACATCGTCATGCCAATCGTGGCAATTGCCTTCATGCTGCATGTTGTCGAGAAGATTCGGCGGCGGGAGGGCTATTCCATCCGATAGCCGCGTGAATCCCATGCGGTGATCGGCCTTTCATCCAGAAGGAGACAGGTACAGCGATGTTCGGAAAGCGAAAGAACGAGGCAGAAACCGGCACAAGGCCGGGGCCTGCAGATCCCCGCAACCAGGGGGGCGCAAAGGGACGCACCTCAAGCCGACCGGATGCTTCCGCCGTTCTCGACCGCCAGCCCGTCCCGCCCGTCCGCAGGCCTGCGGAGCAGAGTGGCGGCGCCGAGCGTCGTGGAGCGGAACAGGCAGAAGCCAGGGAAGGGAACGTGACCGAGATGAAAAACGAGGAAGGTGAAGGCAAGAAGCTGATCGTAGGCCGTGGCATAAAGCTCTCTGGCGAGATCAACGCGTGCGAGAAACTGGTGGTCGAAGGCGAAGTCGAAGCGGACCTCAGTGGGGCCCAGGTTCTGGAAATCTCGGAACACGGGCTCTTCCGCGGCCGCGCCATGGTGGACTATGCCGAGATCAGTGGAACCTTCGAAGGTGAACTGACAGTTCGCGACCGCCTGTTGCTGCATTCCAGTGGCCAGATCGATGGCGAGCTTCACTATGCCGAGATCGAGGTCGAACGCGGCGGCCGCATTCGTGGCAAGGTGTCCGAGGGCGAAGACAAGTCCAGCAAGGCCAATGCAACGGCCACGGCCAAGACAAGCGGCAGCGAAGCACCATCCGGCAGCAAACCGGCCGCCGCTGCTGCGGATAGCAGCGATGCCGGCAAGGATGAGAAGGCAACAGCGGCCGGCTGACAACAACCAGAGGCGTGGATCGGGTCTGTAGTGTCGTTCATTGTGAAGTTCCCCGTCTTGTCCCTTGTCCTCCTGTTGTTGGTGGGGGGCTGCGCCGCAACGATACAGGATCCCGGATCAGCGGGAGCCCCGGGGGTTCCCGCCTCCACACTGCACAACCAGCCGGAAAGCCTGATCGGCCTGGACCGGACAAGCTTGAGTTCGACTCTGGGTGAGCCGCGCATGCTGCGCCACGAAGCTCCAGCCGAGATCTGGCAGTACCGCAGCCAGAGCTGTGTCCTGGATGTCTTCCTTTATGAAGCGCCCGGCGGGGCAGAAAAGGTCAAGCACCTGGAAAGCCGCAACAACCTGGCAGAGGCGGTGGCAATGGACCGCTGCATGAAGTCGGTCCTGCGGAAAACCTGACGTGATCGGCTGTCAGTTGGCCGTGGTCTTTGCCTTGTAGCTGCAATAGGGCTCAACCACACAGACCGCACAATCCGGCCGACGCGCCTTGCAGACATAGCGTCCATGCAAGATCAGCCAGTGGTGAGCGTGCTGCTTGCGGTCTTCGGGAACAATCTTTTCCAGTTTCTTCTCGACCTCGAGCGGTGTCTTGCCTGGCGCCAGGCCCGTGCGATTGCTGACGCGGAAGATATGAGTGTCCACGGCAATGGTCGGTTCGCCGTAGGCGATGTTCAGGACGACATTCGCGGTCTTGCGGCCCACGCCGGGCAGCTTTTCCAGTGCCGCACGGTCCCGCGGGACCTCTCCGCCATGCTCTTCAACCAGCTGATGGGAGAGCGCGATCACGTTCTTGGCCTTGGTGTTGAACAGGCCAATGGTCTTGATGTAGTCGCGCAGCCGTTCCTCACCCAGGTCGAGCATCTTCTCGGGCGTATCGGCCACGGCAAAGAGCGGTTTCGTGGCCTTGTTGACTCCGACGTCGGTGGCCTGGGCCGACAGCACCACGGCCACCAGCAGGGTATAGGGATTGACGAACTCCAGTTCGCCCTTGGGCGCGGGATTGGTTTCTGCCAACCGGTCGAAAAAGGCAGCGATATCAGCCTTGCGCATGGGTCATTCGTCCTGAGTTACAACAGCCTTGGTCCAAGACCTTTAGAGCAGGAAATGACGGCTTGTTCAAACCCCTGGCGGCTGGCCGCCAGGGGCGGTCGCCGGCCTGGCCGGCTTGTCGGCATGATTGTCGGCCTTGCAGCCTGCCCGCCTTTCCTTTACCTCCGGACTTCTCAGCAGGAAACGGGATCCACATGAACGACAAGACAGCTCGGCACGAAGACGCTTCCTCCGAGGACGGCCTCGACCCGCTGGCCGAGACCATTCTGGCACTATTGGCGGAAAAGGGCCCTGACGGCCGGATCACGCCGACGGATGCCGCGCGCGCCTATGCCGCCACCCGTCCCGAAGCGAAGAAGAGCCGCGAACTCTGGCGCCGATACCTGCCGGCCGCACGGCAGCAGGCGCTGTTCCTGGCACGGCGTGGCGACATCGTCATCTATCGCCGCGGCGCCCCCCAGGACCCGCATGCACCGATCAAGGGCCTGATCCGCCTGGGGCTGGCCACCCCGGAGCAGTGATCCGGATTCGAGCAGCTAACCCCGGTTCCTGGAGATCCCAGATACAGTTTGTCAGGCTTGGTCTGATTGAAGATTTTGAAGGATTCCCTGGAAACGGAACGCTACCTGGCGCGTAAGAGCTCCACTATTTCCGAGAACTGCTCCGCAGGATACTCCGCATTGGTGCGTATCATGAGAAGATGATCATGGAGGGCAGTAAGCAGGACATCGCCACCTTGCGTCATTTCACCCTCGTACACTGCCGCCTTATCCATGCCTATCTCGAAGTTGGCCTCTTCATTGTCGAGCGAAACCAAGGCAATAATAGAGCCGATGGACGGATTCTCGCCAAGGCTCACCTGTAACGGGCGTTCTGTATCGACAAGCCGCATAAGCGCTTGGGAAAGATAGGCATCCTCGGGCAACCGTTTGAAGACAGCCTGAAAGTCCTCCCCTTCATTGCGATAAACCACCCTATTCTCGTCCAGGAATTCGTAGGTTAATGTAAATTCACCTTCATCTTCGGGATAGGTGATTATTATGCGATCCCCGGATACCTCATAATGCCCGCCAGAAAATCCGTTCGCCCGATCAACATTGACATCAAGGCCACGTAGGCTGCCATCAGCGCCAAGTGATTCAATCAAATAGATTTCGCTCAGATCGAATTCTTCTGAGCCTGTCGAATCGTACCAATAGCCTTGAAAACGCTCATCGGCCAGAACGGGCATGGCCGCAAACGCGAGGCATGTCGTAAGTGCGAATTTGACAAAGTTTTTCATGTCCATTCCTCAATCTGCAGCTTTCTGCGCCGATGCAATGCTCTCTTGCATGATCGTGATCATCTCGTCGAAGGCTTCGTCTGGATAGGCCGTGCCCAATCTGAAGGCGGCAAGATGCCTAGAGACAGTGGAAACCACAGGCACGCCATTCCGGTTGATTTGCCCGCGGAAGGCCTGACGTCTGTCGCTGAACAGGATGAATTGCGCGAATGGATCTTCGGTGGTCACCAGCACGGATCGCTCACCAAAGTCGCTGTCGACCTCGAGCTCCGCTTCCTCGAGCTGGCCGTTTTCGGCCAGTCCCAGAAGAGCCAGGGTTAGATGTGCATTATCGGGAAGCCGCCTGTAATACGTCTTGGCATCTTCAGGGTTTTCATAATCCCCGGCTTCATCCGTATAGAGCAGGGTATCACTATCGATGAGTTCGTATCTGTAAGGATGGCGTTCAGGCTCCTCATCCGATCCACGCGGATAGATGAATGTGATTTCATCACCTTCAACACTGTACTCTGCAGAGGTGTAGCTGCTCACTTCTTTGCCGTTGGAGCTCAGGTTTAGGATCGTACCATCAGCATAGAGGGCCCCGATATGGACGTCGTCTATTGTGAAACCAGGCGCCCCCTCTTCGAGATACCAATACCCCAGAAGCTGTTCATCGGCCTGTGCCGTCAATACTGGCAATGCCAGCCAGACAAGAAGACTCCCCAACAAACCCCTCATTAAGCCCTACCCCTTTTTTGTTCGATTTCAACGGACAAGCTACAGCTCCCCGGAGAAAAGTCCAGTCTTCAGGGCAAATGGATATGGCACATCTTTGCCCTCTGGCACTGAAGCCTGTCATGAAGACAAGGCATGCCCTAGCGGGTCGATAACCCTCTGACCAGCCGCTCGAAACGTGGCAGAAAGCTTTCCGGTCCAAGGGCCAGCGCGACGACATCATGTGAGACCGGAACCACCCAATCGTGCCCTTGACGTGTGACAGCGCCATCACTCCGCGCCCCCTCGAAGCCCAGCAGGAGAATCGACCCCCTCGCTGCATCAAGGTAGACCCGCGCTGCCTTTGGTGCCCCCAGAATATGCCGGCCATCGCCGTTCAGGAGCTGGATCGATCGTACTTCACCGCTTTCGGCAAGCTTCACTGCGGCAGCCCACAAACCGCTTTTCCCGGAGAGCGCATGGAATTCCATCGAACGATCACTACCCGATGAAAGAATAAGGGTATCCTCCCCCTCGAACCCGATCTGATGGTGGCTTTGGTCCCTGTCCGGAAAGGCAAAAGTCAAATCCTTCCCGGTAACCTCGAAGCGGCTCTCGGTGAAGATCTCCATGCGTTTGCTTGGGTCAATGAAGATCTCGACCAGGTTTCCACCTGGTCTCATCACCATGATGTATTCGGCATTCTCTACAATGGGCCCCGCCCCATCAGGAACGCGAAACCACGCACCCTGGATGCCCTCGTTGGCACTGACCCCCATTGCGAAGAGACAGAGTGCAATCGCCAGTGCACAGCGTTTCACCTTGATCATTCATCTTCCGGGAGAAGAGGACGCGAGGCTTCGGAAAGCAGGCGCGTCACCTTCGCCGGTGCTGAACCGGGAGTGAGCCAGAAGGCCATGACGTTCGGACCGAGGGGCCTCCCCCAAGGCGCCTCATCAATCTTGATGGCCCCTTCCAGTCGAGCATTTGGCATATGCACCAGCAGAAGCCGCCCATTATCGTCTTTCAGATCGACAACAACCCTCTCCGCGTCTCCGAAAAAGTCATCCGTGACAGCGGGTTGGTATCGCGCCACCTCGCCGGTCAAGGCCAGACGCAGAAGAGCAGCATGCAGGTGTGCATCCTCTGGCATTCGCCGGAGGAAGAACTCACCTTTCATGTTCACGAAGTGGATCAGATCTGCATTGAGCGGCTCATAGTAGTATTCGCTGTCATACAGAACCTCGGATGAGGTGAAGACAGCTATGTTACCCTGGATCTCGACATCCATGAATGCGATCGACTCCGCATCAGCAGACAGGGCCCTTGGAAGTATGGCTAGGCGTCCATCAGGATGAAGGGCATGGAGGGTATCTGTCCGGGCAAAGTCGGGGAAACCGTCGCGACCAGAGAGAAACCAGTAGCCATGAATCCGATCATCGGCGAGCGGGAAACTCGGCGTAAAGACCGCCAGCGAAAGAAGCACCAGCAGGGTGCGGACCATCATTACTCCTTGAGATAGGCTTAATTTCTTGCCGCGAGGAGTGCGTCCATGAGGCCGTCAACCCGATACCAGAGCGTATATTTTTCACCGTTGTCCTTGCGGAATATCAGGGAAATGCGCGGGTCCTGCATCCGGGAAAGATTAAAGGCAAACTTGCTATAGGAAACCGTGACATCCAGGGCGATGATCTGATCATCGCGATCACATGGCATGGCACGGCCCGACTTGCCGCCGGCAATCTGCGAGAAGGACTTGTGGCAGCTCGCGCAAACGGCAAAACCATCTGTCTTGGTACAGGCCTGTTCTGGCGACAGGGTCGCAAGTTCGGTTGTATCCTCACTTGCCTGATCTTCGAGTCTGAGTCCTTCAAAGCGGGCAAGATAGAACTCACGCCTCTCAAGTACCGTTTTGTGCACTAAGGAACTGAATTGCAGGCGGGCCTTCCCGACGGACTGCCCGTACAAGCACAAGGCGCGCTGTTTTCTGCCATCCTCCGATCGCTTGACGTATCCCAGTTCAGCACATTTCTCCATGGCATCCGCCAGTGCCGGCGGAAAGGGCGGTAAGAACGGACCGTCCGGATCGGTCTCGTATTCTCCAGCAACCGCATCACCCCAGTCCGCAATCCGCTTCAGGATCCTGTCGCCACCATCCCTAATATCCAGCCATTTGGACGGCAGACTGTAACTGACCATGGATCTGAGGTTGACCGTCATCATATCGAAGCGCGAATGGTTGGGCGTAATGTACATGGCCGATCCCCGATCACGTCCGCTTGCCCTTGCCTCAAGCGCGCGCCATCGCCGCTCCTTGATTCGGGGATCATCAACCTCCTCGTGGGCCAAGAGGTCGGCCATGCCATCGACCGCATCCTTGTAATCTTCCGCCCGGACATCAGCAGTCTGCCCGAGAAGGAAAATCGCGATCAAAAGCGTAACAATATGTGGATGCCAACGCGACGCTGCTTTCACATGTCGGATGATGACATGCGCCGAACTCTGTCTCATGTGGCTAATGCCCCCTGATTATGTGCCCCTGACACTAATGCCTTTTTATCCTTATCCCACAGAGTGATGGCAATCGCGACAGATAAACTTAACGGGAAGCACCGGCAGGAGCAGATCCATGAAAAAGGGGCGGATGCCTTCACCGCATCCGCCCCTGTTCTCAGGCTTATTTCACGGCCGTATCAGGCCGCCTTGTCGGACTTCATCAGGTTGCGCAGCACGTAGTGCAGGATGCCGCCGTGGCGGAAGTATTCCACCTCGTCCTCCGTGTCGATGCGACAGAGCAGCGAGACCTCCTTGGTCTGGCCGTCGGCGTAGTGAATCTGCGCCGGCATCTTCTTGCGCGGCTGGATGCCCTCTTCCAGACCCTGGATGTCGAAGGTCTCAGTGCCCTTCAGGCCCAGGGTCTCGCGGGTGGTGCCTTCCTCGAACTGCAGGGGCAGGACGCCCATGCCGACCAGGTTCGAGCGGTGGATGCGCTCGTAGGACTCGGCGATCACCGCCTTCACGCCCAGCAGGCGCGTGCCCTTGGCCGCCCAGTCGCGGGACGAGCCGGTGCCGTACTCCTTGCCTGCGACCACGACCAGGGGCGTGCCCTCGGCCTGATACTTCATGGCAGCGTCATAAATGAACATCTGTTCGCCGTCGGGCTGATGGACAGTCACGCCGCCCTCTACACCCTGTACCATCTCGTTGCGGATGCGGATGTTGGCGAAGGTACCGCGCATCATGACCTCGTGGTTGCCGCGGCGCGAGCCGTAGGAATTGAAGTCCTGCGGGCGCACCTGGTGCTCCATCAGGTACTGGCCGGCGGGGCTGTCCTTCTTGATGGCACCGGCCGGCGAGATATGGTCGGTGGTGACCGAGTCCCCCAGAATGGCCAGCGGGCGGGCACCCTTGATATCCGAGAAACTGCCCGGCTCCGGCGAGATGTCCTGGAAGAACGGCGGGAAGCGCACATAGGTGCTTCCGTCATCCCAGTCATAGGTCATGCCGGTTGCCGTCTTGATGCCCTTCCACTGCTCGGGGCCTTCGAAGACATTGCTGTAACGGCTACGGAACATCTCCGGAGTCAGGTTCTTGCGCAGGACCTCCTCGATCTCGTGATTGCTGGGCCAGATATCCTTCAGATAGACGTCCTGGCCATCCTTGCCCTTGCCCAGCGGCGCCTTGAAGACGTCGATCAGGGTATTGCCGGCCAGCGCATAGGCCACCACCAGCGGCGGCGAGGCCAAGTAGTTCAGACGTGTCTGCGGATGGATGCGGCCCTCGAAATTGCGGTTGCCGGACAGCACCGCCGCCACGTGCAGGTCGCCGTCATCGATGGCCTTGGCGATGTGGTCGGGCAGCGGGCCGGAGTTGCCGATGCAGGTCGTGCAGCCATAGCCCACCAGCTCGAAGCCCAGGGCATCCAGATCGTCCTGCAGGCCGGCCGCCTCCAGATAGTCGGTCACCACTTGGCTGCCGGGTGCCAGCGAGGTCTTCACCCAGGGCTTGGTCTCAAGACCCAGTTCCAGCGCCTTGCGGGCCAGCAGGCCGGCGGCAATCAGTACGGAAGGATTCGAGGTATTGGTGCACGACGTGATGGCGGCGATCACCGCCGCACCGTTGTCCAGGCTGTAGTCCGCGCCTTCCACCGGTACGCTCTTGGCGGGATCGGCCTTGGCGTCCGTGATGGTCGTCCGCGCATTGTTGGACAGCTCGGACAGCGCGACGCGATCCTGTGGGCGCTTCGGCCCGGCCAGGGAGGGTTCAACCGTGGAGAGGTCCAGTTCGACCACGTCGCTGAAGACCGGCTCGGGCTCGCTTGGGTCGTACCAGAGGCCCTGTTCCTTGGCGTAGGCTTCGACCAGCGCCACGATCTCGTCGCTGCGGCCGGTAAAGGCCAGATAGCGCAGGGTTTCGTCATCGATGGGGAAGAAACCGCAGGTGGCGCCATATTCGGGGGCCATGTTGCCGATGGTGGCACGATCGGCCAGCGTCAGCTTGGGCAGGCCAGGGCCGAAGAATTCCACGAACTTTCCGACCACACCCTTTTTGCGCAGGATTTCCGTTACCGTCAGCACCAGGTCGGTGGCCGTGGCCCCTTCCTTCAATGCACCGGTCAGGCGCATACCGACAACTTCTGGGATGACCATGGTGACCGGCTGTCCCAGCATCGCGGCTTCCGCCTCGATGCCGCCAACGCCCCAGCCCAAGACAGAGAGGCCATTGATCATGGTGGTGTGGCTGTCGGTGCCAACCAGGGTATCCGGGTAGGCGACACGCTTGCCGTCGATTTCCTGGTTCCAAACCACCTCGGCCAGGTACTCCAGGTTCACCTGGTGGCAAATGCCGGTGCCCGGGGGCACGACACGGAAGTTGCCGAAGGCGTTCTGGCCCCAGCGCAGGAAGGCGTAACGCTCGCCGTTGCGCTCGAACTCGTGATCGACGTTTTCCTTGAAGGCCGCGTCACTGCCGAAGGCATCGACCATGACCGAGTGGTCGATCACCAGATCGACCTGGGACAGCGGATTGATCTTGCGTGGATCCCCGCCTAAGTCATTCATGGCTTCGCGCATGGCGGCCAGGTCGACCACACCCGGCACACCGGTGAAGTCCTGCATCAGCACGCGGGCCGGACGATAGGCGATCTCCTGGTCCGAGCGCTTGTCCTTCAGCCACTGCGCCACGGCCTTGATGTCCTCGACGGTGACGCTCTTGCCGTCCTCGTGGCGCAGCAGGTTTTCCAGCAGCACCTTGAGCGAGGATGGCAGGCGCGAGACATCGCCCAGCGTCTCTTCAGCAGCCTTCAGGCTGAAATAGTCATAGTCCGTTCCCTTTACGGAAAGCGTACGGCGGGTCTTTAGGGTGTCCTGTCCGAGGCTCACGAAATCTCTCCTTCGTTCTTGACGCCGGATCGGGAGCTGCAGGAGGGGCCCGTCGCCTCGATCCGGTGTCAGTGGGTCGCTCGCGCCGGCTCTCCAGGGCAGATCCGAACGAACCTGCCTAGAGCCGCGCAGCGCTCCGCAACCGGTAGCGACCATGTCTGCGGGTAGACGCTCTGTGTGATTTATGCGCCTTATATACGCATCACGACCTGTTCAGCCAAGCCCCATGCGAACCGAATTATCGCAAGGAAGCGTTACAGGATGAACTTGGTCAGGTCGGAATTGCGCGCCAGCTCGGCCACATGGTTGTGAACCATCTCGGCGGTGATCTCGATGTGCTCGCCGCTGCGGTCGCTGGCCGTGAAGGAGATTTCCTCCAGCAGCTTCTCCATCACGGTGTGCAGACGCCGTGCGCCGATGTTCTCCACCGAGGAATTGATTTCGGCGGCCAGGTCGGCCAGCGCGTCGATGGCCTCGTCCGAGAAAACCAGATCCACGCCCTCGGTATCCATCAAGGCCTTGTACTGACGGATCAGGCTGTTTTCCGGTTCCGTCAGGATACGCTTGAAGTCGTCGCGGGTCAGCGCCTCCAGCTCCACGCGGATCGGCAGGCGGCCCTGGAGTTCGGGCAGCATATCCGAGGGTTTCGCCACATGGAAGGCACCCGAGGCCACGAAAAGGATGAAGTCGGTGTTGACCTGCCCGTGCTTCGTGGTGACCGTCGTGCCCTCGATCAACGGCAGCAGGTCGCGCTGCACGCCCTCGCGGCTGACGTCGCCACCGCCCTGCTGGCTGGACCGCGCCGTGATTTTGTCGATCTCGTCCAGGAAGACGATGCCGTTCTGTTCCACATTGCGGATTGCTTCGGCAGTCACCTTTTCCTCGTCCAGCAGCTTGTCGCTTTCCTCTGCGATCAGGACGTCATAGGAATCGGCCACTGTCATGCGGCGCGACTTGGTGCGCCCGCCAAAGGCCTTCCCGAACATGTCGTTCAGGTTGATCATGCCCATCTGGCCGCCCGGCATGCCGGGAATGTCCATTGTCGGCATCTGCATGCCGCCGCTGTCCTGGACCTCCAGATCGACTTCCTTCTCGTCCAGCTGGCCATTGCGCAGCATACGGCGGAACTTGTCCTTGGTTTCTTCGCCGGCCTTTTCGCCAACAAGGGCCTCGACCAGGCGGCTCTCGGCATTCAGTTCGGCCCGGGCATGGACCTCGCGGCGCATGCGCTCACGTGTGATGTTCAGCGAGGCCTCGAGCAGATCGCGGATAATGGATTCCACGTCACGGCCCACATAGCCGACCTCGGTGAATTTGGTGGCCTCGACCTTCAGGAAGGGCGCCTGGGCCAGCTTGGCCAACCGGCGTGCGATCTCGGTCTTGCCGACGCCGGTCGGACCGATCATCAGGATGTTCTTGGGCAGCACCTCGTCGCGCAGGTCCTCGGGCAGCTGCTGCCGACGCCAGCGATTGCGCAGGGCCACGGCCACGGCCCGCTTGGCCTCGCGCTGGCCGACGATGTAGCGGTCCAGCTCCGAGACGATCTCGCGCGGGCTGAATGCATTGGCGCTGGTCTCGGGCGCCTGTGCTTCGGGATGGTAGGCGGTTTCTTCCTGCACGTCAGATACTTTCGACAATGATGTTGTCATTGGTGTAGATGCAAATCCCAGCAGCTATGGACATGGATTTTCGGGCGATCTCCTCGGCCTCCAGGCCGTCGATGTCCACCAGGGCACGGGCGGCGGACAGCGCATAGGCCCCACCCGATCCGATGCCGATCAGGCCGTCTTCCGGCTCGAGAACATCTCCGTTGCCGGTCAGCACCAGCGAAGTCGAGGTGTCGGCCACGGCCATCATGGCCTCCAGGCGGCGCAGGTAGCGGTCGGTGCGCCAGTCCTTGGCCAGTTCCACCGACGCCCGCATCAACTGTCCCGGATGGTTTTCCAGCTTGGCCTCCAGGCGCTCGAACAGCGTGAAGGCATCGGCCGTGGCGCCGGCGAAGCCGACGATGACATCGCCGTCGCGTCCCAGGCGTCGAACCTTGCGTGCGTTGGACTTCATGACCGTGTTGCCGAAGCTGACCTGGCCATCACCAGCGATGACAGCCTTGTCGCCCTTGCGTACGGAAAGGATGGTGGTGCCCCGCCAGGATGCGGGACCGTTCTGTTCTGCTTCACTCGACATGGCCCCTCAAATGGCAGCAGAGGGCCGACGGATCAAGATATCAAGTCACGCTTTTTCGCGGAGGTGGCTTTTCCGGCCACGGCTTGGTAAAACCGCGCCGGTTCATCATCGAACCGCTCATACTGGAAAGCGGGAAGCAGGCCATGCGCACGGGCCAAATCGAGAGAAACACCAAGGAGACCCGAATCTCCGCCAGCGTCAACCTGGACGGCAACGGAAGTTATGACATCGCCACGGGTGTCGGTTTCCTGGATCACATGCTGGAACAGCTGTCACGCCACAGCCTGATCGATATCACGCTGCGCGCCGAAGGCGACCTGCACATCGATTTCCACCACACCACCGAGGACAGTGGCCTGGCCCTGGGTGAAGCCGTTGCCCAGGCTCTGGGCGAGCGCCGGGGCATTCGCCGCTATGGCTCGGCCCTGATTCCCATGGATGAGACGCTCAGCCGCGCGGCTCTGGACATTTCCAATAGGCCCTACCTGATCTGGAAGGTGGATTTCACCCGCGACAAGCTTGGCGAGATGGACACGGAACTCTTCAAGGAATGGTTCCAGGCCTTTGCCCAAAAAGCCGGATTGACGCTGCACGTGGAAACGCTGTATGGCACCAACAATCATCACATGATCGAGTCCTGCTTCAAGGCACTCGCACGCGCCTTGCGTGAGGCCATCGAGATCGACCCGCGCAAGGCCGAGGACATTCCCTCGACGAAGGGCAGTCTCTAGTTTCGGATAACCGCCGAATGACCTGTGTAATCATTGACTACGGTTCGGGCAATCTGCGCTCGGCCGCCAAGGCGCTGGAACGTGCAGCCGCACAGGGCGGCCTTGATACCGCCATCAAGGTCAGCGACCGTGCCGAAGACTTGGCCAATGCCGAGCGTATCGTCCTGCCCGGCGTCGGGGCCTTTGGCGACTGCCGGCAGGGCCTGGCCACGGTGCCCGACATGATGGACGCACTCGACATGGAAGTCCGTCAGAAGGGCAAGCCTTTCCTGGGTATCTGTGTCGGCATGCAACTGATGGCCGACCGTGGAGTCGAACATGGCACCTATTCGGGTCTGGGCTGGATCGGTGGCGAAGTGAAGCGGATCGAAGCGCCCGCCGGCTACAAGATTCCCCATATGGGCTGGAACGACCTGAACTTCAGGCCGGGCGCGCGCCACCCGGTCCTGGAAGGCCTGGACCAGGGGGTTCACGCCTATTTCGTGCACAGCTACAGCCTGCGCGCCGAGGATCCGGGTCAGGTCCTGGCCTGGACCGATTATGGCGCACCCGTCACATCCGTGGTGGGGCGAGACAACCTGATTGGAACCCAGTTTCACCCCGAGAAGAGCCAGGCCGCCGGCCTGCGCCTGCTAGCTAATTTCCTGAGGTGGACACCGTGAACAACAACTCCTCCATCAATCCGGGCAAGACTCCAGAAACCCGCGTGGAAGGTCTGACCGAGTTTGCCGGATCCGACCTGCACGATCTCTGTGACGCGGCGGAGGCCGCGATTGTCGATGGGGGCGGCTTCGGCTGGCTGACACCACCACCGCGCGAGGTGATGGAAGCCTACTGGAAAGGGGTGCTACTGATTCCCGAACGTGAGGTCTTCGTGGCCCGCCTGGACGGCGTGATCGCCGGTTCGGCGCAATTGCTTCGGCCGCCCAAGAACAATGAAGCCGGCGCCGCCTGTGGCAGCCTGACCACCTTCTTCATAGCCCCCTGGGCGCGCGGTCACAGCCTTGCACCGAAATTGGTAGGCCGGGCCGAATCTGCCGCACGCAAGGCAGGCTTCGAGGTGCTGAACCTGGATGTCCGCGCAACCCAGACCCGTGCAATCCAGGTCTATGAACAGCTGGGCTTCGTACGCTGGGGCACACACCCCTATTACGCCTATGCCGACAGCCGCTGGCTTGAGGGGCATTATTACTACAAGGACCTGACCCTACAGGACTGAGAATGAGATCGGACTCAGCATGATCCTCTATCCCGCCATCGACCTGAAGGACGGCCAGGCCGTACGCCTGCTGCGCGGCGACATGGACAAGGCCACGGTCTTCAACAAGGACCCCCTTGACCAGGCGCGTGCTTTTCAGTCCGCGGGCTTCACCTGGCTACACCTGGTGGACCTGAATGGCGCCTTCGAGGGAAAGCCGGTGAATGCCGAGGCAGTGGAGCGCATAGCCAGCTCGATCGACTTGCCCATCCAGCTTGGGGGCGGAATCCGTACGCTTGAAACCATCGAACGCTGGCTGTCCGCCGGTGTGGCCCGCGTGATCCTGGGGACCGTGGCGGTCAAGAACCCCGAGTTGGTGCTTGAAGCCTGCCGGCGCTTCCCGGGCCGCATAGCGGTGGGCATCGACGCCCGCGACGGCCGTGTGGCCGTGGAGGGCTGGGCCGAGACCTCGGACCTCTTGGCCAGTGAACTGGCGCGTCGCTTCGAAGACGCTGGTGTCAGTGCCATCATCTATACCGATATCGATCGGGACGGCGCCCTGCAGGGGGTGAATGTCGCCTCGACAGCCGAACTGGCACAGGCGGTCAACCTGCCCATCATCGCCTCGGGCGGTGTGGCAGGACTGGACGATATTGCCGCCCTGGCAGATGTCGGGCAGCAATCGGGACAGACAGAAATTGCCGGCGTGGTCTGCGGTCGTGCGCTCTATGACGGGCGACTGGATCCGGAGGCAGCGCTGAAGCTTCTGAATGAAAGGGCAGGTACCTGATGCTGAAGGTCCGGATCATACCCTGCCTGGACGTGAAGGACGGGCGCGTGGTCAAGGGCGTGAATTTCGTCGACCTGCGCGATGCCGGCGATCCCGTGGAGCAGGCGCGGATCTATGACGCCGCAGGGGCCGACGAGCTCTGTTTCCTGGATATCACGGCCAGTCACGAGAATCGCGGTACGATCCTGGATGTCGTCCGCGCAACCGCGGAGCAGTGCTTCATGCCGCTGACGGTGGGCGGCGGCGTGCGCACGCTGGAAGACATTCGCCAGCTGCTTCTGGCCGGAGCCGACAAGGTGTCCATTAACACCACCGCCGTCCACAATCCCGAATTCGTGCGCGAAGCGGCCGAGAAGTTCGGGACTCAGTGCATCGTCGTGGCGGTGGATGCCAAGCGGGGGGAAAGTGGCCAGTTCGAGATTTTCACCCACGGCGGACGCAAGCCGACAGGGTTGGAGGCCGTTGCCTGGGCGCAACGCATGGCGGATTACGGTGCCGGCGAAATCCTGCTGACTTCCATGGATCGGGACGGCACGAAGGCAGGCTTCAATCTAGAGCTGACGCGAGCGGTGGCCGACGCCGTGGAGGTTCCCGTCATCGCCTCAGGCGGTGTGGGCAGCCTGGACCATCTGGTCGAAGGCATACGCGACGGCCATGCAGCAGCCGTTCTGGCAGCCTCGATCTTCCACTTCGGCACCCATAGCATTGCCGAAGCCAAGGCCCACATGGCCGCGGCCGGCATTCCCGTACGTCCGATGGAAGAGGCCGGATCATGAGCGCGCAGGACAGCACGCCCGAAAACGCCCATGTGCTGGACGAGCTCTACGACGTCATCCTGGAACGCCGAAATGCCGATCCCGAGAGCTCCTATACAGCGAAGCTCTTTGCCAGGGGTGAAAACAAGATCGCTCAGAAGCTGGGCGAGGAAGCCGTGGAAACCGTGATCGCGGCCCTCAAGGAGGATCACGCGGCTCTGGCATCGGAAAGCGCGGACCTGCTCTACCACCTGCTGGTTCTCTGGGCCGAGAAGGGTATCGCTCCCGAAGAGGTCTGGGACAAGCTGGAGAAACGAAAGGGCACGTCCGGTATTACCGAAAAGGCCATCCGCAAGCCCGAATAAGGCCACATGACATAAACGAGTCCGGAAAAAGCCACAGCTTACAATCGCTCAAGATCTGGCCCAGGGGTGGTGTTCTCTTGTCGATTCCCCCATATGCTTGGGCGTGATACGCTTCCCAAGGGTTGATAAGGACCCGAAGCGGACCACAGCCAAAACAAGAATCGAAGGGGAAGCTGACGTGACGGATACCGCCGTTTCCTACGATCCCGAGAACATCTTTGCAAAGATCCTGCGCGGGGAAATTCCCTGCGACAAGGTCTTCGAGAACGAGCATGCGCTCGCCTTTAACGACATTAATCCCCAGGCGCCGGTTCACGTACTGGTGATCCCAAAGGGCGAATACGTTTCACCCGAGGATTTCACCGCGCGGGCCAGTGATGCCGAGATCGCCGGCTTCATGCGCGCGGTCGGGGAAGTGGCACGACAGCTCGGCCTCAACGAGAATGGCTACCGCTTGCTGGCAAACCACGGACGGGATTCCCGCCAGGAGGTCCCACACCTTCACGTTCATATTACCGGTGGTCGCGACCTGGGTCGCCTGCTGGTACCGGAAGGCTAACATCCTGCCTATTCGAACTTCGAATAGCGCACTGCTTTCATAACAAGAAGGACTCACCTCATGGGTGTCGAAGTTACAGGCATTTTCGGCCTGCTCCTCCTGATCCTTGTGATCTATGCCATAGTCAAGACAGTGCAGAGTGGCGCCTCGACGGGCGGTAAGGTGATCTGGATCGTCGTCTTGATCCTGCTTCCGCTGCTGGGCTTCATCCTCTGGCTGTTGTTTGGGCCCAAGTGATAAACTAGCAGAACGCAGCGGCTGGCTGCTGAGGAGGCCTAGCCGCTGCGTTCCTCGCTGTCTGCCTTGCTGGAACTCTCGTTTTCCTGACGCAAATCCTGGACTTCCTGCTTGATTTCGCGCACTTCAGTCAGGATCGCTTCGGCATCGGCATGGGCCGCTTCGCGTTCGGCCTCGATGTCTGTATCATGCTGGGACTGCATGGCATTCACGATGATCGCGATGAAGAGGTTCAAGACCGTGAAGCTGGTCAGCAGGATGAAGGGCACGAAGAACAGCCAGGCCAGTTCGTAACGTTCCATAACCGGACGTACGATGTCCATGGACCAGCTTTCCAGGGTCATGATCTGGAACAGCGTATAGGACGAAGCTCCAATGGTGCCGAACCACTCGGGAAAGGTCTCGCCGTAAAGCTTCGTTGCCATGACCGAGAAGACATAGAACACCAGCCCCAATAGGGCGACGATCGAGCCCATGCCCGGGATCGCGCTCAGCAGCGCCCCCACCACACGACGCATGGAAGGTACGACCGAAACCAGGCGCATGACGCGCAGGATGCGTAAGGCACGCAGGACCGACAGGCTTCCCGTGGCCGGAACCAGGGCAATCCCCACCACCAGGGTATCGAAGACGTTCCAGGGATCCTTCACGAAACGCCAGCCGTAGGCCACCATCTTGGCCAGAATTTCCAGGACGAAAACCGTCAGGATCACCCGGTCCGCAGCAACCAGGAAATCCCCTGCGGTTGCCATGGCGGTCTTGCTGGTTTCCAGGCCAAGTGTAATGGCGTTGATCACGATCAGGCCCGTGATGAACAGCTGGGTCCGGCGATGTTCCACCAGTTTACGCAAGCCGCCGCGCAGACGGCTCTCGGTCCCGCTCGTACCATCATCCGGCCGGGCTCGCTGCCTGCTCATGCCTCACTCCTCTCCGCACTCTGACTGGAAAAGGCCATGTAACAGTTGTGCGCCTGCCTGACCTTCGGGCGCAGACATAAGACGAAGCCGGGGTTGCCTGACAAGCCTTTTTCGCATGACTGGCGAAGGGCAATGGCCTCAGGCCTGCCCAGCGCCGAAGATCTCCTCCTCCTGGCGCACCGCCTGGCCGGTGATCTTCTCCACCGCCCGGGCCGCGCCATCATTGAAGGGGTTGAGCACCACGTCCGCACCCGCCTTCACCATTTGACGGGCATCCCAGAGGTCATGACTGGTCACGGCAATGCGGCCCTTGTAGCCGTTGTCTCGCAGGGTTTGTATCAAAGCGACACGCTGGTCCACCCCTATCAGGGCCGTACGCTGCGGCGGCGTCGCCATGATGACCCACTCTGCCGTGCGATAGGGCAGGTGCAGCAGAAACTCGGGATCCGAAACGTCGCCATAGAGCGCCGGATTACCGCGTGCTTGGTAACGTTTTAGCGTCTCCGGATCGAAGTCGACGCCCAGGATGGATTTTTCCTGTTCGATCAGGTCGCGGGCGATTCCCCGTCCGTAACGTCCCAGTCCGAAGAGGATGACGTCATAGGTACCCTCGGCCACCGCGCCTTCGTGCGCCTGTTCTCGATGGGCCATGCGACGCTCGAAGATGCCGAGCAGGGGCTCCAGCCAGCGATAGAGCTGTTGGGAATAGGTGATCAGATAGGTGGACAGCATGATGGTGACCAGCCCCACTAGGGTGACCAGACCCATGGCCTCGTCCCCGACATGCCCCAGCGACAGCCCCATGGCCATGAAGATCAGGGAAAACTCGCTGATCTGCGAAACCGTCAGGCCAGCCAGGAAACCGGTGCGCTTGCGATACCCCATGACGCCCATAATGATCAGCACGATCAGGGGATTCCCGATCAGGACGAAGAGCGACAGAATGGTGGCTGGCCCCACCTGGCTGCCAAGCAGGTCCAGGTTCAGCCCCATGCCCAAGGAGATGAAGAAGAACAGTAGCAGGAAGTCACGCAGGCTGGACAGACGTGTCGCCACGTTGTCACGATAGCCTGAAGAAGCCAGCG
Organism: Fodinicurvata sediminis DSM 21159; assembly: GCF_000420625.1. Taxonomy (NCBI): domain Bacteria; kingdom Pseudomonadati; phylum Pseudomonadota; class Alphaproteobacteria; order Rhodospirillales; family Rhodovibrionaceae; genus Fodinicurvata; species Fodinicurvata sediminis. Next base: position 390,911 of record NZ_ATVH01000013.1, on the reverse strand, counting down.
ACACGCCGGCCAGCAGGCCGCCAAGCTCCTTGCCGACCCCCACCAGTTCACCCAGGGCCGCGAAGATGACGGCCCAGGTGATCGCGAAGATGATCAGAAGTTCGGGCACGCGCGCCAGGCGGCGCAACAGGGGGTCTGCCAGATACCGAATGAAGACGACGACGGCCGCGACCAGCAGTAGACCGCCGCCCAAAGCCGTCAGGACCGCCATGGTCCCGCCATCCCCACCAGCGCCCGCGCCAATGCCTACCGCCGAAAGCACCACCATGGCCACCACGACGGCAATATCCTGGACAATCAAAAAGCCCAGGGCGATGCGCCCGTAGAGGGAATCGATCTCGCCCTTGTCGGACAGCAGCTTGACGATGATGATCGTGCTAGAAAAGGTCAGGGCGACAGCCACATAGAGACTGACGATCGGGCTGAGCCCCATTGCCAGACAGATGAGATAGCCAAAGACCGAGGTGAAGATCACCTGACCCAGACCGGTGGCCACCGCAACCGGCCCCAGGGTTCGGACCAGTTGCAGGTCCAGCTTCAATCCCACCAGGAACAGCAGCAATGCTATGCCAATTTCCGCCAGTAACGAAATGGCCTCGTTGGCGCTGGCGAAGCCGGTGACATCCGGACCCGCGATGATGCCGGCGGCAATGAAACAGACCAACAGGGGCTGCCTGAGGGAAACGCCAATCAGTCCAACGAAGGTTGCAAGGCCAAGAAGACCGGCCACCTCATAGAATACCGTGTGGTCGATGTGTTCCACCTGCCCCTACCTGTCTGTTCCACGCAGGCCAGCAGAGTAACATGTAAGTGCCAAGTGGAAAGACCGGCCTGCTGGATATCGATCATCCGGTTATGCCATCGCAGCCATCATGCGCCGATAGCCTAGGGCCTCCGCGACATGCAGGCGCCGCACGCCGTCACAGTCCTCCAGATCAGCCAGGGTACGGGCCACACGCAGGACACGGTGGTAACCGCGGGCCGAGAGTTTCATGCGATTGGCCGCCTCCTGCAGCAGGCTGCGCCCCTCATTGTCAGGCGCTGCACAGTTCTCCAGGTGCTGGCCATCCAGTTCGGCGTTGGTCAGGCTGCGCCCTTCGATACCGCCCTCCACAGCGACGTTACGCGCGGCCTGTCGCTCGCGCGCCCGGGCCACGCGCACGGCGACTTCGGCACTGCCCTCGGCGGGCGGGGGCAGGGCCAGATCAGCCGCACTGACGGCCGGAACATCTACATGCAGATCGATGCGGTCGAACAGCGGACCCGAGATGCGCGCCTGGTAATCCTGCCCGCATCGGGGGGCCTTGCTGCAGGCAACCGCCGGATCATCCAGGTGGCCGCAACGGCAGGGATTCATGGCGGCCACCAGCTGGACCCGCGCCGGATAGGTTACATGGGCATTGGCCCTGGCGATGGAAACACGGCCCGTTTCCATCGGCTGGCGTAGGGATTCCAGGGTGGCGCGGGCAAATTCCGGTAGCTCATCCAGGAAGAGCACACCGTGATGTGCAAGGGACAATTCGCCCGGCTTGGCACGGTGACCCCCACCGACCAGTGAAGGCAGGGACGCAGAGTGGTGCGGGTCACGGAAGGGGCGATGCCGCAACAGCTTGCCTTCCTCCAGGGTCCCGGCCACGGAATGAATCATGGAAACTTCAAGAGCCTCGGCTGGCGACAACGGGGGCAGGAGGCCGGGCAAACGCTGGGCCAGCATGGACTTCCCGGATCCGGGAGGGCCGGTCATGAGAAGGTTGTGATTCCCGGCCGCCGCAATCTCCAGCGCACGCTTGGCGCTTTCCTGGCCCTTGATCTCTGCCAGGTCCGGTATGGACGTGCCGGATTCGGCCAGGGCGGCTTCGGGTTGGGCGAGTACCTGGGTGCCCTTGATGTGGTTGACCAGGGCCACGAGATCACGCGGCGCCAGGATGTCGATATCCGGGGCCCAGGCGGCCTCACCCCCCTGCGCGGCAGGGCAGATCAAGCCCAATCCGCAGGCCGAGGCATGGATTGCCGCCGGCAGGACTCCCGCCACTGGATTGATGCGTCCATCCAGGGAAAGCTCGCCCAGTGCCACATGGGTGGACAGGGCGTCCGCCGGCAGAACCCCCATCTCGGCCATCAGGGCCAGGGCAATGGGCAGGTCGTAGTGGCTGCCTTCCTTCACAAGGTCGGCCGGCGCAAGGTTGACCACGATCCGCTTGGGCGGCAGCGAAAGACCCAGCGCCGTCAGCGCCGAGGTCACACGCTCGCGGCTTTCCCCCACCGCCTTGTCGGCCAAGCCAACCACCAGGAACCTTGGCATGCCCGAAGTTGCCTGAACCTGGACATCCACATCGACAACCTCGACCCCCTGGAAGGCCACCGTTCCGATACGTGCGACCATGCAACGCCCCTACCTGCCCGATTACCACCATTTGGTGTTACGGCAGACAGCATAAAAAGTCACTCTTTTTCGAAGGTGTTTTAGGCGCATCCGATTGAATTCGGAATTCGTTCGCTTGTTGGAGCGCAGGCACTACGCCGCGCGCAGCTGCGATTCCCGAGGGAGCAGTGCCGTGAGCAAGCCAAGGAAGGGCAGGAAGGCGCAGAGCTGATAGACGAAGCCGATCCCATAGGCATCCGCAAGAACCCCCAGGATGGCTGCGCCCAACCCCCCCATGCCGAAGGCAAAGCCGAAGAACAGTCCGGAAATCAGGCCCACACGTCCCGGAACCAGCTCCTGGGCATAAACGACAATGGCCGAGAAGGCCGAAGCCAGAACCAGGCCGATCACCACCGACAGCACGCCGGTCCAGAAGAGGTTGGCGTGCGGCAGCATCAGCGTGAAAGGCAGCACGCCCAGGATGGAGATCCAGATCACCGGACGCCGACCGATGCGATCGGCAAGGGGCCCACCCAGGATGGTGCCGACCGCTGCCGCCCCTAGAAATACGAACAGCAGAATCTGGGAATGACGAATGGTCACCCCGAAGGTGTCGATCAGATAGAAGGTATAGTAGCTGGTCAGGCTGGAGAGATAGACGTACTTGGAGAAGATCAGCATCGCCAGCACAGCGATGGCGAAGAGGATACGCCGGCGCGGCAGGGGCAGCGTGCGCGAGGCTTCCGTTGAGGTCCTGCGTGCCTGGAGATGCTGTCGCTTCGCCCAGGAGCCCACCCACCAGAGGATCAGCATGCCCAGCAGGGCCACGGCGGAGAACCAGGCAATTCCGGGCTGTCCCAGCGGCAGGACCACATAGGCGGCAAGCAGCGGGCCCACGGCCGTGCCTGTGTTGCCGCCCACCTGGAAAATGGACTGGGCCAGGCCGAAGCGCCCGCCCGAGGCGGAGCGAGCCAGCCGAGAGGCGTCGGGATGGAAGATCGAGGACCCCAGGCCCACCGCACAGGCTGCGAACAACAGGAAGATATAATGCTGCGCGCTGGCCAGCAGCAGCAGTCCCACCAGGGTGCACCCCATCCCCACGGACAGCAGCCGAAACCGCTGGCGGCGATCCGTATAGAAGCCAACAGCCGGCTGCAGCAACGAAGCTGTCACCTGGAAGGCCAGATGCAGGACGCCAATCTGCGTGAAGCTGAGGGCGAAGTTCTGTTGCAGGACGGGATAGATCGCCGGCAGCAGCGACTGCATCATGTCATTCAGGAAATGACAGAGGCTCAGCGCACTGAGCACGAGAAATGCCGTTCTGTTGGCGCTGGTCGATCCTGCCGTATCTGCTGCTGTTGTCATGACTTTAACCTCTACTGCAACAGCATATGGCCCCACAGTCCGAGAAGAAAGCCGGCAACTGCACCCAGCGGGGGCGCCCAGTGACGCTCAAGGTGGGCCTGAGGGGCGATGTCCTGGAAATTCAGGTAGAGTATACCGCCAGCGGCAAAGAACATGATGCTGCCCAGCAGGTCCTCCAGGGAATGAAGGAAGCTGAAGCCGACCCAGGCGGCCAGCGGACCCAGCAGGACGATTGTACAGAAGGCAGCGAGGATGCGGCCGGCCGGCAGGCGAGTCCCTGAGCGCAATTCGCGATAGGCATTGAAGCCCTCAGGCAGGTTCTGAAGGGCAATCAAGCCGGCCAGAAGAAGCCCGGTCGCCTTTCCAGTGGCCAGCATGGCCCCCAGCGCCAGGGATTCCGGGACAAAATCCAGCAGCATGGCCAGCAACTGGGAAGCCGCGCCGCCAGCCCGGGCGATCAGGTAATCAACCACGAAGAAACAGACACCGCCAAGGGTGAAGGCGGGCAGCGCCAAGGTCGGCGATGTCAGCTTCATGCCTTCGGGAATCAGGACCAGAGCCACCGCAGCCAGCAAGGCACCCCCACCAAAGGCGATCACCGAATGGCGGAATTCCGTTTCCAGCCAATGGGGCCGGAAATCCTCGATCCGCGCGGCAAGACCGCCCAGTGGAATGGTCGCACCGGCCACAAAGGCATAGGCGATGGCACTGAAGACATCAGGCAAGTGCGCCCCCTTATATAGCTGCTCCGACTATAGCTACCGCGACCCTGGACTGCAGGCGCACTACTCCGGCATCAGGCCTTCGAAGCGTGATTCGATCGCATCCCAGATCAGGCCAGCGGCATTGACGTTGTCGAAGCGTTCCAGTTCCTGAAGCCCGGTGGGCGAGGTCACGTTGATTTCGGTAAGATAATCGCCGATCACGTCGATGCCGACGAAGATCAGGCCGCGCTCCTTCAGGATCGGACCGATGGTCGTGCAGATCTCCCGATCACGCTTTGAGAGTTCTACCGCCATGGCACGGCCGCCAACGTGCAGGTTCGAGCGGGCCTCCCCCTCGGCCGGAACCCGGTTGATGGCGCCCACGGGTGTCCCATCGACCAGGATGATCCGCTTGTCCCCCTTGCGGATCTCGGGCAGATACTTCTGCACGATCACCGGTTCACGCGAGATCTGCGTGAAGATTTCCAGCAAAGAGTTCAGGTTCTCGTCATCTTCCTTCAGGTGGAAGACCCCGGCGCCACCATTGCCGAACAGGGGTTTGACGATGATGTCCCTGTGGGTACGGCGGAAATATTCGATCTCCGCCTTGCTGCGCGTGATCATCGTCGGCGGCATCAGTTCCGGAAAATGGGTGACGAACAGCTTTTCAGGCGCATTGCGGACTTCTGCGGGATTGTTCACCACCAAGGTCGAGGCCGGCAGGTGCTCCAGCAGGTGAGTCGCCGTGATATAGGACATGTCGAAAGGTGGATCCTGGCGCATCAGCACCACGTCCATGGCAGCAAGGTTCAAGCTCTCGGCTTCACCCAGGGTGGCCGCCATGCCCGCTTCGTGTTGAAAAACGGCTGGCCGCACAGTGGCATAGACCCGGTCGTCGTAGTAGGTCAGATCCTGGGGCAGGTAATGATAAAGTCCGTGCCCCCTGCGTTGCGCCTCCATTGCCAGGGCAAAGGTACTGTCGGCATTGATATCGATGGGTTCCACTGGGTCCATCTGAATGGCAACGGCAAGTGACATGACTTCTCCTCGATCACGCGTGTCCAGTCTGCGGCCTGTTGCAGGGCCTTTAGCATTCCCCGACAGCTATTCCCAGCCGTAACACGGCCTTTCCGTCAGCTTTGAACTTCAATTCAGACGCCCACGCATCTCTTCCAGCAGGCGGGCGGTGTCCTGCCTGTTCTTATCCGGTCCTGCTAGGTCGAGGTACTGCTCCAATGCATGAATTCCCTGGTGCAGCTGGCCCAGATGATTGTGGATCAAACCGGCTTCCCGCCAAAGCTCTGCCCGTTGCGGGGCAAGCAGCAGCATGCCTGCCACCACCGGCAGCGCTTCATCGGCTCTTTGCGCCTTCAGCAGCCGTAGTTTCAGGTTGTTCTGGAGTCTGAGAAGAATGTCCAGGTTTCCGCTGGCGCTGTAATGGTCGCGGGTCAGCTCCGCTTCGACCCCCGCCATGGCCTTGAGAAGCTGGCGCATGTCCGCAGGCGTGCAGCTGCGCCCCTCATTGAAGGGATCCAGTATATCGCGTTCGCCGCCAAAGCCGACGCGGATCAGGAAATGCCCCGGGAAGGACAGGCCAACCGCTTCACAATCCAGGCGGCGCGCCACATGAAGATAAAGGATGCCGAGCGCCACCGGCAGCCCACGGCGCCGGTCCATGACCGACATCAGGTTGGCATTGTTCAGGTCGTCATAGCTCTCGTCATCGCCCTTGTATCCGAACTGCTCGTAGAGCACCCGGTTTATGGCACCGACGATGTTCTCCAGGCTGTCGCCCGCATTCTCGGCAATCAGGCGTGCGCCGGCTTCCCGCGTCATTTCCGAAAGATGCCGTTCATAATTGAACAGCTCTGCACCGGGGCGCTCAAGAGCCGCCAACAGCAGAGCGGTGTGCGCCAGGTCGATCTCTTCGTCGGGCAGGCGTCCGATATCCTGTAGTTCGCTCTCGATATCCTTGCGGGTCGTTGCGGGTATGCTGTTCACCCGTGAACCTCCTCCAGTTTATCAGTCTGGCAGTTTATCAGTCTGGTCGCGTTGTTTCTTTGTCATCCTCCAGAACGCGCAGGTAATCCGTCACGCCCTTAACATAAGGCACGGACTTGGCATGCGCCACGACCCGTTCGCGTTCGCTCTCGCTGCGTGCAAGCCCGATCAGGTAGACCCTCTGGTTCACCACCTCAGTGGAATAGTTGATGTCCTTGACGTCCACGTCAAACAGCAGGAGCGTATCCAGGCGCAGTTCTATCCAGCGGTCCAGCGCAGCATCGCTCAGTCCCGAGGTGTCATCGACAGTCATTTCGTCTATGACCTCGTTCACGCCCTCCGGCCGCCATGCCAGGCGGAAGACCTGAACCTTGTCCTCGGGTGTCGGCACATTGCCACTCAAGAGTACGCGTCCTTCCTCGACCTGAAGGTGGACGGCATTGTAGATCTCGAAATCCTCCTGCAGCAGCAGGGCATTCAGTTCGAAACGGATACGCGTGTCATCTGCTGCAGTCGTAAAGCCCTTGTCCTTGCTGGCTGCCACACCCCCCGTAGCTGCCGCGCCCACGATCATGCCGGTACGACTGCATCCTCCCGATAGCGCCAGTAGCAGGACAAGACTCAACAGGAAAAGACCGCGTACAGTGCACACGTACAGGAAGACGAAGGGTAACCTGACCGGCATGGCTGTCTCATTCGGTTGCCAATGCAAGCTGTTTCTCCAGGAAAAATGACGAACGCGTTGTCCCCATGTGAAGAAATGGAACCTTATGCCATTACCGCAGGGACTGAACAGGGCGGCTTTCATGGACGCCAAAGATCCGGCAGGTGGTGTGGCAAGCGCCCTGGAATCAGCAAGAGCCCGTCAAAGCGCAGTTGGTGGTCGGCAAGTTCAGGCCTGCGGGAGAGATAATAGGTTGCCGCCCGTTCTATGCGATGGCGCTGGCGGTCTGTTATGGCCAGCAAGGCCTGTTCATGCGTGGCCCGATGCTTGACCTCCACGAAAGCCAGCACACCGCCCCGGCGCACCACCAGATCGATTTCGCCAACCGGTGTCCGCAAGCCCTGGGCCAGGACACTGTAGCCCTTCATGCGCAGCCACAAGCGGGCAAGCGTTTCGGCACGTCGGCCCCTCTTCCAGGCCGCAAGCCGCACGGACCTGCTCATTTTCCGGATCTGCCCGTCAATTCCAGGGCCCGGGCGTAGACACGCCGCCGCGGCAGGCCACTTTCCGCGCTGACACTGTTCACGGCATCGCGCAGGCTGCTCTCGGCCAGCGCAGACTGGAGCCGTTCATCCAGGTTATCCTCTGCCTCGGCGTCGCGCGCGCTGTCGGTCTGGGGGCCAACCAGGATGACGACTTCCCCCTTCGGCGATCCCTCCCGTTCATAATGCGCGGCCAGGGCCTCAAGGCTGTCGCGGCGCACCTCCTCGTAAAACTTGGTCAGTTCACGCGCCACGGCTGCCCGGCGATGGCCTCCGAAAACATCTCTCATGTCCCGCAGGCTGGCGCCAAGCCGGTTGGGGGATTCATAGAACACCAAGGTCCCAGGTATGCTCTGCAGGCTCTGTAGCTCGTTGCGGCGCGTGCCGCTGCGTGTTGGCAGGAAACCGGCAAAGAAGAAGCGGTCCGGCGGCAAGCCCGAAACCGTCAGAGCGGCCAGAACGGCCGAAGCGCCGGGCAATGCTGTCACTTCGTATCCGGCCTCATGAGCCTCACGGGCCAGCTTGTAGCCGGGATCCGAAACCAGCGGTGTTCCTGCATCGCTGACCAGCGCCACAGATTTGCCACCGCTCAGGGCATCCAGAAGCTTGGGGCGCACACGCCCGGCGTTGTGTTCATGGTAGGCCGTCAGGGAGCGCTCAATTCCATGCGCCTGTAGAAGTCGCGACGTCATGCGCGTATCCTCGCAGGCCAGCACATCAACCCTGGAAAGTACGTCCAGGGCCCGTAGAGTGATATCTGCGAGGTTGCCGATCGGTACCGCAACAAGGTAAAGCTGCGGTGCCAACGGCTGTGAAGAGGGCTGCATTCCCGTTTGCACCTTTCAGCCGGAAGGCCGCTTTGTTGTTAGGAGATCGTCCATGAGCCTGCTGCCCACCCGTCTTCTCGCCATCTTCCTGATCCTCGGCCTTGCCGCCTGCCAGTCACAGCAGGCTACGCAGCCGGACAGCGGCGCGCAACAGGTCGGAGAGAGAACTGCACCAGAAAGCCAGGCCGGCATGGATGGGGATGCTGCCCTTGATGATGGGCGAACCCGCGTTGCCCTGCTCGCTCCCCTCAGCGGCGAACACCGCCCCTTGGGACAAAGCCTGGTGAATGCAGCACAGATGGCGCTCTTTCGGCTGGCCGGAGATGACTTCGAACTGGTGATCAAGGATGCCGGCAGCACAGCACGTGAAGCGCAAGCTGCAATGGACGAGGCCTTGAACGAGAACGTGCAGCTGGTCCTTGGCCCTCTGTTCTCCCAGTCCGTTTCGGCGATCGGGCCGCAAGCCACACGGGCCGGCGTCCCCGTTCTGGCCTTTTCCAACGACCGGTCCGTTGCGGCCCCCGGCGTTTATGTGATGGGTATCGGGCCGGCCAACGACGTCACCCGCGTGATCCAGTACTCGGTGGAACAGGGCCGCGACCGGATCGCCATCCTTGCCCCCCGTAACTCCTATGGACAGGCCGTTCAGGAAGCCGCCCGGCGTGCCGCTTCACGTTACGGAGCAAGCATCACGACAAGCGCCTCTTACGATCCGGCAGCCGTGGACAAAACCAGCGCCGTACAAGGGCTGGCCCAATCCGCCAGCCAGACCAGCAGCGACGAAGCCACCGTAAGCGGCTCCGGCCTGGGCGTGACCGGCTTCAACAGCCTGCTGCTCCCGGCTGGTGGCCGCGAAGTGGAGAACATTGCACCCTTGCTGCCTTACTACGACATCAACCCCGAAAATGTGCAGCTGCTGGGCTCGCGTCTCTGGGAGAACGGAAATCTTGGGCGCGATCCTGTGCTTGCTGGGGGCTGGTTTGCAGCACCGGACAACGACAGATGGCAGACCTTTGCCCGTCAGTACGAAGATCTCTTTGGCCAGAAGCCGCCACGGGTCGCCTCCATTGCCTATGATGCGACGGCGCTCACGGCCGCCTTGGCGCGGGATGCCGAAACCGGCGACAATCCGATGGTCTTCGACCAGGCTGTGCTGACCGACAGTGACGGTTACACCGGCGTGGACGGCCTGTTCCGCTTGCTCCCCGATGGCGAGGTGGAGCGGGGTCTGGCGATTTACGAACTGACCGACGACGGCTTCCGGCGTCTGGAATCAGCGCCAGGCAGCTTTGAGCCACTGGTGAACTGAGGCGCGCCAGGCGACAGGGCGCGCTTATCCCAGCAGATAGCCAAGCAGGGCATCGAGGCGCTGGCGTCCGGCCGGCAGGGCGCGCAGACGCTGGGGCGTCAGTTCCAGGTATCCGGCTTCGCAAAGGGCTTTCAGCCGGGCCGGATCCACGAGCGCCTCAAGCGACCGTCCCTGTTCGGCCTCGACCGTCGCCCGGTTAATGCCAGCGGCCAGCCGCAAGCCCATCATCAGGCGTTCAGTCAGGCGCTCCTCCAGCGTGAGAGCGTTTTCCGCGCGGGTGGCATGCCCCTGGCTCTCCACGCTTTCCAGCCAGGCTTCGGGGGCCCGGTGCTGACGCAGGGCATAACGCGCGCCGTCGAAGCTCAGGCGACCATGCGCGCCCGGTCCGATGCCCACATAGTCGCCATGGCGCCAATAGACCAGGTTATGGCGGCTTTCCGCGCCGGGACGGGCGTAGTTCGAGATCTCGTAGCCTTCCAGGCCGGCCGGCTTCAGGATATCCGCTGTGCATTCATAGAGCTGCGCCTGGCAGTCTTCGGGGGGCAGTTCCAGTTCGCCGCGCCGCCAGTCTCCATGAAAGACGGTGTTGGGTTCGATGGTCAGCTGATAGAGAGAGATATGCTCGGTGCCTTCCTGAAGGGCACTTTTCAGCTCGGCTTCCCAGCTTGCCAAGCTCTGCTCCGGCCGGGCATAGATCAGATCGAAGGAAAAGCGCGGAAAGTGCCGCCGGGCCAGCGCGATGGCCTCACGCGCCTCAGCCGCCGAGTGGCGTCGCCCCAGGAAGGCAAGTGCGTTGTCGTCAAAGGACTGCACACCCAGGGACAGCCGGTTGACCCCGGCCGTGCGATAAGCGGCGAACTTGCCGGCTTCGGTCGAAGTGGGGTTGGCCTCGAGAGTCACTTCCAGATTGCTGTCCAGCTGCCAATAGCGAGGCAGTACATCCAGCAACGCGCCCACGGTTTCAGGCGCCATCAACGAGGGGGTTCCGCCTCCGAAAAAGACGGAGGTCAGCCTGCGGCCGGCCGTGCGCTTGGCGAAATGCTCCAGCTCGCGCAGAAGGGCCTGACGCCAGCGATCCTGGTCGATGCTCTCCCGGACATGGCTGTTGAAATCGCAATAGGGGCACTTGGACTGACAGAACGGCCAGTGAACGTAGAGTCCGAAACCAGGATCATCAGCACCAGTTTCGGGAAGACTGTCGCGACTGGACATATGCAGGTCCCTGTTGGCTGTCACCCGGCCCTGCGCAACCAGGTTTCAAAATCGCGGAATGCACGCGCCCTGTGGCTGATGGCATGCTTTTCCGCGGGATCCATTTCCCCGAAGGTCTCCTGGCGTCCATCGGGCAGGAACATGGGATCATAACCGAAACCCAGGCTGCCCCGGGGCGGCCAGACCAGGGTTCCATCCACACGCCCTTCGAAAACCCGGGTCTCACGGCCGGGTTGGGCCAGGGCCAGTGCACAGACAAAGTAGGCGTGGCGATCCCGGCTGTCGCCGAGTTTCTCGTTCACCTTGTCCATGGCCAAACCAAAGTCCTTGTCCGGACCCGCCCAGCGGGCCGAGTAAATCCCGGGTTCGCCATCCAGGGCCGGAACCACCAGGCCGGAATCATCCGACAGGGCCGGCAATCCTGCAGCTTCGGCTGCGCTTTCCGCCTTCAATGTCGCGTTCTCGGCAAAGGTCCGTCCCGTTTCCTCGGGTTCCGGCAGTTCAAGCTCGCCAGCCGAGAGGACCTGGATGCCGAAAGGCTCCATCAGCTCGGCGATTTCCCGGACCTTGCCCGGGTTATGGCTGGCTATGACCAGTCGCTCTCCCGGGACAATCCCTTCAGCCATTCGATTTCTCACTCCGTCTTTAGTGCGGCGCGCTGGACCTCGGTCAACTGCTTGATGCCGGCCTCGGCCAAACCCAGCAGGTGATCAAACTGCTCGCGGCTGAAGGGGACGTCCTCGGCCGTGGCCTGAACCTCGACGATGCGGCCGCTGGTCGTCATCACGAAGTTGGCGTCAGCGCCAGCCTCGGAATCCTCGGAATACTCCAGGTCCAGGATCGCGTCGCCACGATAGAGACCACAGGAAACCGCTGCCACCTCTTCGGACAGCGGAATATCCGTCATGATGCCCAGACGCCGCATATGATCGAACGCCATGTGGAGCGCCACATACGCGCCTGTGATGGCGGCCGTGCGTGTTCCTCCGTCTGCCTGCAGGACATCACAGTCCAGGCGAATCTGCCGTTCGCCGAAAGCCGTCAGGTCGGTCACGGCCCGCAGGCTGCGGCCTATCAGGCGCTGGATCTCCTGAGTGCGTCCGGTCTGCCGTCCGCGGGCGGCCTCGCGATCCGTGCGCCCGTCCGTCGCCCTGGGCAGCATTCCGTATTCCGCGGTCACCCAGCCGCGTCCGCTGTTGCGCAGCCACCCAGGCACGCCAGGATCGACACTGGCCGTGCACAGCACATGCGTGTCCCCGAAACGGGCCAGGCACGAACCCTCCGCATACTTGTTGACGTTGGTTTCCAGCACGATATCGCGAAGCTGGTCGGCGGACCGGCCACTGGGGCGCATGAGCGAACTCCCTTCCAGGGTTTGGGCAGGCGGCACACGCCGCCCGAAGACGGCGCGAACCTAACGCCTCCGCACAGGGCCGTCCAGCCGCAGCAGGCCGTTGAAACCGCAGCGATCAGGGATTAAATGCTGGGACGTACATGCACCGGGGGAAAAATCCCCTCGGACAACTGATTTTCTCCGGTATACTCACAGTCATGACATCCATGTCCAGGCGTCCACCGAAGTCCCTAGCCGATCGCCCCGAACTGGGCGCGCTGAACGAACGTTCGCGCGAGATCCTGCGCATGATCGTCGATTCCTATGTGGAGACCGGAGCGCCCGTCGGCTCGCGCACCCTTTCGCGGAACATGGGCCTCGACCTCTCCCCGGCGACGGTCCGCAATGTCATGGCCGACCTGGAGGATCTGGGGCTGCTGATGGCGCCACACACCTCGGCCGGCCGCCTGCCCACGGAACAGGGCCTGCGCCTTTACGTGGATGGTCTGCTGGAACACGGGAACATAGGCCAGGACGAGCGCGAGATCATCGAGGGGAAGTGTGCGGCCTCGGGGCGTTCCCTGTCGCAGGTCCTTGAAGAGGCGACCACGCTTCTCTCCGACCTGTCCCACTGTGCCGGCCTGGTAATGGCGCCCAAGCAGCAGGACGACACCCTGAAGCATATTGAATTCGTCTCCCTGGGTCCGGGTCGCGCACTGGTTGTCCTGGTGGGTGAGTCGGGGAACGTGGAAAATCGCGTGATCGATGTTCCCGTCGGCCTGCCGCCCTCTTCCCTGGTCGAGGCCTCCAATTTCCTCTCGGCGCACCTGCGCGGGCGGACCCTTGAGGATACACGCCAGATCGTCAGCCAGGAAATGGATACCGAGCGGGCCAGACTGGACGAGTTGACCTCGCGCGTTGTTGAGGCCGGCCTGGCAACCTGGGCCGACAACTCCAGCGGCGGCGCTCTGATCGTGCGGGGCCAGGCACAGCTGCTCAGCGATGTGCAGGCACTGGAAGACCTGGAACATATCCGTCAGCTCTTCACCGCCCTGGAGAAGAAGGAGGCCTTGCTGCGCCTGCTCGACCTGACCGACGATGCTGAGGGTGTCCAGATCTTCATTGGCGCGGAAAACGAGTTGTTCGGCATGGCCGGATGCTCCATGGTCGTCGCACCCTACAACAACAGCAAGCAGCAGATCGTGGGCGCCATCGGCGTGATCGGTCCGACACGGATCGACTATGCCCGGATCATCCCGATGGTCGACTACACGGCCAAGGTGATTGGCCGCTTGATCGGCTGACCCCTTAACATAGCCCGGTCATTCACACAGATAATCAGGCTGGATCAGTTACATTTATTCGGAAAGGACTCATGGCAAAACGTCCCCAGCAATCAGAAACGACACAGACCCCTACGGAAGAAGAGCTCGCCGAACAGGGCAAGACAGCCGAGGGTGACGAGGCCGTCGAACCGGAAGTCGCGGCGAATGAAGATGTCGGCGAGGTGCCGCCTCCGGGTGAGAATGAACTCGACGAGACTGATGCCCTGCGCGCCGAGGTCGCCCAGTTGAAGGAGCAGCTGCTACGCGCCATGGCGGACGCGGAGAACACCCGCACCCGCGCGCGCAAGGATCGCGACGAGGCCGCAAAGTATGCCGCCAGCGGCATCGCCAAGGACCTCCTGTCCGTGGCCGACAACCTGCGCCGCGCTCTTGAAAGCGTTCCCGCCGAAGCCATCGAGCAGAACGAGCATCTCAAAAGCCTCGTCACCGGGGTGGAGATGACCGAGAAGTCTCTTCTGGAAGCCTTCGAGAAGAATCACATCAAGCGGATCGATCCCGTGGGCGAACGCCTGAACCCGCATTACCACGAAGCCATGGTCGAGATCGAGGATCCCGAGCGGGCCGCAGGCACGGTCTCGCAGGTTTTCGAACCGGGTTACGTATTGCACGACCGCCTGCTGCGCCCTGCCAGGGTGGCCGTCTCGAAGGGTGGTGGTCAGAACAGCGGGCCTGGTGGCCAGGTGGATACTCAGGCCTGATATTCTGTAACAGGATCAGGATCGTCCCCCGTCCGGGTTTTGGTCCTGGTCCTGTTGAGTGCTTTGACGAGATCGCTTCGCCTCGCGTATGCCGAGCCAGCGGAAAAAGAAATAGAGGGCTCCGGCCACAAGCATCAGTCCCGTTCCGAACTGGCTGGCTGCAGAACTGTCGAGGAGCCTTTCCCCAAAAAGGGCAAGAAGGGCGCCAACCACAATATTTGCCACCATCAACCAGAGGATGGTCAGATATATGCCATTGTTCGGAAAGGGAGGGTGGTTCCTGTAGAACATGGGGTCATCCTGCCCCCCTTCCGAATGCGAGACAAGCCGAAGAAGAAAGCCAAAGCCCGCCTTGTAGGCTGAGGCGAAAGCCTTATATATGCGAACGTAGGCGGCATTCGCCGCCAACTGATAAATCAACAGGTTTGATGGTCCCCTCCGGACCGAACCTCCAAGGGACTAGGGACGGCGCTTTATGAGGCTGTCTCACAAGTCTGCTGCGAAAGAGAGGATGTAAATGAGCAAAGTTATCGGTATCGACCTCGGAACGACAAACTCCTGCGTGGCCGTCATGGACGGCAAGGACGCACGGGTGATCGAGAATGCGGAAGGCACACGCACCACACCTTCCATGGTGGCCTTCACCGACGATGGCACACTGGTCGGCCAGCCGGCCAAGCGCCAGGCGGTCACCAATCCGGAAAACACCCTGTTCGCCATCAAGCGACTCATCGGCCGGCGCTATGACGACCCCACCACGAAGAAGGACAAGGATCTTGTCTCCTACAAGATCGTGGAGGGCCCGAACGGCGACGCCTGGGTCCAGGTGAACGACGAAAAGTTCAGCCCCAGCCAGGTTTCCGCCCAGATCCTTCAGAAGATGAAGGAAACCGCGGAAAACCATCTGGGTGAAAAGGTCGAGCAGGCCGTGATCACCGTTCCGGCCTACTTCAACGACGCCCAGCGTCAGGCCACCAAGGACGCCGGCAAGATCGCCGGACTGGAAGTCCTGCGCATCATCAACGAGCCCACGGCCGCCGCGCTCGCCTATGGCCTGGACAAGAAGACATCCGGCACCATCGCGGTCTATGACCTGGGTGGCGGTACCTTCGACGTCTCTGTCCTGGAAATCGGCGACGGTGTCTTTGAGGTGAAGTCCACCAACGGCGATACCTTCCTGGGTGGTGAGGACTTCGACAGCCAGATCATCGAGTACCTGGCCGACGAATTCAAGAAGGAGCAGGGCATCGACCTGCGCCAGGACAAGCTGGCCCTGCAGCGCCTGAAGGAAGCTGCCGAGAAGGCGAAGATCGAGCTGTCCAGCAGCACGCAGACCGAAGTGAACCTGCCGTTCATCACGGCGGATTCCTCGGGACCGAAGCATCTGAACATCAAGCTGTCCCGCGCCAAGCTGGAAGCCCTGGTGGATGATCTGGTCAAGCGCACCATCGAGCCCTGCAAGGCGGCCCTGAAGGACGCCGGGGTGAGCGCCGGCGAAATCGACGAGGTGATCCTGGTCGGCGGCATGACCCGCATGCCCAAGATCATCGAGAACGTGAAGAACTTCTTCGGCAAGGATCCCCACCGCGGCGTGAACCCGGACGAGGTGGTTGCCATTGGTGCCGCCATTCAGGGCGGTGTCCTGAAGGGCGACGTGAAGGACGTCCTGCTGCTGGACGTGACCCCGCTGTCCCTGGGTATCGAGACCCTGGGCGGTGTCATGACCAAGCTGATCGAGCGCAACACCACGATCCCAACCAAGAAGTCTCAGGTCTTCTCGACCGCAGAGGACAACCAGACGGCCGTGACCATCCGGGTCTTCCAGGGTGAGCGCGAAATGGCCGCGGACAACAAGATGTTGGGTCAGTTCGACCTGGTGGGCATTCCGGCCGCACCGCGCGGCGTCCCGCAGATCGAGGTGACCTTCGACATCGACGCCAACGGCATTGTGAACGTGGCGGCCAAGGACAAGGCCACCAACAAGGAACAGACCATCCGCATCCAGGCCTCCGGCGGCCTGTCCGAGGAGGACATCGAGCGCATGGTCAAGGAGGCCGAGGAAAATGCCGAGGCCGACAAGAAGAAGCGCGAGCTCATCGACGCCCGCAACAACGCAGAGAGCCTGATCCACACCACGGAGAAGACCCTCAGCGAAAGCGGGGACAAGGTGGATGCCACGGCCAAGGCCGAAGTGGAACAGGCCATTGCCGACCTGAAGGAAATCAAGGACGGCGAAGACCTGGAAGCCATCAAGGAAAAGACCGAGGCGTTGGCACAGGCCTCCATGAAGGTCGGAGCCGCCATGTACGACACCGAGGATGGCAGCGGTGCTGCTCCGGGTGACGGAGCCGCGGCGGATGGTGAAGCCGCGGACTCGGGAAGTCAGGATGACGACAGTGTCGTCGACGCCGACTTCGAGGAAGTCGACGATGACAAGAAGGGCAAGTCTGCCTGATCATGAAAGCGCGACGGGGCCGTTTAACGGCCCCGTCGTCTTTTGTTTTCCTGATAACCGGATCGCCCAAGGGGACAGCGCAACCTGAACCATGGCAAAACGTGATTATTATGAAATCCTGGGCGTCAGTCGTGACGCTGGCGACGACGAGATAAAGAAGGCCTACCGCAAACTGGCCATGAAGTATCACCCGGACCGCAATCCGGGGGACAGTGATGCGGAGGTCAAGTTCAAGGAAGCCAGCGAGGCCTATGAGGTCCTGAAAGACGCGGACAGCCGCGCCACCTATGACCGTTTCGGGCATGCCGCATTCGAGCAGGGCGGCGGCCGTCGTCCCGGTGGTGGGGGCGGTTTCGGTGGTTTCGAGGGTTTTGCCGACATCTTCGACGAGATGTTCGGCGACATGATGGGCGGTGGCCGCCGCGGCGGCGGTGCCCCGCATGGCGCAGACCTGCGCTATGACCTGGAAATCACTCTGGAAGATGCCTTCAACGGCAAGGACACCCAGATCCACATCCCCACCTGGGTCAGTTGCGAGACCTGTGAAGGCTCGGGAGCGCAACCGGGCTCGAAACCGGTTACCTGTCCGACCTGTGGCAGCCGTGGCCGCGTGCGCATGCAGCAGGGTTTCTTCACCATCGAGCGTGCCTGCCCAAGCTGTCATGGCCAGGGCAAGGTGATCGAGGACCCCTGCGATGACTGTGACGGCGTCGGCCGACAGCAGCAGGAAAAGACCCTTCAGGTCAACATTCCCGCCGGTGTCGAGGACGGCACCCGCATCCGCCTGGCCAACGAGGGCGAGGCTGGCTTGCGCGGTGCGCCGCCGGGCGATCTCTACATCTTCCTCTCTCTCAAGCCGCACCGTTTTTTCCAGCGCGATGGGGCGAATCTCTTCTGCCGCGTGCCCGTGCCCATGACCACGGCCGCCCTGGGTGGCGAGATCGAGGTTCCGACCATGAATGGTGGACGGGCGAAGCTGAGCGTACCGGCCGGTACACAGTCAGGAACCCAGTTCCGTATGAAGGGCAAGGGCATGCCGGTCCTGCGCTCCAATGCCAAGGGCGACCTCTATATACAGGTTTCCGTCGAGGTTCCGGTCAACCTGACCAAGCGTCAGCGCGAGCTACTGGAAGAGTTTCGGGAAGAGTCAGGCGAGGACAGCGACCGCCATCATCCAGAAAGCCATGGCTTCTTCTCGCGCGTGAAGGAATTCTTCGAAGATCTGAGGGATTGAGGCAGGTTAAAAGATATACAGTATATACATCTTTTCTCTGGACACAGGGCGCTGTCTGCCCCACATCTGTCTTGCAAACGGATAAAGAGAAGGGAACCTGTTCATGAAAAGCAGAAACGCATCCGCCATCTGGAATGGAGATCTCAAGGGCGGCAATGGCCGTATCTCCAGTGATAGCGGCGTCCTTGATAAGAGTGCCTATTCCTTCGCCACACGCTTCGAGGATGGCAAGGGAACCAACCCAGAGGAACTGATCGCAGCTGCGCATGCAGGGTGCTATTCGATGGCGCTGTCCAACGAACTGGCTGGTGACGGCATGTCCCCGGAAAGCGTCGAAACACGGGCCTCTGTCACGCTGGACCAGGTCGAAGGCGGTTTTGCTATCACCAAGATTCATCTGGATGTCAAAGCCAAGGTTCCGGGCGCCAGCCAAGCAGACTTCGACGCAGCTGCAGAGCGTGCCAAGACCGGCTGCCCTGTCTCCAAGCTGATGAACGCCGAGATCACGCTGGCCAGTCAGTTGGACTCCTGAGATCCGGCGTCCAAGCGGGCCTGTGCTGTTTCCTCTGCCTCCTGCATGACGGAAAGCAGGGCGTCTATACGCTCCTGCGGCAAGGTTGAAACCGTCTCTGACAAGCGGTTTGCCAGCTCCGTGGCGGCAGGGGAAAGGCCCGCTGTATCTATGGTCACACGTGGATGCGACAAGGCTGCCAGGCGTTCGAGCGCCTCTGCCTCATCCCAGATGATACCAAGATACTGACAGACTGCATGAACGAAATGCAGGCTTGGTCGCCCCCTGTGGCCGTGTTCCAGCGCCGAGAGATAGGCGGGTGAAACCTCCAGGCCCGCCGCCATTTCCTTGAGGGTCAAGCCTCGTTCGGCCCTGATTCTCCGCAATTCGGCTCCGAAAGGGGTCATCTGGCCGTCTCCCGATTTTCGCGCTGTCGGCGCAACAGGATGTAGAGCGCCCCCGAGCCCCCATGTTGTGGACGCGCATAATCGAAGGCCAGAACCTTCTCCCGATTGGTGGGTAGATTTAGCCATTTCGGCACCTGTTTACGCAAGATGCCACCCTCTTCACTGAAACGCCCCTTGCCGGTAATGACAAGAACACACCGCAGTCCCTGGGCCTGGGCGCGTGCCAGGAAGCTGTCCAACTGGCTGTGCGCATCCTGTTGACCCAGGCCATGCAGATCCAGGCGCGCGTCAATGGACATTTTTCCACGACGCATGCGCTCGGCTGAGCGGCGATCGAGACCGGCAACCGCGCCATGCGACAGTTCTGTGCGCGTGTTTGGAGCTGCGCGGCTGACCTTGCGCGGCGGGGGATTCGAGACCTTCTTCGCCGCCGCCTGTTTCTCACGGGGTGAAGAGGTCTCCTGCTCGGCCGTGTCATCGGAAAGCGTGGTGGCCGTGGAGCCCTTCAGGCGCATACGCTCGGGCAGGGGATGCGCATCCCGCACCACATGCTGCCAGAGGCGTGCCTCCTCACGGCTAAGGCCCGTTTTTCCGCGACGGGACATGGCTTATCAATCCTCTGGGTCTCCGACAACGAGGATATGTAACCGTCGCGGTCCATGTGCACCAAGTTGAATCGTCTGTTCAATATCTGCCGTGCGCGAGGGCCCGGTTATCATGTTGACGGTCCGTGGCAGCCGCCCATCGTTCTGCGCCCGCAAGCGATCCCAAACCTGTTCGTAGGTACCGGTGATGTCCCGTGCTTCCAGCATGACGATGTGCGTATCCGGCAGGAAGTTCAGGCCCGTCGGACGCTCGGCGCCAGAATGCAGAATCAGTGTGCCGGTTTCCGCCACGGCGGCAAAAGCCGGAACCAGCGAGACGGCATCCGTGGCCTCGACACAGCCAGCCTGGACTTCCAAACCAGAAGCCTGACTCGTCCAGGGCAGATCGATCAGTTTTCTGTCCGGCGCCATCCGAAGCGTGGCTGGAAGATTCCGTTCCCGCAGGTAACTTGCGACTGCCTGAGGAATCTCCTGAACAGCCTGAAGCCGCGATACCGTGGCATCCACCGCAGTGGCCTGCTGGATAAAGAGCGCCAGACGTTCTTCTGCAGACAACTGGGCGCGTGCCGGAATCGGACCACGTGGGTGTTCGGCCAGCCGGTGATCCACCACATCATCCTGAACCGCGGCACGGCTGCGTCGTATCTGATCGAGAATGCGCGCCCTGCTGTCTGTCACCTTCCTGCCTCCGGCGTTTTTCCGGCACGGCGTTGCCTGGCCCAGAGCTGCTGGAACGTGGCGCCTTGCGGCGCCGGAAGATCACGATGATCGGTCCAGCCCGAGGCCAGCGGCAAGCGTGCAAAGCGCCCGCGTCGCCGTCCCAATAGTCCCAGCAGCGGCATCACGAGACGCGTCGCTGCGTGATAGAGGGCGGGGCGGCGTGCAAAGTAGGCCCAGAAAGACAGGCCCGTGCGCGCTGCGGCCGGCGTCAGGTGGCGCTCGTATTCCTGCTCGCGCCAGTGCCGCATCATCTTGGGCAGGGGAATCTTCATGGGGCAGACCGCCTCGCAACGACCACAGAAGCTGGAGGCATTCGGCAAGTGCCCGGCTTCCTCCACCCCGGTCAAGGCTGGCGTCAGAACCGCCCCCATCGGGCCGGGATAGACCCAGCCATAGGCGTGCCCGCCGATCGCGTGATAGACGGGACAGTGGTTCATGCAGGCGCCGCACTTGATACAGCGCAGCATTTCCTCGAATTCGCTTCCCAGCATGGCTGAGCGGCCGTTGTCCAGAAGGACGACATGGTATTCGTCCGGTCCGTCGGCATCCTCCGCACGGCGTGGCCCTGTCGAGAAGGTCGTGTAGCTCGAGAATTCCTGGCCCGTGGCCGACCGGGCCAGTAACCTCAGGATCGTCGAGGCATCCTCAAGGGTCGGAACCACCTTCTCGATGCTGGCAATCACAATATGCACCCGGGGCAGGGACTGGGTCAGGTCACCATTGCCCTCGTTGGTGACGATCACACTGCTGCCCGTCTCGGCGATCAGAAGGTTGGCGCCTGTAATGCCCACATCGGCATCCAGATAACGCTGGCGCAGCATGTTGCGGGCTTCTTCCACCAGCTGGCTTGGCTGGCTCAGATCCCGGTCGCCAGGCAGGTCCTTGTGTTCCCGGCGAAAATCGTCCGCGACCTGCTCCTTGTTGAGATGCACGGCGGGTGCAATGATGTGGCTGGGTGCTTCGTGGCGCAGCTGGATGATGTACTCGCCCAGGTCCGTTTCAACCGGAACAATGCCCTTCTCTTCGAGAAAATCGTTCAGGCCGATTTCCTCGGCCACCATGGATTTGCCCTTGGTGACGCTGCGGGCGTTCTGCCGCCGACAGATATCCAGAATGGCCGTGCGGGCTTCCTCGGCCGTGGCACACCAGTGGACCTGGCCGCCATCCTCGCGAACCCTGGATTCGTAGCGTTCCAGGTAATGGTCCAAATGGGCCAGGGCATGGTCCTTCACGGCCCGGGCCGCCTCGCGCAACTCCTCGAACTCGGGAAGCTTCTCGACAGCGGCAAGGCGCTTGTCGATAAAGTTCCGCTTAACGTTGCCCATGGCCTTTTGAAGCTGATCGTCAGCAAGGGCGTGGCGGACGTTATCCTTGAAGTTGCGGCTAGTCGATTCCATGGGCGGCTAGCGGCTCCTGCGTTGCATTCGGGAAGCGGCCTCAGCATCCGACGAACCGATTGAGGGCGAATCAAGTTGTCCTGCCAGGACTTCTGCCACATGGCGGACCTGCATTTCCGATCCCTGCCGACGGAGTTTTCCCGCGATGTTCATCAAGCACCCCAGTTCGCCGGCCAGAAGCATTTCCGCACCGCTTTCCTGGACAGCCTTGCTCTTGTCCTCGACCATGGCATTTGAAATGTCGGGATACTTCACACAAAAGGTCCCGCCAAACCCACAGCAAACTTCCCGGTCTTTCAATTCCTTCAATTCAAGTGCTTCCACAGCCTGAAGGAGCTGGCGCGGCTGAGTGGAAACGCCCAACTCTCGCAGGCCGGAACAGCCGTCATGATAGGTCACACTGCCCTCAAGCTGTCGGCTGGCAGGGCGGAAGCCGCAGATATCCACCAGGAATGAGGTCAGTTCGTGCGTGCGCGCAGCCAGTGCTTCGACTTCTGGAAGCAGGTCGGGAGAATCGCGGAAAAGCCGCGGGTAATGCTCACGAATCATGGCCGCACAGGAGCCGGACGGGGCAACAACGTAATCAAAGTCGCAAAAAGCTTCCACGGTGGCGCGTGCAATCGCGCGCGTATCTTCACGGTCACCGGAATTATAGGCCGGCTGTCCACAGCAGGTCTGGTTCTGTGGCACCTCGACTGTACAGCCGGCGTCCTCAAGCAGGGCAACAGCGGAAAAACCCACGGTGGGCCGGAACAAGTCCACTAGACAGGTGATGAACAAGCCCACACGGGGACCTGGTTGGTTCTGTCGGGTCTGGTTTTCGTCAGATGCCGGCTGCTGTGCCGTTTCTTGTTTCATGGACAAAGTCATTCTCCTTGCCTGAAAAATGGTATGACCAGTTGGAAAAGGCAAGCAAGGAGAAGGAGTCAGCTTTCCGAAGCGTCAGGCGTCTGGGCCCCGTGGCGCTCGGCAACGCTGCGCGGAAGCAGGATCCAATAGCGTCCCGGCTCCTTCATGCGGCCCGCTCTTTCGAAAGCAGCTTCACCGCTGCCCCAGAAGAAATCGCCACGCACCGGCCCAGTTATCGCGCTGCCTGTATCCTGGGCCAACATCAGTCTATTGAGTGCTTCCTGGCTGTTGGGCCAATAGCTTTCCAGCCAAAGCGGGACTCCCAGAGGCAGGAAGTTGCGATCCACAGCCAGTGAGCGACCCGGGGTCAGGGGAACGCCCTGGGCACCAATGGGGCCTGCCTCATCGATTTCCCGGAAAAAGATATATCGGGCATTCCGCTCCATCAGGGCACGTGCGCGTTCGGGATTGTCATTGAGCCACGCCCGAATTGCCTGCATGGACGCTTCATCACGCGACACGACGCCTTCCTCGATCAGGGCCCGTCCAATGGCATAGAAGGGATGACCATTGGATCCGGCAAAACCGACGCGTTGGCGACTTCCGTCCGGCAGCGTAGCCACCCCCGATCCCTGTATATGAAGGAAGAAGACATCCACGGGATCATCGGCCCAGAGCACGACATCAGCCTTGCCCTTCAGAGCGCCTTCCGCAATCTCACGGCGTGAATGATAGGGTTCAAAGCTGTTTCCCGAAACGCGCCCGATCAGTTTCTTTCCGGAAAGCTCGGAGTCGAACGCACCCAGATCCGCCGTGATCAGGTCCGCAGGCGGCGCATGGAGCGGTACATCATAGCCACCCCCCGGTTGGCGTGCCGCGCGAATTTCCGCTTCGTAATAGCCCGTAAAGAGGCCATCCTGCCGCGGCCTTGCCTCGACGGCAAAAGGCCGGAACTCTCGTTCCAGGAAGGCCCGCAGTTCGCCGTCACCGGTGAAATTCCCATCCTGGAGCCCGCGGCAGACCTCTTCCCAGTCAGCAATCGTGCCGGCCTTGCCTTCAGGGCCAAGCTTGCGATCGGAAGGCTGCTGCTGCAAACGCTGGCAGGAACGGCGAAAGGCGGGCAGGGCTTCCAGCAAATTGTCCTGCTGCCAGCCCGAAAGATCGGAAAAGCGCGCCGGAACGAAAACAGCTTCTGCTTCGTCGGGTGCAACGGGCTTCTCTTCCGCCGGCTTGTCCAAGGGTGCCTGGCAGGAGGCAAGGACCAGTGCACCCAAAACGGCAAGAACACGCGCACCTAGACCAATCATGCAGGACAGCTCACGGAAGGATGCTCCTCTGTGCGGATCAGGTCGGGCTTTCCGTGGCCGTCAGGGCCCAGTTCGGATCCCGGTTGCGTGTGTTGCGTTCGAAAGTCCAGACGTCGGTAACGTTGATGATTTCGTTCGGATCGCCTTCGATGATGCGATCCTCCTCATCCCGGGTCACATTGATCTGCTCACTGACGAATTTCACATCGATGGAGGCGATACGGTTTTCCAACCGGGCATCCACGATATCGGCCGACTTGATGCTGACAATGGTTGTCTGAAGGCTCTCATTGTTCTTCTCGCGTTCGTCGATTGCCTTCGAGAAATCCTCGTACACCTGATCGGCCAGCAGGCCGCGCAGGGTTTCGCGATCACCGGCGGCAAAGGCGGATACGATCATCTCGAACGCAGAGCGCGCACCTTCCAGAAAGCCCTGTTCATCGAACGAGCTGTCCGCCAGCTTGATCTGGGTCAGACCGGCCGCGGCTGGCCCTTCCGTCCGAAACTCGGTTTGCTGCTCTTCTGCAGTTTGCTGCTGGCCTTTCTGGTTGGGCAGGTGAACCACCTTGTCCTGACTCTCAGGGCCCTTCTTCTTGGCCGTCTGGTTTTCCTCGTTCTGCTTGAAGGGGTCGAAATCGGAACGTGACTCATTCCCGTTTCGTCGCCCCAGGACAGAACGCAGGCGCAGGATAAGGAAGGCCGCTATCGCTGCGAAAAGTATAATGTCTAGAAGTTGAAAGCCTTCGCCCATCAGATATCCTGTTCATGACCGGCGCAGGTCTGGTCGGGAGCGGCCGGCCTCACCGAGCGTCCCCTGTGCCGATCCGCATGTGTGAAACAAGCAACAGACCTTGTCATCCTTTGGTCTCTACCCCAGTACATAGGGGAGCATCAAGGAAAGAACAAGCATGGCCCTTTATATACTCATCGCCTTTATCGCTATTCCCCTGATTGAAATCGCACTTTTCATTGAGGTCGGGGATTGGATCGGACTCTGGCCCACTCTGGCTGCCATTGTGCTGACCGCACTTGCCGGAACGACCATGCTGCGCATCCAGGGGCTGGCAACCCTGAGCAGAGCGCGCTCGGAAATGGATCGCGGAGAACTGCCCGCCCGGGAGCTCTTCGATGCTTTCTGCCTCGGCATAGCCGGCGTTCTCCTGCTGGTACCCGGTTTCTTTACCGACGCCATCGGGCTGCTGTTGTTCATACCCATCTTCCGAACCTGGCTGCGCCGGGTCCTGGGGCACAATATCAAGGTCCACAGCATGTCCGCCCACGGGCATGCCGCCTACCGACAGCAACGCGACAGCAACACCATCGATGCCGATTATGTGGACATCACGAATGAGGATGATCCCCAGCACGAGGAGTCATCTCCCA
Organism: Fodinicurvata sediminis DSM 21159; assembly: GCF_000420625.1. Classification (NCBI taxonomy): domain Bacteria; kingdom Pseudomonadati; phylum Pseudomonadota; class Alphaproteobacteria; order Rhodospirillales; family Rhodovibrionaceae; genus Fodinicurvata; species Fodinicurvata sediminis. The sequence continues at coordinate 365,680 of NZ_ATVH01000013.1, read as the reverse complement.
AGGAGTTGACGAACGATGAGGACTCCGATCCTTCGAAACGCGGTGAGGGCGGCAGCAAATGGGTCCGATAGATCCAACAAGCTGTGCGCTTGTGCCCGCAACCGCTTCCATGCTAGCCAACCGGCACTTGTTTCACGAACATCCGCGTACTCTCCAGCCCAGATCAAGAGGCCTCTCATGAACGACACCACTCCAGGCGCGGCACCGGCCGGCGCAAATCCCCAGGATCAGCAGCAGGGCAACAAGGAATCACCGCTTGTTGTTCATGTGCAGTACCTGAAGGACCTCTCGTTCGAAAGTCCGAATGCACCGACCATCCTGACCAACATGGGCCAATCGCCCAATCTGGATATCCAGCTCAATGTCGGTGCACGCCCGCTTCAGGACCGCATCTACGAGGTGGTCCTGAACCTCAAGGTCACGGCAAAGCAGAAGACCGAAGAGGACGAGCGAACCGCCTTCGTCGTCGAACTGGAATACGCCGGCGTGGTCACCGTTGGCCAGGCGGTCCCGGACGAGCGTGTCGAACAGGTTCTGCTGATTGATTGCGCAAGCATGCTGTTCCCCTTCGCACGGCGCGCCGTTGCGGACACCACGCGCGAAGGCGGGTTCCCGCCTGTCTTGATCAATCCCGTGGACTTCGTGCAGCTCTATCGCCAGCGGAAGGCACGTGAAGCCGCTGCGGCCGGCAACGAGCAATCCGGCAACACCGCAGGCAGCGGAAACGGAGAAGACACCCAGTCCTGATCAGCTGTCACTCCGCGCTCGAGGGCAAACCCCATTCGGGGCTGTTCTCGAGCGCGGATGTCCTGTCTATCCAGGAGTGAGTACTCTAGTGGGTCCAGATGGGATCCTTGAGTTTTTCCAGCATGCGCGCATGGGCTTCTTCTTCATCGGGACTTGTTGCATGCGGCCGCGGAGCACGATGTGGCCGACTGGCGCGCAATGCCTCTGACGTAGTCTGCGAGGACTTGTCGTCAGCCAGTATCAGGCCTGGCTGACGTCCGCCCATCAATTCCAGGTAAACCGCAGCCAGCAGCTGACAGTCCAACAGGGCGCCATGCAGGCTGCGCTCCGACAGGTCTATCTCGAAGCGGCGGCACAGGGCATCAAGACTGGCCTGGGCGCCGGGAAAGCGGCGCCGCGCGATCTGTACCGTGTCTATGGCCTGTTCCGTGGGAATGGCGGCGTAGCCGCAGCGAACCAACTCCGCATTCAGGAATTTCAGGTCGAATTCGGCATTGTGGATGACGAGTTTCGCATCCGCTATGAACTCCAGGAAACGCTCCGCCACATCACCGAACAAAGGCTTGTCGGAGAGAAAGTCCAGGCTCAGTCCGTGTACCTTGAAGGACTCTTCGGGAATATCCCGTTGAGGATTGAGGAAGAGCTGCAGATTGTTGTTTGTCGGAACATGATTTTCCAGTTCGACACAGCCGATCTCTATGACCCTGTGGCCGGCATCCGGGTCCAGGCCCGTGGTTTCGGTATCCAGAACAACTTCACGCATGAATGCTTCCCTCTCTACCCCTATCTCTCACGAATTTTCCCGTACCTGCGCAATTTGCGCACAATGCGGGAAAGCTGCCGAAAAGTCAGCGCCTTGCTCAGCCCTGTTTGAACCACATAATCCGCCCGCCGCCGTTTCAGGGCATCGGGCATCTGCCGCGCCAGGACAGCGCGAAAGGCTTCCTCGTTCATGTTGGGGCGTCTCAGGACTCTCTGCCTTTGTATGCGCAGTGGCGCGCTGACGACGATGACATGATCGCAGAGTTCTTCTCCGCCGGTTTCGTAAAGCAAGGGAATATCCAGGACGACGAGAGGGGAACGCCATCTTCGGTGACGCTTCAGGAAATCCAGCGCTTCCTGGCGCACCAGCGGATGCACCAGGGATTCCAGCAGGTGCAAGGCGGCATCATCGGCAAAAACGCGTTCGCCCAACCTCTTGCGGTCGATGGCGCCGTTCAGGATAGCCTCCGGAAAATGTCGTTCCACCGCCGGTACAGCGCGTCCTCCCTTTGAGAACAGGCGATGAACTGCCTGGTCCGCGTCGTGCACCGGAAGTCCCAGGCGCCGCAACATTCCTGCTGCGGTCGTTTTGCCCATGCCAATGGACCCTGTGAGCCCGAGGACCTGCATTAGCCTTCCAGAACGAAGTGCCGCAATTCCTCGTCCACTTCGGGGGTTCGCTCGAACCAGCCGGTGAAACCGGGAACTGCTTGATGCAGCAGCATGCCCAGGCCATCCACCACCCAGTTTCCTCGTTCACGCGCACGTAGCAGCAGATCCGTTTCCAGAGGTGCATAGACAATGTCGTTGACCAGAGCAGTCCCGGGAAGTGCACTCAGGTCGATATCCAGAGGAGGTTGTCCGCTCATGCCCAGACTTGTGGCATTGACCAACAGATTCGCGCCGGAAAGCATGTCCGACCAATGCCCCCATTCAACGATCCTGAGCCGCTCACCGCCAGAATCCTGGGACAAGCTGTCTGCCAGTTTCTCGGCACGTGTGCGCGTACGGTTTGCGATCAGGATTTCCGGTGCGCCCGCATCCATCAAGGCGACACAAAGGGCACGGGCCGCACCACCCGCCCCAAGAATCACGGCCGGACCAGAGGTGGCCTTCCATTTCGGACAGCCTTCGAAGAGATTCTGGATGAAACCGTAGGCATCGGTGTTGTCGCCCAGGATACGCTCGTCATGGAAGAAGAGTGTATTTACGGCGCCAATACGGCGCGCACTGCTGGTTACTTCGTCACAGACGCGAAGGGCCGCCTCCTTGTGCGGCACTGTCACGTTTGCGCCGAGGAAGCTCAGGTTCGCCAAGGCCGTCACGGCCGATGCAAAGCTTTCAGGACGTACCGGCAAGGGAACATAGGCGCCATCGATTCCATAACGCTCCAGCCAGTGATTGTGCAGCCGCGGAGAACGGGAGTGACCAACCGGCCAGCCCAACACTCCGGCAAGACGACTTCTTCCCGTAAGTATCATCCCAATATGGCTCCTCGTTGGCGCAGATAACCCACCAAGGGTAGCAGTGGCAGTCCCAGGATCGTGAAGTAATTTCCCTCTATATGACTGAAAAGATGTGCCCCATGGCTTTCCAGGCAATATCCGCCAACTGATCCAAGGGCAACATCTCCTGCAACTCCAAGATAGGTCTGAATGAAGTCTTCATCAAAGCTGCGCATTGTCAGCCGAGATGTTTCATTGTGATGCCAGAGACGTTCTCCGTCACGCACGACACAGACTGCGGTTTCCAGTGTATGCGTACGTCCGGACAGGGCTCTGAGATGAGCTGCGAGGTGATCCCTGTCCTCAGGTTTGTCAAACCAAGTCCCATTGCAATCAAGCATCTGATCGGCGCCGATGACAAGTGCACCGGGACAAAGGCGGCTGACCCGGCCAGCCTTCAGTTCAGCAAGTGTCTCGGCAACCTGCAAGGCTGTCGCCCCTTCCGCTGCCAGAGATTTCTTGATCTCCATCTCATCGACGGCCGCCGCCTGATGATCGAAAGCCAGGCCTGCATTCTCCAGGAGCTGGCGGCGTGCGGCACTTCCCGATGCCAGCACCAGACCTTCTCCATCAGGCTTCATGAAATCCGCAGTCTTTTTCATTCTGCTGCCTTCGCACGATGGCGCTGATAAAGGGTCAGGATAGCCGCAGCGGTTTCCTCGATCGAACGGCGGGTGACATCTATGACGGGCCAGTGATGGCGTGCATAGAGCCGCCGAGCTTCCTTGACCTCCTCTGTCACGGAATCGATATCGGCGTAATTTCCAGCTTCATCCCGGTCATTCATGACACGCAGCCGGCTTCTTCTTATGTCGACCAATCGTGCCGGATCCTTTGTCAGACCAATTATCAGCGTGCCCTGAAGTTGAAACAACGCCTCGGGCAGGGGAACGTCCGGTACATAAGGAACATTTGCCGCACGTACACCTCTTTGTGCCAGGTAGACGCAGGTCGGTGTCTTTGAAGTGCGCGATACACCGACCAGCACGACATCCGCCAGCGTCAAATCTTCGTTCAATTGCCCGTCATCATGGGCAAGCGCGAAATTCATGGCTTCAATGCGATCGAAATATTCATTGTCGAGCGTGTGCTGCTTGCCGGGACGGCCCACGCTGGTGCGTTCATAGTGCAGACCGAGTGCATGCATGACCGGATCCAGAACCGCCACGCAAGGCACGCCGATGGTACGACAGTTCTCTTCCAGGAGGCGCCGCAATCCCTCGTCCACCATGGTGTAGACAACCGGGCCAGGTTCCCGGCGAATATGTTCGACAATCTTTTCCACATGGCCCCGTGTGCGGACCAGTGTCCAGATGTGCTCCTGCGGTTCAATGCCCTCGAACTGGGCAACACAGGCCCGGGCAACAGAATTGACGGTTTCTCCGGTGGAATCGGAGACCAGGTGGAGATGATGATGCAAGGTCATGTCACAGGCATACCCAAGGGGACAGATAGGGGATTATGGGGATAAGCATTACGCAATCAAAGCCTACCCGAAAAGCATACCCATAGCGCAGGATTCCATGCGAAGGCTTGTCCCCTGTTGATTGTCCAGCAAAACCGCTCTGGATCCAGTGGATGAAAGTCTCCTTGTCTGACCATGAACTCCATTTCTTCACGCTTTTCACAGCCGCCTTGAAAGCCCGAAAAACCATGCATGATTCTTGGATTATGCTCAGATGCATCCTCAGAAAAGAACTGTTTCAGGCAACTTGCACCAAGCTGTGGACAGACCTGATGATGAAAATTAATCCCCAGCTTTCCACCATCCTACAACGACTCCAGATTCCTTTCTTAATAATATAATTGATAGTAGGACTGTGGATCCTTCTGTCCTGGCTTCCTGCTAAGTGGATCTTTGATTGAAACCTCTACTCCGTGCCCTCGCAGGGGAAACCCTCGATCCGCCACCTGTTTGGATGATGCGCCAGGCTGGACGCTACCTGCCGGAATACCGTGAGCTCAGAAGCCAGGCCGGATCTTTCCTGGATCTCTGCAAAACACCGGAGATGGCGGAAGAAGTCACACTACAGCCAATTCGCCGCTATGGCCTGGATGGTGCCATCCTCTTCTCGGACATTCTTGTCGTTCCGCAGGCCCTGGGGCAGAAGCTCTGGTTCGAGGAAGGCCTGGGTCCGCGCCTGGAACCCCTGGATGAGACAGCCGATCTGTCACGGCTGTCCACCTCGGCTTTCCATGAAAGACTGCAACCGGTCTACGAAACTCTCAAACGCCTGAGTCAATCCGTGCCCCAGGAGGTTACACGTCTGGGATTTGCCGGCGCCCCCTGGACCGTGGCCAGCTACATGATCGAGGGAGGGTCCAGTCGCGATTTCTTCAAGTCCAGGCTTTGGGCCTATCGAGATCCTGCTGGTTTCGAAAAGCTGATCGATCTGTTGGTTGACGTGACCAGCGAATACCTCATCCAGCAGGTCCTGGCGGGGGCAGAAACCGTCCAGCTATTCGATTCCTGGGCCGGAATCTGGACTGATGAAGGATTTCGGCGTTGGTCGCTTGCACCTTCACGCCGCATCATCGAGAAAATCCATGAAGCCTGTCCCGGGGTTCCGGTCATCTTTTTCCCGCGGGGTGCCGGTGTCCTGTACCAGGAATGTGCCATGGAAAGCGGGGCCCAGGCTCTTTCTCTGGACAGTTCGGTTCCACTGGAGTGGGCAAGGGATAACCTGCAGCCTCATGTGGCGCTTCAGGGCAATCTGGATCCGGCATGCCTGATGGCTGGAGGAACGGTCCTGGATGAAGCCACACGGCGGTTGGTGAGTGTTCTGGGCAAGGGTCCCTTCATCTTCAACCTGGGACATGGGATCGATAAGGCCACTCCGCCCGAGAATGTGAACAGGATGCTGGAGGTTCTTCGCGGCAAAAGCGCACAGTAGGACATCCGCCCTTTCCAGTGAAGCGGAGCGTTCTAGTTTTCGGTGTATCATGAGAAGCCACAGCAGGATCGCGGCAATGCAGGAGACAGCTTTTCCAGCCGACCACCCAAAGGTTCCCCTTGGCAAGATCGGAGTCCTGCTTGTCAATCTTGGCACGCCGGATGGCACGGATTATCGCTCTATGCGGCGTTATCTCTCCCAGTTTCTGAGCGACAAGCGGGTTATTGAGCTGCCCAGTCTGCTTTGGCAGCCTCTGCTGCAGGCCGTCATCTTGAGCCGCAGGCCACAGCGTAGCGGTGAAGCCTATGAAAAGATATGGAACCGCGAGAAGAATGAATCTCCGCTGCGCACTATTACTCGCAGCCAAGCAGAGGCCATAGCGGAAACCTTCTCGCAAGATCCGGAAACCCAGGACAAGGTCGTCGTGGACTGGGCCATGCGCTATGGAAGGCCGAGCATCGACGAGGTCTTCGCCAGGCTGAATGAAGCAGGCTGCCGTCGCATCCTGATATTTCCTCTCTATCCTCAGTATAGCGCTGCAACGACCGCATCAGCTTGTGACATGGTGTTCCGTGCGCAACTGCAGTTACGCTGGCAGCCGAGCCTGAGGACAGCGCCCTCGTATCATGATGCGCCGGGTTACATCGACGCACTGGCACAGAGCGTCACGGAACAACTGGAGAAACTGTCCTGGGAACCCGAGAAGCTGCTCGTATCTTTTCATGGCTTGCCCCGCGAGAACCTGGACAAGGGCGATCCCTATCACTGCCACTGTCAGAAAACGGCCCGTCTGCTTGGGGAAAGACTTGGAAAGAGTGCCCCACCCGTGCAGATCGTCTTCCAGTCGCGTTTCGGGCCCAAGGAATGGTTGCAGCCCTATGCTGATGTTACCACGGCAGAACTTGCGCGCCAGGGAACACGGCGCCTGGCTGTCATCAGTCCAGGATTTGCTGCCGACTGTGTGGAAACCCTGGAAGAGCTGAATATTGGACTGCGTGAAACCTTCATGGAAAATGGAGGGGAGGAATTTACCTATATCCCCTGTCTCAATGACAGCCAGTCCCATATGGACATGTTGACTGGACTCCTGAAGCGGGAGCTTTCAGGCTGGCTCGAGACGAAAGAACAGGCTTGAAGAGGAGTATCCATGACCTGGCTTGCTGATGCCTATCCTTGGATCAAGGCGCTCCATGTCATTTCTGTCATTGCCTGGATGGCTGGGCTTCTCTACTTGCCGCGTCTCTTTGTCTATCATGCCGGAACAGAGCCGCACAGCGAGATGTCCGAGACCTTCAAGGTGATGGAGCGCCGCCTTCTCAGAGCCATCACAACACCAGCCATGATCGCCAGCCTGGTTTTTGGCCTTCTGCTGCTTGCCACACCAGGAATCTTCCAGCAGGGTTGGTTGCACGCAAAGATTCTGCTGTTGCTGGGCATGTTTGCCATGCACGGTTTCATGGCCCGTTGGCGCAAGGACTTTGAGGCCGACCGGAACCGTCATCCCGCACGCTTTTACCGTTTCATGAATGAAATCCCCACTGTTTTGATGGTGATAATCGTACTGCTGGCTGTGGCAAAGCCGTTCTGAAGCCGGAAAGAGTCCGGTTGGGCTTGACTTGTAAAGGGCAGTTGCATAAGACTACTGACAAGTGCAGGTCGACCGCCTGGACGATTTCCCTTCAGAATCAAGATACGGATCCCTGAAGAACGTGGCGTCGAGATAATCGACGCAGTTTCCTGATCCGTAAAGGCAACTGATCCTTCCCATTCGGCGACAGAGCGGACTTCTTCAACGCTCATCGGCCTTCCAAGCCAACACGCGTCAGAGCACCCACAATGAATCTCGCAGAACTCAAAGCCAAGTCACCGGCAGATCTCCTGGCCTTTGCCGAGGAACTGGAAATCGAGAATGCTGGAACCCTGCGCAAGCAGGACATGATGTTTGCCATTCTCAAGCAGCTGGCCGAGAACGACGTTGCCATCTATGGCTCGGGCGTTCTCGAGGTGCTTCCGGATGGTTTCGGGTTCCTGCGCAGTCCGGAGTCCAACTACCTGCCCGGGCCGGATGACATCTATGTCAGCCCAAGCCAAGTGCGACGTTTCGGTCTGCGGACGGGCGATACGGTTGAGGGCGAAATACGCTCACCGAAGGATGGGGAGCGCTATTTCGCGCTTCTCAAGGTCAATTCGATCAACTTCGATCCGACGGAAGCCACGCGCCATCGCATCAATTTCGATAACCTGACCCCGCTGTATCCGGAAGAGAAGCTGAACCTGGAAGTCGAGGATCCAACGATCCGCGATATGACCAGCCGTGTGATCGACCTGACGACACCTCTGGGCAAGGGACAGCGCGGCCTGATCGTGGCTCCGCCGCGCACCGGCAAGACCATGATTCTGCAGAATCTGGCACGCTCGATCGCCACCAATCATCCTGACATCTACATGATTGTCCTGCTGATCGACGAGCGGCCCGAAGAGGTGACGGACATGGACCGCTCCGTTAAGGGCGAAGTTGTCTCCTCGACTTTCGACGAGCCAGCCCAGCGCCATGTCCAGGTCGCCGAGATGGTGATCGAGAAGGCCAAGCGGTTGGTGGAGCACAAGAAGGATGTCGTGATCCTGCTGGATTCCATCACGCGCCTGGCACGCGCCTACAACACCGTCGTGCCATCCTCGGGCAAGGTTCTCACCGGTGGTGTGGATGCCAATGCGCTGCAGAGGCCGAAGCGTTTCTTCGGTGCCGCGCGCAACGTCGAGGAGGGCGGTAGCCTGACGATCATCGGTACGGCTCTGGTGGATACCGGAAGCCGCATGGACGAGGTGATCTTCGAGGAGTTCAAGGGCACCGGAAACTCTGAAATTGTCCTGGACCGCAAGCTGGCTGACAAACGGACCTTCCCGGCCATCGACATCGCCAAGTCCGGTACCCGCAAGGAAGAGATGCTTGTCGAAAAGAACACCCTGTCGAAGATGTGGGTGCTGCGCCGGATCCTGATGCCCATGGGCACGGTGGATTCCATGGAGTTCCTGCTGGACAAGCTGAAGCAGTCCAAGAACAACGCAGACTTCTTCGCCTCCATGAACCAGTAGCGTAGCCCGCGGCCCTGAGGCCGCTCGGGACAGAACGGCTTTAGTTCACCCGTCCTGCCCCAAATTTTCGCGCTTACGGCAAGAGGATCGTTGAGCCGGTTGTTTTCCGTGCTTCCAGATCGCGGTGGGCCTGCGCCGTTTCCGAGAGGGGGTAGGTCTGGTTGATCTCGATCTTGACGGCCCCTGACTGCACCACTTCGAAGAGTTCGTTCGCAGATGCGACCAGATCGGCCCGCTTGGCCGTGTAGGTCATCAGCGATGGCCGTGTTACGAACAGGGATCCCTTGGCAGCCAGCATGCCCAGATCGAAAGCGTCCACAGGGCCGGAGGCGTTCCCGAACGAAACCATCGTGCCCAGGGGCTGGAGGCAATCCAGTGAACGCTCGAAAGTTTCCTTGCCGATCGAATCATAGACGACGGGCACGCCGACGCCGTGTGTCAGTTCCTTGACCTTGGCGACGAAATCCTCATCGCGGTAATTGATGGTGTGCGTGCAGCCGTAAGCCTTGGCCAACTCGGCCTTTTCATCGGAGCCCACGGTGCCAATGACCTTGACCCCCAGCGCCTTGAGCCACTGGCAGGCAATCAGACCGACTCCGCCAGCTGCGGCATGAAACAGGACGGTTTCTCCGGCCTTTACCCGGTAGGTACGGCGTATGAGGTATTGGACTGTCATGCCCTGCAGCATCATGGCCGCAGCTGTCTGGTCATCGATGCCATCGGGCAGCCGGACCAGGCGATCTGCGGGCATGTTACGTTCCTGTGCATAGGAGCCAATGGGCGGGGACGCGTAGGCCACACGCATGCCCGCTTCCAACTCCTCAACGCCTTCACCGACCGCCTGGACCGTTCCGGCAGCTTCCAGGCCAATGGTCACGGGAGGCTCTCCCGTCGGATAGAGGCCGGTTCTATGATAGACATCGATGTAGTTCAGCCCCACAGCCGCGTGCTTCAGGCGCACTTCTCCCGGTCCGGGTGATGGCAGGTCCACGTCTTCCCAGACGAAAACCTCAGGGCCTCCATGATCATACAGGCGGACGGCTTTGGTCATGCTCTTGAACCTCCGATCAACTCAGGTTGGACTTGAGGAAGGCCAGAGTCCGGCTGTTTGCAGTCTCGGCGGCCTGCGGGTCGTAGTGCTTCCCGCCTTCACGGGCAAAGGCGTGGTTGTTGCCCTGATAGACATGGGTGGTGACCTTGGGATGGTCTGCCAGTTCCTTCTGCACTTTCTCGCGGCCTTCTGCAGGGAAGAACTCGTCTTCTGAAGCAATATGCAGCATCAAGGGTCTGGAGATGGAATCGGCTTCACCCAGCAGGTCGTCCAGTCCAACCCCGTAGTAACTGACATTGGCATCAGCGTCCGTGCGGGTCGCCATCATGAAGGCCAGCCGACCCCCGAGGCAGTAGCCGATCGAACCGATTTTGCCCGTGCAATCCTCGTGATTTCTCAGGAAATCCACTGTGGACTGCAGATCTTCGATGCCCTTGTCCTGGTCGAAGCGTTTCATGTAGCCGAAAGCCTGCTGCCACTCCTCTTCGGTCTGGTCGGTCAGCTGGACACCGGGCTCCAGGCGCCAGAAAAGGTCGGGACAGCAGGCCAGATAGCCTTCACCGGCCAGCCAGTCACAAATGTCCTGCATGACCTTGTTGACGCCGAAAATCTCCTGAATGACGACAATTCCGGCTGCAGGCGTTCCTTTCGGTTTGGCCAGATAGCCAGCAAAGCTGCCACTGCCGTCCTTTGAAGTGATTTTCACATCGGTCATGGAAATGCTCTCCTCGTTCCGTGATGGGATTTGGATGGGATTCACCGGCTTCAGGTGGTTGGCGGAACAGACAGGTCGCCTTGGGAAGCCGAGCGTTCTTCGTGCAGAGCTTGGCGCAGCTCCGCTTTGTCTTGCAAGGGCAGTGAACAGCTTTGCCCACGACAGAGGTAAACCGTTTCCCGTCCATCGAGCGCAGACTTTCCGGCAGCCGGATGGATGGAGGGCAATTGCTTCTGGCTCCGTGGTTGCAGAAGAACTCGATTGGGTGCGCTGGTGAGGGCGATGGTTTTCAGAAGCCCGTTCTGCTTGCCGTCTTCACCCGAGAGAACGACAAGTTGCAAGGCATCCTGGAGCATCACGGCGCTGTTCAGGAGGGTGGCATAGGGAAAGGCGGTGCGTTGGAGTTCACCGGAGAAGGCAGCAAGGAGATTTTCACAACGCTGAAGATAACGCTCCTCTCCCGTTAGATGATAGAGCCTGGCCAGGACATCTGCCAGGGTGCCATTTCCCGAGGGAACGGCATTGTCGTGAGCATTCTTTGGGCGCATCACCACGTCGTCGCTGTCGTCCGCCGTGATGAAGTATCCGCCCGCTTTGTCCCTGAAATGAACTTCAATGCTGTCAGCCCAGCTTTCGGCCTGGGTCAGATAAGAGGCGTCCCCCGTAATCTCGTAAAGGGTCAACGCGGCCGCGGTCATCTGTGCATAGTCGTCCAGCAGGCCCTTGTGCCGCAGCTGGCCGTGCCTCCAGCTGTGGTAGAGGCGGGTTCCGTCTGACATCTCGTTCTGGACAAAGGCGAAGGCGTCCTGAGCCGCCTTTAGCCATTCAGGCTCAGCGAAGGTGAAGCCGACCCGAGCCAGAGCAGATATGGTCAATCCGTTCCAGTCCGCCAGCACCTTGTCGTCCCAACCAGGGCGGACACGCTTGCTGCGTTCCTGGAAAAGGCGTGCCCGGGCACGGGCGAGTTGTTCCTCCTCTTGATCGGAACGGAATTCAGAATGCTTTGAGCGGTTGAGAATGGTTTTGCCTTCCCAGTTCCCCCCCGGCTGCACGTCATAGACCTGTTTGAACAGGGCGCTGTCTGGTCCGAGTATGCGATCGACTTCCGCTTCGCTCCAGACATAGAAGCGACCTTCTTCTCCCTCGCTGTCGGCATCGAGAGAGCTGGCAAAGCCACCGCAAAGTGGTCCGCCGGGTTCTCGTTCGGCCCGCATTTCACGGAGAAGCCACTCCACCGTTTCACGGATACGCAGGGCGTAGAGGGTGTGACCGGTTTCCTTCCAGGCTTCGTTCAGAAGGTCGAGAATCTGGGCGTTGTCATAGAGCATCTTTTCGAAGTGCGGAACCAGCCACTTGTCGTCCGTGGCATAGCGGGCATAGCCACCACCCAAATGATCGTAGAGACCACCCTGGCTCATGCGCTCCAGAGTCCTCAGTACGGCATTGCGCTCCTCGTCCCGACCGCTGCGGATGCCGGCCAGCCAGAGCAGCTTCAGGATCGGTGGCTGAGGAAATTTAGGAGCGCTGCCCAGGCCTCCTTCCACTGGATCGATGTGACGCACGAGGCTTCGTGCGGCAAGATCATGGGCTTGAAGGGAAATGCCTTCGCCGGATTGAGGTTGTGAGAGCTTCTGCAGGGCTTCACGCAGGGCCGCTACATTCTGCTGCACGGCTTCGGGTTTGTCGTGATAGGCCTGAGACATGGCGTCGAGGACATCCACAAATCCAGGGCGGCCGAAACGCGCTGTTGCAGGAAAATAGGTTCCCCCCCAAAAGGGCTCACCCTCTGGTGTCAGGAACATGGTCAAAGGCCAGCCCCCCTGTTCGCCAAGCAAGGCCAGCGCGGACTGGTATATTCCGTCCAGGTCGGGGCGCTCTTCGCGATCCACCTTGATGTTGACGAACAGACGGTTCATCCGCCCGGCGATTTCTGCGTTCTCGAAGGATTCATGGGCCATGACATGGCACCAGTGACAGGCAGCGTAGCCAACCGACAACAGGATCGGCTTGTTTTCCTGCTGCGCCTTCTCCAGGGCCTCCTGACCCCAAGGGTACCAATCGACAGGGTTGTGCCGATGCTGCAACAGGTAGGGGCTGGTTTCCCGTGCGAGTCGATTGTCCTGGGCTGTGTGCTGTTCGGTCATGGCTGTCCTTTGCGCACTGCTGTGTTTCATCTTATATGGAGGGCAGGGAGCGGGACAGACAAGCAGGGGCTGCGACTTTCCTTTGGTGCGCTGTCACGCTGGTCGAAACAAAAAGCGGGAGCCAGTTCTCATGAAGATCAAGATAGACATAGATTGTACACCCGAGGAAGCCCGCAGCTTCCTGGGCCTTCCGGACGTGGCCCCGATGCAGAAGGCGGCCATGGAGGAAATCGAGAAGCGCATGCTTTCAGGTTTGCAGGCCATGGATCCTGAGACCCTCTATAAAACCTGGCTGCCCAGTTCGATGCAGGGCTGGGAACAGCTGCAGAAGGCTTTCTGGAACCAATTTGCGGGCGGCGGCAATCAAGGTCAGGAGAAGTCGGACAAGACGAATAAGGACTGATCCGTCGGATCACCGGTCCCTGGGAACCAAAAGACACATTAGGATGGGAGTTTCAGATTTATGGATGCCATGACTTTGCTGCATGGACGCCGCTCGGCAGATGCCAAGAAACTTGCCGAGCCCGCACCGAACGAGGAAGAAATGAATCAGATCCTGGCCGCCGGTCTCACGGCACCGGATCACGGCGCCTTGCAGCCCTGGCGCTTCTTCTTGATCACGGGCCCGGCGCGCGAACGACTGGGAGATCTTTTCGTCGAGGCAACCCGCGCCCGTGAACCTGACATGCCGGCCAAGAAGCTGGAGGAGCAAAGGGGCAAACCCCTGCGGGCTCCCCTGATCATCGCAGTGGGCGCGCGCATCCATGCAGACCATCCCAAGGTACCGGTCATCGAGCAATATGAGGCCGCAATGGCCGCAGCGCAGAATATGCTGCTGGCCACGGAGGCGCTGGGATATGGCGGTGTGTTCCTCAGTGGTCCGAACACGTATGATGCGCAGGTCAAATCAGCCTTTGGGTTGGAAGAGAAGGATGCCCTGGCTGGGTTCCTTTATATAGGCACCCCAAGCGAGCCCCTCAAACCCAAGCGGCGCCTGTCGCCCTGGCAGGTGACACGCACATGGACGGAACCAGGCGTCTTTGAGCCCCTGGAGAAGCCAACTGAAATCCAGGGATGACCAAGGCCTATCCTGAGAACACGATCTATGCGCTCTCATCAGGCAGGGGGCGTTCGGCGGTCGCGGTCGTTCGTCTGTCGGGTCCTGCTTGCGGGCCGGTTCTGGATCGGCTTTGCGGTGTCCGCCCGCCGGCACGTGAAGCGCGTGTGAGGTCCGTGCGGGATCCTGTCTCCGGTGAAATACTGGACCGCACCCTGGTGCTCTGGTTTCCGGGACCGGGCAGTTTCACAGGGGAGGACAGCGCTGAACTTCATCTGCATGGCAGCCAGGCTGTGGTCTCGGCTGTTCTGCGTGTCCTTTCGGAGTTCGAAGGCGTACGTGCCGCCGAAGCGGGTGATTTCACCAGGCGGGCGTTTGACAACGAGAAGCTGGACCTGACGGAGGTCGAAGGTCTCGCCGACCTGATTGACGCCCAGACAGATGTGCAGAGACGGCAGGCGCAACGGCAGTTTGATGGTGCTCTGGCGAACCAGGTGGAAGGCTGGCGTGAAAGGCTGATTCACCAGGCGGCGCATTTGGAAGCTGCGATCGATTTCAGCGAAGAGGATATTCCCGAGGGGCTTCTGGATAGCTGTCTGTCGGAAGTCCAGCAGCTTCGTGAAGAACTTCAGGCCTATCTCGCCACAAGCCATGTCGGTGAACGCATACGGCAGGGGCTTCAGATCACGCTCCTGGGCGCTCCGAATGCGGGAAAATCCTCATTGTTGAACAGGCTGGCGAAACGCGAGGCGGCCATTGTTTCGGAGATTGCAGGAACGACCCGGGATGTCATCGAGGTGGCCATGGATATTGCCGGTTTTCCGGTGCTTCTCAGCGATACAGCGGGCCTGCGTCAGGAGGGTACCGCGGATGCGATTGAAGTCGAGGGCATGCGCCGCAGCAAGCAAAGGGCACAAGAGGCGGACCTGAAACTTGTTCTCTTCGATGGTCTGGAATGTGCGCAGCCCGACAGGCAAAGCTTGGAGCTGTTGGACGACACGGCCTTGGCCGTGATCACCAAACGGGATTTGGTATCGCAACCACTTCCTAACTCAATGGGAACACACAAGGCCTATCCGCTTTCGGTGAAGACGGGCGAAGGTCTTGAGGCTTTGCTTGACGCCATCGAGCAACAGCTCACCAGGCTCTATGACGCGGCAGATGAAACGCCCATACTGCTGACGCGACAGCGCCATTGTGAAAGCCTGACCGCTTGCGCCGAGGCGCTTCAGCGTGCGGAATCGGCGCCAGAAATCTCGTTGATGGCCGAGGATATCCGCTATGCTCTGGCCACGCTTGGCCGGATAACGGGCCGTGTCGACGTGGAGGATCTACTGGACGTCATCTTCCGGGATTTCTGTATCGGAAAATGAATGTTTCACGTGAAACAGCGATCAACCGCCCTTTGTCAGCTTGACTTGGCACGGGCCTGTCGCGCATTTTCCGCCCATGATGGGAAAACAAGAACTCTGGGATGTGATTGTTGTCGGCGGCGGTCATGCCGGTTGTGAAGCCGCAGCCGCGGCGGCACGCTGTGGCGCAAGCACCCTGCTGGTCACCCACAAGAAATCGACCTTGGGGGTTATGTCCTGCAACCCGGCGATTGGCGGGTTGGGAAAGGGGCACCTGGCGCGCGAGGTTGATGCGCTGGACGGCCTTATGGGGCGTGCCATCGACCAGGCGGGGATCCAGTTCCGGACCCTGAATCGCAGCAAGGGCCCGGCGGTTCGTGGGCCGCGCGCCCAAGCCGATCGGCGCCTCTATAGGGAGGCAATCCAGACCCTGCTGTCGCAACAGGAGAACCTGGTCATTTTGGAAGCTGCCGTCGAGGATCTGCTCGTGGAGAATGGCCGATGCCAAGGGGTCGTGACCGCCGATGGCCAGGCGCTTTCGGGAGCAAGCGTGGTCTTGACCACAGGCACCTTTCTGCGCGGCTTGATTCACATCGGGGATCGAAAGATTCCTGCGGGTCGTGTGGGCGATGAACCGGCCAGAGGCCTGGCCTTGAGGTTGGAGCAGGCCGGTTTTTCCCTGGGACGCTTGAAAACGGGAACCCCGCCGCGGCTGGATGGGAACAGCATCAATTATGATGTGCTGGACGTGCAGCCTGGTGACGATCCGCCGGAACCCTTTTCCTGGATGACGGACCGGATCCAGCAGCCACAGATCAGCTGTCATATCACGCACACCTCGTCTGCTAGCCATGCCCTGATACGGGACAACCTTCATCGCGCTCCTTTGTATTCAGGACAGATTGGGTCCACAGGCCCACGTTACTGTCCCTCGATTGAGGACAAGGTCGTTCGGTTTGCGGATAAGGACAAACATCAGATATTTCTGGAGCCGGAAGGTCTGGACGATTCCACGGTTTATCCCAATGGGATCTCGACGTCGCTGCCGGAGGATGTCCAGGCGTCACTTCTGAAGACCATTCCCGGATTGGAGGCGGCTCGGATACTGCAGCCGGGCTATGCCATTGAATATGATTATGTGGATCCCCGCGAGTTGGGGCGGGATCTCCAGACAGCACGGATCCCGGGACTCTATCTCGCGGGCCAGATCAATGGCACGACCGGCTATGAAGAAGCTGCAGCCCAAGGACTTATAGCTGGTCTCAATGCTGCTTTGAGGGCCGGAGGGCAGGAGACACCGGTCCAGTTGGATCGGGCGGAAGCTTATATCGGTGTTCTCATTGATGACTTGATCACGCGCGGGGTGACGGAACCCTATCGCATGTTCACGAGCCGGGCCGAGTATCGTCTGCATTTGCGCGCCGACAACGCGGACCAGCGTCTGACGGATAAGGGACTATCCTGGGGGTGCGTTGAAGGCCCTCGCCAGAAACGTCATGCGGCGCGCAAAAGAGAACTCGAAGAAGCTCTGCAGCTTGTCCAGTCGTTGGTGGCCACGCCCGATGCCTTGCGTAAGGCCGGATTCGCCATCAATCGAGATGGCCAGCGGCGCAATGCCTTTGACCTTTTGCGTTATCCCGAGATCACGCTTGAGCGGTTGAAACAGTATTGGCCCGAATTGACTCAGTTGAAGACGTCGATCGCGGAACAGATCGCGACTGATGCTCGCTATGCCGCCTATCTGGAACGCCAGGACGCGGATATACGGGCCTACCGCAAGGATGAGGCCCTGGAACTGCCGGGAGACCTGGATTATGGCCAGATTGTGGGCCTGTCAAACGAGGTTCGGGAGAAACTCGAGATCGCGCGTCCGGCAACACTGGGCGCAGCCGGGCGCATTCCAGGGGTAACGCCAGCGGCCACGTTGCTTCTGTTGCGGCACGTGCGGCGCCGACGCTCCGCTGCTGCGTGAGACTGCTGCGTGACTTGCTATACGGAAAACGATTTCGCCCGGGACCTGGATGTTTCACGTGAAACATTGGAGCGCTTTCGGATTTACGCGACGCTTCTCGAGAAATGGAACGCGCGGATTAATCTGGTTGGCCGCGCGACAGTCCCGGATCTTTGGCGGCGTCATTTTCTGGATTCGGCACAACTGCTTTCCTTCCTGCCAGATGCACCGAGGCGGGTGCTGGATCTGGGCAGCGGAGCAGGATTCCCCGGGCTGGTACTCAGTCTTCTGGGGGCGGGCGAGGTACATTTGGTGGAATCCGACACCCGGAAATGCACTTTTCTGAGGGAAGTTTCACGTGAAACAGGAAGTTCGGCAATCATTCATAACCAACGTATCGAAAGCATGGAACTTCCCAAGATGGCGTATGTCACGGCCCGTGCCTGCGCCAGCCTGGAACGGCTTGTTGATTATGCCAGACCACACCTCATGGATGGGGGCTATTGCCTATTCCTGAAGGGCGCCAGTTTGGATGAAGAATTGACGCTTTTACGGAAAGCGGGGAAGATGCCAGCGGATCCTTGCAAAGCGGAGGTCATGACCAGCCGCTCCGACAAGGAGGGCCGGATTCTCCGTCTCGGTCCGTTCACTCGTTGATCAGGGACAGCTTCATGAGCGACAGCACTGCCAAGCACACGCGATCGGAACCCCGTATTCTGGCCGTAGCCAACCAGAAGGGCGGTGTCGGCAAGACCACGACGGCCATAAATCTCGCCACAGCTCTGGCAGCCTGTGGTGAGAAGGTCCTGATCATCGATCTGGATCCCCAGGCCAATGCGACGACAGGTCTTGGACTTGACCATGACGAATCCCGTCGGACGGTCTACGAAGTTCTGCATGCTTCATCGGAAATCGATGACATTGTCCTACCAAGCCGGGTTCCAAACTTGGATATCCTGCCGTCCTCCGTAGAGTTGTCCGGGGCTGAGCTGGAACTGGTCAACCTGCCGCAGCGCGACCGCCGCCTTGCCGAGGCCTTGTTGCGCAGCTCGCGCGCCTGGGATTACATCCTGATCGACTGTCCGCCTGCATTGGGGTTGTTGACAGTCAACGCTCTGGTCGCTGCTCATGCGCTGGTGGTGCCCTTACAGGCAGAGTTCTATGCCTTGGAGGGTCTAAGTCATCTTTTGAAAACCGTTGAACGTGTGCGGCAGACCCTGAACCCAGACCTGGAACTTCAAGGAGTCGTGCTAACCATGTTCGATAGCCGCAACAACTTGTGCAACATGGTCGCGGATGACGTTCGCGCTTTCCTGGGCGAGCGGGTGTACGAAACGGTCATTCCACGAAATGTCCGCGTTTCCGAAGCGCCGTCCCATGGCAAGCCGGTCCTGCTCTATGACCTGCGTTGTGCGGGCTCTCAGGCTTACCTCCATTTGGCTCGCGAAGTCTTGCGTCGTGAAGGGCGTGCCCTGCCAACGGAAGCCCTAGCGTCCTGACCTTGTTGTATTGGTCGTTCGAGGTGCGTTGAAAAAGGAGCACAAACAGAAATGAGCGAATCCCAGTCGTCGAAGCGCAACAACCTGGGACGTGGCCTGGCCTCGCTGCTTGGGGAAGCAGCAGGGGACTATGCAGATCTGGATCGTCAGCGCGCCAACAAAACCGTTCCGATCGAGCATCTGCATCCCAGCCGGGTGCAGCCCCGACGTCATTTCGATGAAGCGGCCCTGGATTCCCTTGCAGAATCCATCAAATCCCAGGGCCTCCTGCAGGCCATACTTGTGCGCCGGCATCCCGAACGTCCGTCGGAGTACGAGATCATCGCGGGTGAACGCCGCTGGCGTGCCGCTCAACGCGCCCAATTGCACGAAGTTCCGATCCTGGTGCGCGAGCTGGATGATGGGACGGCACTTGAACTGGCCATTGTCGAAAACGTCCAGCGGCAGGATCTGGACCCCATCGAGGAGGCGGAAGGCTATCGCCGGCTCATCGACGACTTTTCACACAGCCAGGAAGAATTGAGCCGGCTTATCGGAAAAAGCCGCCCCCACATTGCCAATACCTTGCGCCTGCTGAATCTGCCGGACCGGGTGAAGGAACGTGTTGGAGAGGGCAGCCTGTCGGCTGGTCATGCACGCGCCCTGCTGTCTGCGGAGGATCCGGAAGCGCTGTCCGAAGAGGTAGTGCGTCGCGGTTTGACCGTTCGGGATACGGAGCGGTTGGTCAGCAATCGAAAGGGCGGCGCGCAAACAGACGGTAAGAGTAAATCTGCAACAGGCGGCACAAGGCGAAGGGCGGAAAAGACAGAGTCTGCAAAGGATTCCGATACATTGGCCCTGGAACGCGATCTTTCATCCCTGCTGGGATTGAAGGTGAATATTGCGCTTCATGGCACGGGTGAAGGCGGCATCCTCACGGTACATTATGACACGCTCGACCAGCTTGATGATGTGCTGCGGCGTCTCAATCAGGCACCGGCCCAGGGCAGTGGTTTGTGAATTCCGTATTCCATGAGTAAGCGCTTTCCCTGGCGCTGATGTAGGCAAAGCGTGATCCGCTCTAGCGTTGAGGTGAGCGTGCCTGCTTGCGTTGCATGGGTGCGCCCCGCGCTATTGCAAACAGGCTGTCGGAGCAAAGCAGATTATCGGCCGCACCTGTCTTCTTGCAGGCCGCTTCGGTCTCCATCAGGCGTTCGAGTGCGCGGGTCAGGTGACCTCTTGGCCAGGCGCGGACCTGAGCCTTGAAACGATCGGCCACTTTCCAGAAGACCGGCGGCCGCAGCTTTTTCATGGCCGAGTCGATGTCCTCACCGTTTGCAAGAAGACCCGAGGTGAGGTGGAGTCGCTGAAAATGACGCGAAACCGTCCGAAGGACCGCCACGGGATTGGCCCCTTCATCCAGGCTGCGATTCAGCGCGCGGTCGAGTTCGGAAAGGCGTCCCTCGGCAACGGCAAAAGAAAGATCATCCAGTGAAAGGGCTGCGGAATCCCCGATGCTCGTGCGCGCATCTTCCAGGTCTATGCTGTGCTTGCCCCCGGCGTATAGGGACAGCTTCTCGAGCTCGCGACGCGTCAGTTGCCGATCGCCACCCAGATTGGCCGCCAGATAGCTGCGCGCGTCCTTGTCCAGCTGCTGCCCCTGTTCCTGGAAGAAGGCATCGATGAAGCGGCCCAGGCTGGCGCCTTCATCACGGTAACAGGCAACCGCACCCACGGAGTCGTCGCCCTTCTCGAAGAGCTTCACCAATTCCGATTTTCGGGGTATTTCACCGGCTTCAGCAACGAGCAGCGCTTCGCCGGGAAGCTCAGCCAGGTAATCTCGCAGCAATCCGGCGTCATTGCCCAGTCCACGCAGGCGAATGACGCGTTGGCCGCCGGAAAAGGACAGGGATGAGGCCTCGTCATTCAGGCGTGCAGGCTCGTCCTTCAATTGGGCCGGTGTGAGTTCGACAAGGCGGAAGGGATCCTCGATATGCCCCAGGACCGAGCGTACAGCCGCATTCGCCCGTTCTTCCACAAGTCCACGATCCGGCCCATAGAACAGCAGGGCCCGGAAATTGAGAGGGCCAGCCTTCATCTTCTTGTCGAACTGATCGCCCTTCAGTTCCATTGTTCAGGCATGTGTCCATGTAGAGACGGGTTATTACTCATCGCCCTGGAACGTGGCTTCGTCCTCGTCATCCTCGTCATAGGTGGACCAGGCTTCAGGTGAGGGGCCCTGTATATGTGTATCCGGTCCGATACCTTCCTCACGGGCAGCGAAGTAAAGCCCGACGCGCCGGCGGATCTCCTGGGCAAGTCCCTCCAGGGCCCTTTCCTTGCCGTCCTGTTCGGAAACATAGGTGGCGAAACCTGATGGATTGACGTTGTATCCGACGGTGCCAATGGCCAGTCCACGGGTCTGGTCTTGACGTGTTTGACTGTCCTGAAGCGCAAAATTGGCTTCGATGGTAAGGTTCTCGCGGGTCGCCGTTTCACTGCGCCGCACGGCCGTAAAGTCTCGGGATTCCCGAAGTCGGACCACCAGGACATAGTCTGGATCACTGGGTTGTCCATAGGGATTGAGCAGGTTGCGCAGCTTGTTGTGCAGGATCTGGCCTTCCCGGTCCGGGATGGGTGCTATGCGGATTGAAGAAAATGCCTCCTGGCTGGTTTCTCCCATGCCGCCCGGTGCATAAAGCGGCCGCACGGAGCAGGCAGCAAGCAGCATTCCTGCCGTCAGGACGATTGCCAGCGCAAAGAGCTTCCTAGAGTACGACATTGACGATCCGGTTCGGCACGACAACCACTTTACGCGGCTGCTTGCCCTCAAGATAGCGTTGAACGGTTTCATCGCCTAGAGCGGCTTCACGCAGCACGCTTTCTTCACTGTCACGTGGTTGCTGAAGCTTGGCGCGCAGTTTGCCGTTGACCTGGACGGCAATGGTAACCGTTTCGTCCTGAATCAAGCTGGTATCCGCCATGGGCCAATCCTGCTCGGCCAGCAGGCCATCGCGACCCAGGGCCTGCCACAACTCTTCAGCCAGATGCGGCATCATCGGCGCGATCAGGCGAACCAGGCTCTCGCAACCTTCGCGGAGCGCCCAGCCCATGCCGTCTTCGTTCCGCGAAGCCGAGGCTGAGGACAGCGTATTCGTCAGTTCATAGAGGCGGGCCACAGCCTTGTTGAAATGAAAGGCCTCGATGTCTTCGGTCAGGCCCTGGATTGTCTTGTGAACCTGTCGACGCAGGCCAAGAGCCTTTTCACCGAAGGCTTTCGGGGCCGCACTACCGGCTGCTGGTAACACGTCATCGTCGGTCATCTCGCGCACCAGGCGCCAGAGACGCTGAGTAAAGCGCCAGGCGCCCTCAATGCCCGCGTCCGTCCACTCCATTTCACGATCCGGCGGGCTGTCGGACAGCATGAACCAGCGTGCCGTATCAGCGCCATAGCTGCTAATGATCTCGGCTGGATCGACAGTGTTGCGCTTGGATTTGCTCATCTTTTCGACCCGGCCGACTGTGACCGGGTTGCCGGAGGAGTCCACAAGTGAACCCGCCGAATCGCGCGTGACGTCCTCAGGTCCCAACCAGCGACCATCCTGTCCGCGATAGGTTTCGTGACAGACCATGCCTTGGGTGAACAGCCCGGAAAAGGGCTCCTCGACATTCAGGTAGCCTGCCTTTTTCAGGCCGCGCGTGAAGAAGCGGGAATAGAGCAGGTGAAGAATGGCATGCTCAATTCCACCAACGTACTGATCCACCGGCAGCCAATAGTCCACATCCCGGCGAACAAGGGGTGTATCCTCCGAACGCGGGCTGCAAAAGCGTGCAAAATACCACGAGGAATCCACGAAGGTGTCCATGGTATCAGTATCCCGCTGGGCCGCTTCTCCGCAACGAGGACAGTTTACATGCTTCCAGGTCGGGTGATGATCCAGGGGATTGCCGGGCTTGTCGAAGGTAACGTCACGGGGCAGTTCTATGGGCAGTTGCTCCTTGGGCACCGGAACGGCCCCACACTCGGGGCAGTGAATGACCGGTATGGGACAGCCCCAGTAGCGCTGTCTCGAAACACCCCAATCGCGCAGGCGAAACTGAACCGTGCCCTGACCATGGCCATCCTGTTCCAGACGCTCGATCACCTTGCGCTTGGCATCCGCCACCGGCAGGTCATCCAGGAAATCGGAATTACAGAGCACGCCTTCGCCTGTGTAGGCTTCATTCTCGATACTCCATTCGGCAGACGGCACGTCCTTCGGGCGCACCACAGGAATGACATCCAGGCCGTATTTGCGGGCAAAGTCCAGGTCGCGCTGGTCATGGGCGGGACAGCCGAAAATCGCGCCGGTGCCGTATTCGACAAGAATGAAGTTGGCAACGTAGAGCGGCAGTGTCTTGCCCTCGATGAGGGGATGGCGCATACGCAGGCCCGTGTCATAGCCGCGCTTGTCCGCTTTCTCGATTGCCTCTTCACTGGTGCCCAGGCGATCGCACTCGGCAATGAAATCCTTGAGAGCGGGATCTTGCTCAGCCAGTTCGGCAGCAAGCGGGTGATGAGGGGAAAGCGCCCCGAAGGTGGCCCCATACAGGGTATCCGGACGGGTGCTGAAAACTTCCAGGGGCGCTTCGCGGCCTTCGATATCGAAGAAGACACGTGCGCCCTCCGAGCGTCCGATCCAGTTCTGCTGCATCAGCCGGACCTTCTCGGGCCAGCGATCAAGACTCTCCAGGCCCTCCAGAAGTTCGTCGGAGAAGGCGGTGATGCGGAAAAACCACTGGGAAAGGCGGCGCCGCTCGATATCCGCACCCGAGCGCCAGCCCTTGCCGTCGATCACCTGTTCATTGGCCAGCACGGTCTGATCCACGGGATCCCAGTTGACCCAGGATTCCCGGCGCTCGATCAGCCCAGACTGCATGAAATCCAGGAAGAGGGCCTGCTGGTGGCTGTAATAGCCGGGGTGGCAGGTGGCAAACTCTCGGCTCCAGTCGATGGACAGTCCCATGGACTTCAACTGCGAACGCATGGCGTCGATGTTGGAATAGGTCCAGTCGGCCGGGTGTACGCCGCGTTCGGCCGCTGCGTTCTCGGCCGGAAGTCCGAAGGCATCCCACCCCATGGGATGGAGCACATTGAAACCACGGGCCCGCTTGAAGCGCGCGATTACATCCCCGATCGTGTAGTTGCGCACATGTCCCATGTGGATGCGCCCGGACGGATAGGGAAACATCTCAAGGACGTAGTATTTGGGACGCTCGGGATCCGTCTTTGTCAGGAAGCAGTCGGCCGTCTCCCAGGCTTTCTGCCACTTGGTTTCGGTTTCCTTCGGATTATAACGGCTCATATTTTCTGGTCCGCGGCGGATTTCACAGGGCTGCGCCGCGGAGCCATTTTCCGGCGAGCGGCGTATCGCCGTGAACCTCTTTCCGCCTTCTTTACTGGCTAGGGATCGGGTCGGTTTGTGGAGGCAAAACCCTTGTTCAATTCAAGCCGGCAATACGCAATTCACGCGCACGGGTCAGGATGGAATCCTCGATCTCCCGATTGCTTTCCGGCTCTACTTCGGCATCAACCCAGCTTCCATTCTGGTCGCGTTCCTGACGGAAGACCGTCGCGCGTACACCGTCTGCGCGCAGGTCGCGTCCCAAAATGAAGATGTTGACCTTGAAGCGTTCATCCGGAGTTTCGGGCGGCGTGTACCATTCTGTCAGGATCACACCTCCGAAGGGATCTGCCGAGGCCAGGGGCATGAAAGACAGGGTGTCCAGCGAGGCGCGCCAGAGATAGGCATTCACGCCAATCCCGGAGCCACCGCCCCCTTGCTGAGGGTCCTGTTCGCGCTCGCCGACTAGAAGGATACCGTCTGTCCCGAAAACCCCGGGCTCCGTCTCGGACTGATAGACGGTACGTCCTCTCCTGTCCGTTTCCACAGGATAGTCGTACTCCCTCTCCGTGGAGGAGCAGGCGAGGAGCAGACCGGAAAGACTCACAACGGCAAAGAACCGGAAGAGCTGGCTTGTTTTCATCTGGATCACGTTCCGCATAGGCTTGACAACGCGGTCTGGCAGACCGACGCGCGGCACTATGCCAGCATTTCCCCTGCAGGTAAAACAGATCGTTGTGCCAATGCAGGGTTTTGTTCTGGTTTCCGCCTGGCTCGCCCGGAGTCAGCTGTTCCAGTCGTTCCCCTGGTTGTCCCGGTCATCCAGATTGGGGTTGTTGCGGGGGAACAGCGCGCGACTGATATCCTGAAGGCTGCGGTGCAGCCGGGGGTCGTCTGGCCCCGTGATCCCTTCGGGCAGGGTCACACGCGTACTTGTCACGCGACTGCCGCCTCGACAGTAGGCTGCAAAGACCCTGTGGGGCTGTCCATCGGCGCTCGCGACACTTTCCAGCTCGTGTCCGCGTGTTGTGCCACAGACTTCACTGGCTGCCGTGCTTTCCGGTGTGTCGAAGGCCAGGGCCACACCCCAGCTACGCGAGGAATCTTCGGAGTTTCGTGGACGAATCGCCACCTGTGGCGCATAGCCAGGCACACGCATGTGATCCGAGAAGGATTCGGCGGCTTTTTCCGAACTCAGGCCATAGGGTGTTCCGTTGACTGAAAGCGGCAAGCCATCATCCTTTCCCGCCCACCAGAGATCAGTGACCTTGTATGAAGGCTCAATGGTGACCGGGTCCATGGTAACCGCGGTGCAGCCGGCAAGGATTCCGCCTGTCAGAAGGACGGCGAATGCAGCGGAAAGACGTTTCATGAGATCATCCTGGACACTTTTCTGTCATCTCCAGCTTTATCATAAGAATTGGTTCGCGAAGGTTCAAAGTCATCCCCTTGCGGCTGAAAAACATGCGGGACTGGGAACCATCCCCTGAAGCATGAAAAGCTGTGAGTAGCACACGATAAAATCTATCAGCCTTGCAGCCATTCTCCCAGGTTTTGCCGCATGGCCTGTTCCATCTCGCGGTCAAAGCGCCGCATCAGGTCTTCGGTCAGCTGGAACCAAATGGCTTCGCGCTCGGTCAGGCTTGCATCTTCGGGGACGGTTACGGAGCGCCGCACATCGGCACTTATGCTCTTGCTTTGTCCGCTCAGGCGATCGTTCACTTCAAGTTCGACGCGCAAGCGCCCTTGATAGCGTTCGCTCTGGTCAATCACGAAAAAACGTTTCAGTCCCTGGGTTGTGGGCAGCTCTTCCTCGATGACGGAAGCTTCCAGGATCCTGAAGCGTGCCTGTGCCTCTCCACCAGCGGCCTTCAGGCGCTGTCGGCCCCAACGTTCTGCAACATCCGGCAGGGGATCAGGGAAGCGATGGCCGACATGAGGGGCTTCCCGGGGCATTTGATAGACCCGCTGGATATCTATGCTGTTCACTTGGAGTTTCAGGGGCTGCAGATGACCGAAACCAATTTCCGCGTAGTTGTTTTGTGGCGGAGTCATTTCACAAGCGGGCAGGGCGACCACAGCGGCCAGTGACGCCAGAAGCGAACGACGGGAAAGGGGCGACATAGTTTTGAGACCTCGAGTTCTTGTTGGCCAGGACGCTTTTTCCGTCTGTCTTCCTAGAAACAGAATAAGGCAAAGCCAAGACACATGGCTTACTCCAGATAGCCGGGATCAGGTCTCTGACGCGCCCTTACTCTGCAAAAGCGCGTCAAGCTCCTGCGGCGTAAGATGATAGTCGGTGTTGCAGAACTCGCATTTCATGGTAACCGAGCCGTCTTCATGACTGAGTTCGCGCACCTGATCCTCAGGGAGCGAGCAAACCACGTTCAGCACCTTCTCTCGTGAACAGCGACAGTTGGAATCGAGTTTCTGCGACTCGAAAACCCTGACTCCGTCCTCGTGGAACAGGCGGAAGATCAACCGCTCCGCCGAGATGGACGGATCGACGAGCTCTTCCTCGGTACAGCTGGACATGAGAATCAGGGCGCGGCGCCAGTCTTCCTCAGAAATATCGGTGACATCGCCTTTGGCACTGTCCGGCAGGCGTTCAAGCAGCACGGCCCCACCACGCCAGCCCTCTTCGGTGCGACGGACCGCGACCAGGATGCCGGCATTGATCTGTTGGGACTGCCGAAAATAGTGGCGCAGGGAATCTGCCAGGCGCGGGCCCTGCAGTTCCACCATGCCTTGATAGCGTTCGCTGTTCTCGCCCTGATCCACGGTGAAGGCCATGTAGCCATCGCCCAGCCATTCCACGATGTCTTCCGGTTGGTCGCCTACTTCCTGGCGCAACTGCGTCACAGCCTCTGCATCATATCCGACATAACCGCGCAGGCTGCCACTGCTGGTCATGTCGCTGACCATTGTCTTGAGTGCACCATCCGCCTTGACCTGCAGCGTGAAGATGCCGTCGTACTTCAGGGTGCTGCCCAGAAGGCTGCCCAGGGCCACCAGTTCCCCGAGCAGTGAGGCGACGGGATCCGGCAGATTTGCGCGCTCAAGGATGGTATCGAGCACAGTTCCGAGACGGACATAGCGTCCCCGGATGCCGGTTCGCTCGATCAGGAAGGGCTGAACCAGGTTGTCATCAGGCGTGTAGTCGACGGGACGTACCTCTTCACTCATGCCAGACACCAGAGCAGGATTCCTTTCTGCGCGTGCAAACGGTTTTCAGCTTCGTCCCAAACAGCGGAACGCGGGCCATCTATGACAGCAGTGGTCACCTCCTGTTCGCGATGCGCAGGCAGGCAGTGCATGAATATGGCTTCTTCCTTGGCCAGGGCCAACAGGTCCTCGGTGACCTGGAATGGCTTGAGAAGATTGTGGCGGCGCATGGAATCGCCGACATCATCGCCCATGGACACCCAGGTATCGGTGACGACGCAATCGGCGTCCTGCATGGCAGACTTCACATCGTCGGTGACCAGGATCTGGCCGCCTTCCTGCTGTCCCCAGGCCACGACCTCGCGCGGCGGTGAAAGAGCGGCCGGGCAGGCCAAACGCAACTCGAATCCAAAGCGAACCGCTGCATGAATCCACGAGGTTGCCATGTTGTTGCCGTCACCCGACCAGACGACGGTTTTCCCCTCGATGGGTCCCAGGTGCTCTTCGAAGGTCATGACATCTGCCATCAACTGACAGGGGTGCGTGCGGTCGGTTAGGCCATTGATCACCGGGACCGTGGCAAATTCCGCAAGCTCCAGCAGCTTTTCTTCCTTGGTGGTACGGATCATGATGGCATCCACATAGCGGGAGAGCACACGTGCCGTGTCGGCAACCGTCTCACCGCGACCGAGCTGTGATCCGCTGGGTTCCAGAACTATGGGCTCACCGCCCAACTGGCGTATGCCGACCTCGAAGGAGACACGGGTTCGTGTCGAGGGTTTTTCGAAGATCATGGCCAGGGACTTTCCGGCCAGCGGTTTCTCCGCTCCGGCGCGTCCGGATTTGCAGGCCTTGCCCAGGTCCAGGATTTTCCGCAGTTCCTCCGACGAGAAGGTATCAAGGTCAAGAAAGTGACGCAGTCCGGTTTCACTTGCGCTGGACATGATGTTACTCCGCCGCTTGACGAAAGTCTTCCGCCACTGAATTCAGAATGCCAATCGCCTTTTCAATCTCGGCATCGGTGATGATGAGCGGCGGGAGAAGGCGAACAACATTGTCGCCCGCCCCGACCGCCAGCAGACCCTTCTGGCGCAGGGCCGCAATCACATCCGTATTGGGCACCGCACAGCGCAAGCCGAGTAGCAATCCCATTCCGCGTACCTCGGCATAAACGTCCGGGTGTTCCTGTATCAATGTGTCCAGTTGTCCGCGCAGGGTGTGGCTGACCGTCTGTACCTGTTCCAGGAATCCTGCTTCCAGCATCACGTCCATCACGGCATTGCCGCAGGCCATGGCCAGGGGATTGCCGCCGAAGGTCGTGCCGTGGTTGCCGGGACCAAAGGAGCTGGAAACCTCTTCCGTGGCCAGGAGGGCGCCGATGGGAAAGCCGCCCCCCAAGCCCTTCGCCAGCATCATGATGTCTGGAGCGATGCCGGCCTGTTCATAGGCAAAGAGCGTTCCCGTGCGCCCCATGCCGCACTGGATTTCGTCGAAGACCAGAAGCAGTCCGGCTTCATCGCAGATTTTCCTGAGCGCTCGCAGATAGTCCAGTTGGGGGGCGCGAATACCGCCTTCGCCCTGAATCGGTTCCACCAGGATGGCCGCGGTTTCGTCGGTGATGGCGCCGCGCAGTTCATCGGGGTCTTCAAAGGCCACTTGGGTAAACCCGGGGACGTGTGGTGCGAAGCCCGCCATGTACTTCTCGTTGCCGGCCGCGGAAATTGCGGTGAGGGAACGTCCATGGAAGGCGCCGTTGCAGGTGATCACCTGCCAGCGATCCGGCTCGTTCCTGTCGTCGAAGTACTTGCGGACCAGCTTCGTTGCTGCCTCGAAGGCCTCGACACCGGAATTGCAGAAGAAGACACGGTCGGCAAAGGAGTTTGCAACTAGGCGCTCGGCCAGGCGCTCACCCTCGGGAATGCGGAACAGGTTGGAGCAGTGCCAGAAATGTGCGGCCTGCTCCTGCAGGGCCTTGACCAAGTGTGGATGCGCATGACCCAGAGACGTTACGGCAATGCCGCTGGCAAAATCCAGGTAGCGATCCCCTTCCCGGGTGATCAGATAGGGGCCTTCGCCGCGCTCGAATGCAATGTCGGCACGGGCGTAGGTGTTCATCAAGGCATCACTCACGTCGGCAATCCTTATCTTCTGCTGCCATGGCTGAATCTTCTGCGGCTGTCAGCTTGCGCGGCTTTCGCCCGCACAACGGGAAAGGCGTGACGATGCCGGGTTGCCCGTGACCTGTCAACGCTGGCTCCAGCCGCCGCCGCGCCTGTGTTCAGACGGTCATGCGGTAGCCCCGCGCAAAGAGACGCCAGGTGAAATAGAACAGGAGCATGCTCGGCATCAGGCTCAGCAGAGGACCGAGCCAACCACTGCTCTCCGTGGTTCCGGTAAAGCCGCCGCGAAAGCCGTCGATGATGTGGAAGACAGGATTGCCGAGAATGGCCAGCTGGCCCGTATCGGGCAGGCTGTCCAACGTGAAGAAGGCACCAGAGAGGAGGCCCAGGGGCAGAACCAGGAAATTCTCCACCAGTGCGAACTGGTCCCACTTTTCGGCCCAGAGTCCGGTCAGACTGCCGATCAGGGAAAAGAGGACACAGCCGACAAGTGCGAAACCGGCGCTGCGCCAGGGTGTGGACAGGGGTATATCGATGAAGATGGAAAAGAGGCCCAGCATGATCGCGCCGGTCACCAGGCCGCAGCAGACACCTGGCAGGACATAGCCGGCCAGGCGTTCCAGCGGTGAAAGCGGTGCCATCATGATGTCCTGAATCATGCCTTCCATGCGATCGAACAGCAGAGGAAAACCGACGTTGTCGAAGGCGCTAGAAAACATGCCCCAGGCGATCAGGCCGGGAACCAGGAACTGCAGGGCGTCAACACCGGGCTGAAAGGTCGTGCCGTCCGGCAATGCCACAGAGAAGACCAGCAGGAAAAGCAGGCCCATGCCCGCTGTTCCACCGGCCATCTCGGGCAGGCTGCGCAGATAACGCACCATCCCACGTCGCAGAAGTGCCCAGAGACCGCGCCAGTTGGGACCGGAAGACAGCCTGTGCAAAGGGCCCCCGTCCTAAGGCTTTAGCTTGTAGCCCGTGGCCATCATCCGATAGGTCAGGGTCCAGAGCAGAACATTGACCACGGCCACGATCAGGGCGCCCATCCAGATGGGACTGTCACTGTGACCGATAATTCCATAGCGAAAGCCGTCGATCAGATAGAAGAAGGGATTGAGGTGGGCCACAAAAACCCAGTTATCAGGCAGCCGCTCGACCGAATAGAAGGTCCCGGACAGGAAGGACAGGGGCATGATTACGAAATTCGTGACGGCTGCGATGTGATCGAACTTGTCGGCCCAGACACCGCCGAGAATCCCCAGAAGCGAGAGCATCATGGATGCGTTGATGGCGTAATAGATGATGGCAAGCGGATCGTGGATGCCATAGCGCACGAATGGCCAGACGGCCAGGCCGGCCACGAATCCCACCAGCAGTCCGCGCGTCATGCCGCCGCCCACATAGCCCAGGACCAATTCGCCTGGTGAAAGGGGCGGCATGAGAACATCGACGATATTGCCTTGAACCTTTGCGATCACCAGGGAGGACGAGGTGTTTGCGAAGGAATTCTGCAGCATCTGCATGATGATCAGGCCGGGCGCCAGGAAGACCGGATAGGGAATGCCTGCAACCGACATGGAACCCCGGCCAAGCGCCAGTGTGAAGACGGCCAGGAACAGGAGTGACATGACCACGGGCGCGACCACCGTCTGGGTCAGGACGTTCAGGAACCGCCGGACTTCCTTCAGGTAAAGCGTCCAGAGCCCCATGAGATTGAAGCGGCCCAAGAGGCGCGGACCGACCTGGGTGACGGGTTCGGCGCGGGACTGAGCGGTTGCTGTCGAGGCGGTTGAAGGCGTATCACTGATCTCGGTCATGCGCTAGGAGATATACCCGGCGCAGGCGGGAAACAAGCGCACTGGTTACAGTTCGCATCTGCGTACGGCACATGGCAGACTGCGCTCATGGATGGCACAAGACGACAGGAACGAGATTCCGACGAGAAGGCAAAGCCGAAGCAAAGGCGCCAGCCGCGCCGGATAACGCCAGGTTATCTGGAACGGGCCGCGCTCTTCTATCTGGAGCGCTATGTGAGCTCAGAGGCCAATCTTCGGCGTATCCTGCGGCGCAAGGTGAAACGTTCTTTCGAGGTGCATGGCGGAGACTTCGAGCAGGCCGAGCGCTGGATTGACGAGCTGATCCTTCGCTTGCGGCGCAACGGTTTCCTGGACGATGCGGCCTATGCCCGTGGGGTGGCGCGGAGCCTGCACCGCAGGGGCAAGTCGGCGCGGGCCATCGAGGGCAAGCTGCGCGAAAAGGGGGTTGAGGCTTCGCAGATCGAAACGGCCCTCATGGAGCTGGAGGAAGAAAAGCCGAATTCAGAATTCCAGGCAGCTGTGGCTTTTGCCCGCCGACGGCGGCTTGGTCCCTTTCGTGAGAGATCTATGCGCGAGGAGCGCCGTGAGCGCGATCTTGCGGCACTGGGGCGCCAGGGCTTCAGCTATGCACTTGCCAGGTGCGTCATCGAAGCTGAGGATGCGGAGGAATTGGAGGCGATTCTGGCGAACGAAGCAGGACTGTAGCCGGGAAGGCAAACCGCGCCCGCCTCCGGATCGAGACGGCCGCGTCGGCCAGGAGGAAAGCCGCCATGTACAGACCCCCACATTTCCGTGTTGAGAATCGCGAAGAAATCCATCAGATGATGCGTGCGACACGCCTGTGCAATCTGGTGACCTCCGGCCCGGAAGGCATACATGCGACAGCCCTGCCCTTGATCCTTGACGATCGGGAGGGCGAACTGGGCACGCTCTACGGACACCTGTCTCGTGCCAACCCCCAATGGACCTCGGAGATCCAGGGCGACGCACTGGCCATCTTCATGGGCCCGAGCGCGTATGTGACACCGGCCTGGTATGGCGCCAAGCAGGAGACGGGCAAGGTGGTGCCCACATGGAACTACACGGCGGTTCACGCCTATGGGACCGTGGAATTCTTCACCGACCGTGAAGCCATGCTGCGGATCGTCTCGCGCTTGACGGAACTCAATGAATCCACGCGTGACTTGCCTTGGGCTGTCAAGGATGCACCAGAGGATTTCGTGGAGGCCAAGCTGAAGGGCATAGTCGGACTGCGCCTGCAGATCACGCAGCTTGAGGGCAAGGCGAAGATGAGCCAGGACAAGTCGTCTGAGGATCGCCAGCGGATCGCAGAGGGACTCTGCGAAAGCGATGACGCGGAAAACCGGGCTGTTTCAAGGTTGATCCCGCGTTAAGGAAGCCCTTTAGAGAAAATCGCGCAACAGGGCGACCAACGGCAGATCGGCCGGCGGCATGGGATAGTCCATCATCCGGACCGGCTTGACCCAGGCCAGGGCTTGGCCTTCCTGACCCTGTGGGGTGCCCTGCCAGACGCGGCAGGCGAAGAGAGGCATCAGGAGGTGAAAAGACTCGTAGGCGTGGGAGGTGAAGGCCAGGGCCGCCAGGCAACTCTGCCGCGTATCGATCCCCAGCTCTTCCTTGAGTTCACGGATCAGGGCGGCTTCAGGCGTTTCCCCGGCATGCACCTTTCCGCCCGGAAATTCCCAGAGGCCTGCCATGTCCTTGCCCTCGGGGCGTTGGGTTAGCAGGATGCGCCCGTCGATATCCACAAGGGCGGCGGCTGCCACCAGAAGCAGATCCGTTGATTCCTGTGACTGGGTTTCGCGCGCACCGGCCTGCCAGCACCCGCTCTCGGCCGGCGGCATCATTCAGCTCCGGTAGTCGGCATTGATATCGATGTAGCCATGGGTCAGATCGCAGGTCCAGACCCGAGCGCGGCCGCGCCCCACACCGGCGTCCACCTGAATCAGTATGTCTTGGCCCTTTACGTGATTGGCTACCGGCGTTTCGTCGTAGTCCGCGACGCGTTGGCCGTTCCGGGCAATCTCCACGCCCCCGATCGAAATGGCCAGACGATCGCGGTCGGCCCGTTCCCCTGACTTGCCCACGGCCATCACGATCCGTCCCCAATTCGCGTCTTCCCCGGCAATGGCGGTTTTCACCAGGGGTGAATTGGCGATGGCCAGGCCCATGCGGCGGGCTGATCGTGCGCTGGTGGCGCCTGTGACTTCAATCGTGATGAACTTGCTGGCACCTTCACCATCCTTCACGACCTGTTGGGCCAGATCGATCAGCAGTTCCTCGAGCGCCCGCGAGAAGCGCCGCAGACGCGGATCGGTGGTACTGCGGATAGGCGTGTTCCCGGCCTTGCCCGTCGCTGCCAGGAGCAGTGTGTCACTTGTCGAGGTGTCACCGTCGACGGTTATGGAATTGAACGAACGGTTGTTCGCACGAGAGAGTAGTTGTTGCAGAACATCGGCGGAAAGATCGGCGTCGGTGGCAACAAATGCCAGCATGGTCGCCATGTCGGGCGCAATCATGCCGGAACCCTTGGCGATGCCATTCAGGGTCACGCGCTTGCCATCGATTTCTGTCGTCCGCGTGGCTCCCTTGGGAAAGGTGTCGGTGGTCATGATGGCCCGTGCCGCAGCTTCCCAGCTGTCCTGACTCAAGCCGTCCTGAAGCAGAGGCAGGTTCTCGGTCAGCTTCTCATCCGGCAGAGGCTCGCCAATCACGCCCGTGGAAGCCACGAAAACTTCCCGGTTCGAGCAATCCAGCGCATTTGCCGTGGCGGTGACGCAGCGCTCCACCGAGGCAATGCCGGCCCGGCCGGTAAAGGCATTCGCGTTACCGGAGTTGACCAGAAAAGCCTGTGCCCGGCCACCAGCCAGGGCTTCGCGGCACCAGAGAACTGGGGCTCCTGCCGTTTGCGAGCGGGTGAGAACCCCGGCCACGGTCGTGCCCGGCGAGAAACGCATCAGCAGGGCATCTGAGCGTCCCTTGTAGCGCAAGCCCGTTGCCGCCGTTGCCAGTTCCACGCCCTCGACTGGCGGAAGGAGGGGGAAGGAATCGGGGGCCAACGGCGACAACTCAGGCATGTCCGGTTTTCTCTCTGGGTTTGGATGGAATGAAGCGGTTACTGGTTCGAGGTCCCGGTCTCGGGAAGGTCCTCTTCCTCCAGAGCGTCTTCTGGAACCGACTGCGGTGCTGTGCCTTTCATCTCGATATCGGCATCGGAGCGCAGATCGGCGAGAATTTCCTCAATGGCCTCGGACGCAATCTGCTGTTCCAGTTCGCCGCGAACCTCGCTCATCTGAGGCGGTTCGGTCATCCGGCTGTCCTCGACCTTGATCACGTGCCAGCCGAATTCGGTCTCTACAGGTTCCTTGCTGTAGCTTCCGTCCTCCATCTCGAAGGCTGCATCCGCGAAGGGTGCGACCATGCGGTCCTGGGTGAAATACCCGAGATCTCCGCCTTCGGTGCCTTCATCCATTGAGTGTTCGTCTGCCAGCTCGGCGAAATCAGCGCCTGCGTCCAGTTCGGCAATCAGGTCTTCGGCCTGTTCCTTCTCCTCAACCAGGATGTGACGTGCGCGCACTTCTTCCTGGGCCTCGAAATCGGCCTTGTACTGCTCATAGGCGGCCTGCAGGCGTTCGTCGGTGGCCGCTTCGTCAATTGCCTGTTGCAGGTAAACCTGCCCGATGGCTTCGCTCTCGGCGCGCGCTACGGCTTCGCGGACTTGCTCGTTCTCGGCCAGTCCGTTCTCGCGTCCGGCTTCCTCCAGCAGCTTGAAGTCGATCTGCCGCTCCACCAGCGCTGGAAACAGGCTGGAAAGCTGTGACTGGTACTGCTGAGGCAAGTCTTGGGCCGTGGCGATGACATCGGCCATGGTGACGTCCTTGCCATTGACCGTTGCAAGCACGCGATCCGGATCGAACCCGGCACCCGCGTCATCTGCCTGAGCGGACTGCTCGGTTGCGTCGTCTTGGGCCTGCACCTGGATTGCACCGCCGGGCACCAATGCACTGCCGGCCGAAAGGAGCGCGGCCAGTGTCAGCGCCGACAGGAGCCGCCGTGAAGATGAGGCTAGGCGTGGCTCGGTTTGGGCAGAAGACAGGGCAGGGATCTGGAATGACATAAAACCTCCGTTACATTTGTAGGCCGGCCGCAATGAGCCGACCGCTAGGGCAAATATGCAGATGGTGCACGAAATCACAAGTGAAGCCCTTGGGATGGTGTTCGTTGCAGCCGGGTTCAAGGTCGCGGCTTTTTGGCCCCGGTCGCTCGCTCACGCGTTGACAGAATGCAGCAGGGGTCATATCTGTCAGACTTGTCGAGCAAGCCCTTACGGGTTCCTGCGCATCTATACGTTCCTCCGACACCGAGGGTTTCATGCTGAGCGCGATTGCCAAGCGCCTCTTCGGGTCTGCCAATGACCGTTACATAAAGTCCCTGCGCCGCGACGTTGAAGCGATCAATGCGCTGGAGCCAGAGCTCGAGACGCTCGACGACGAAGCTCTGCGTGCGCGCACCTTCCAGTTCCGCGAGCGCCTGGAAAAGGGAGAGACGCTGGATGACCTGATGGTCGAGGCCTTTGCCACTGTGCGCGAAGCGGCCAAGCGGACACTTAGCCAGCGCCATTTCGATGTGCAGTTGATCGGCGGCATGGTCCTGCATAAAGGCATGATCTCCGAGATGAAGACCGGTGAGGGCAAGACGCTGGTCGCGACGTTGGCGGTCTATCTCAATGCGCTGTCCGGCAAGGGCGTGCATGTGGTGACGGTGAACGATTACCTGGCTCGCCGTGACTCCGAATGGATGGGCCAGATCTATCGCTTCCTGGGGCTCGAGGTAGGCTGCATCGTGCCGGGCCTGCCCGACGAGGAACGGCGTCAGCAGTATGCCTGTGACGTAACCTACGCCACCAACAACGAGCTGGGCTTCGACTACCTGCGCGACAACATGAAGTACCGCCTGGAAGACATGGTCCAGCGCGAGTTCAACTACGCCATTGTCGACGAGGTGGACTCGATCCTGATCGACGAGTCCCGCACGCCGCTGATCATCTCGGGGCCGGCCGAAGATTCCTCGGACATGTACCGCGCGGTCGACAAGGTCATGCCGAAGGTGACCGAGGAGCATTACGAGAAGGACGAGAAGGCACGTTCGGTTACGCTGACGGACAGCGGGACGGAATATGTGGAAGAGTTGCTCCTGGCTGAAGGCTTGATCGAGGAGGGATCGCTCTACGACATCCAGAACGTCGCCGTCCTGCACCACATCACCCAGGCGTTGCGCGCCCACACGCTTTTCAGCCGGGATACGGACTACATCGTCAAGGATGACAAGGTCGTCATCATCGACGAGTTCACCGGCCGCATGATGGAAGGCCGCCGCTATTCTGATGGCCTGCACCAGGCCTTGGAAGCCAAGGAAGGCGTGACCATCCAGAACGAGAACCAGACTCTGGCCTCGATCACCTTCCAGAATTTCTTCCGCCTCTATCCCAAGCTGGCCGGTATGACGGGAACAGCGGTCACCGAGGCTGGTGAATTCGGTGAAATCTACAGCTTGGAGGTGGTCGAGATTCCGACCAACGTCCCGGTTCAGCGCATCGATTACGACGACGAGGTCTATCGGACGACGGACGAGAAGTATACTGCGATAATAGAGCAGATCGACACCTGTCAGAAGCGGGGTCAGCCGGTTTTGGTCGGTACTGTGTCTATCGACAAGTCCGAACTTCTCTCGAGCATGCTGACAAAGCGCAAGATCGCGCACCAGGTGCTCAATGCCCGCTATCACGAGCAGGAAGCCTATATCATCGCCCAGGCGGGTGCGCCCGGCGCAGTGACCATTGCCACTAACATGGCGGGGCGCGGAACCGACATCCAGCTGGGCGGCAATGTAGACATGCGCATCCAGCAGGAAGCCATGATCCTGGATGACGAAGCGGCGCGTACGGCAAAGACCGAGGAAATCCGCAAGGACATCGAGACCAAGCGCGCCAAGGCGCTGGAAGGCGGAGGTCTCTTCGTGCTGGGAACCGAACGCCACGAGAGCCGACGCATCGACAACCAGTTGCGTGGTCGCTCCGGGCGCCAGGGCGATCCAGGTGGCTCCAAGTTCTTCCTGTCCCTTGAAGACGACCTGATGCGTATCTTCGGGTCGGAACGCATGGATGGCATGCTGAAACGCCTGGGCCTTGAGGAAGGCGAGGCGATCAAGCACCCTTGGGTCAACCGGGCGCTGGAAAAGGCGCAGGAGAAGGTCGAGGCGCGCAACTACGAAGTTCGCAAGAATCTGCTGCGCTTCGACGATGTGATGAACGACCAGCGAAAGGTCATCTTCGAGCAGCGCAAGGACATGATGCGCGCCGAGGATGTCCACGACACGGTCCTGGGCATGCGCGACGAAGTGACTTCCAGCTTGGTATCGCGCTGCATCCCACCAAAGGCCTATGCTGAGCAGTGGGATATCGACACGCTGCATGAGGAATGCCTGCGCCTGTTCGGGCTGGATTTACCGGTCCACGACTGGTCGAAAGAGGAGGGCATTGCAGACCAGGAGATTCTGGAACGCATTCGCCAGGCCATTGAGCAGAAGATGCAGGAGAAGGAAGAGGCCTTCGGCGCCGAACTCATGCGCTCGGCGGAAAAGCAGATTCTGCTCAGCACCCTGGACAAGATGTGGAAGGAACACCTGCTGGCGCTGGATCACATGCGCCACAGCATAGGCCTGCGGGCCTATGCTCAGCGCAACCCGCTGAACGAGTACAAGGCCGAGGCCTTCAACCTGTTCGAAAGTATGCTGGGCAAGGTGCGCGAGGAAGTGACCCTGCTGCTGTGCCACGTCTCGATTCGTGTGCAGGAGCCCGAGTCCCTGATGCCGAAGCGCACGCCACAGCAAATGCAGGAAAGTCGCGAGGATCCAGCCTTTGCTCAGCAGGGTGGTGCAGGTGCCGCGGCCGGCGGATCGGCAGCTGCGTCAGGTGGTGCCGCTGCGACGGTAGAGATGGATCCCAACGATCCCTCAACCTGGACCAAGACCGGCCGAAATTCACCTTGCCCCTGTGGATCTGGCAAAAAGTACAAGCACTGCCACGGCAAACTGAACTGAGGCAAAGCCTGAACTGAGACAAGGTCGGCGACATCTTGCATCGCTCTGGATGGGATCTCTTGTCGGAGATCCCCGTTTGGAGCGGCTGGTGTCAGGACAGGCCCTTCTGTCCCATGGCCAGAAACTTTTCGCGCCGCTCCTTGCGCAGGCTGTCGGGATCCTTGCCGTCTAGTTCCTTCAAGCAGTCGGCAACGGCCTGGCCCACGGCACGAATGGTTTCCGTGCGGGCACGGTGTGCTCCACCGATGGGTTCGCGGATCAGGCGGTCGATCACCCCCAGTTTTTCCAGATCCTGCGCGGTGAGGCGCAGAGCCTCGGCGGCATCCCGTGACTGGTCCGATGAACGCCAGAGAATCGAGGCGCAACCTTCCGGTGAGATCACCGAATAGATCGAATGTTCCAGCATCAGGATGCGGTCGCCGGTGGCCAGTGCAATTGCACCGCCTGAACCGCCTTCACCGATGACGACGCAGACCACGGGGACCGAGAGCCGCAGGGATAGTTCCATGCAGCGCGCAATGGCTTCGGCCTGGCCGCGTTCCTCGGCGCCGACACCGGGATATGCGCCCGGGGTGTCCACAAGGGTGATGAGGGGAAGCTTGAAGCGCTCGGCCATGTCCATCAGGCGCTGGGCCTTGCGATAGCCTTCGGGCCGCGCCATGCCGAAGTTATGAGCAACGCGGCTGCTGGTGTCGTGGCCTTTCTCTTGGCCCACCAGGACGCAGCTGCGTCCACGAAAGCGCCCAAGACCGCCCACGACAGCCTGATCCTCGCCATAGAGCCGATCCCCGGCCAGCGGCGTGAAATCCTCGACCAGCGCCGAGATGTACTCGCGTACATGCGGACGCTCGGGATGGCGTGCCACCTGGCACTTTTGCCAGGGCGAGAGCTTGCTGTAGATGCTGTTCAGCTCCCGCTCGGCCTTGTTCTGCAGATGCGTGACCTCCTCGGCGATATTGATATCGCTGTCGCTGGAGAGGTGCCGCAACTCCTCGATCTTGTTTTCGAGTTCGGCAACGGACTTTTCGAAATCAAGGTAATGTTTCATGATGACCGGGACATATCACAAGCAGGACGGCAGGCCCATAACCTTTTGCTGGTTATACCGGGCTGTCGAACGCTTTTGGCAAGGAAGGGTGACAGCATGATAGACGAAGATGCCTTCAACATGGAACTGCGCAAATTTCTCAAGCGCGTCGGAGTAACCTCCCAGAAGGTGATCGAGGAGACGGTCCGCGAAGGTCTGGAATCGGGCAAGATCGGCGAGGGGCCGATCAAGGCGCGCATGGTGCTGACGCTCGACGGCCTTGACGAACCCCATGTGGTGGAAGGCGAAATCCCACTGAAGTGACGGGACAGCCTGCCGGACGCCACTTCTAGCTCTTGCGTTCCACCATTAGCTTCTTGATCTCGGCGATGGCTTTCGCCGGGTTGAGATGCTTGGGGCAGGTCTTGGTGCAGTTCATGATGGTGTGGCAGCGATAGAGCCGGAAGGGGTCCTCCAGCTGGTCCAGGCGCTCGCCGGTGTATTCATCGCGCGTGTCGGCAATCCAGCGATAGGCTTGCAGCAGGATGGCTGGACCCAGGTAGCGCTCGCCGTTCCACCAGTAGCTGGGGCAGGAGGTCGTGCAGCAAAAGCAGAGAATGCACTCCCAGAGGCCATCCAGCTTCTCGCGATCCTCGGGGGATTGCAGCCGCTCGCGCTCGGGGGGCGGGGTGGAAGTCTTCAGCCAGGGTTCGATGGATTCCAGCTGGGCATAGGCATGGCTCAGGTCCGGGATCAGATCCTTGACCACTGGCATGTGCGGCAGGGGATAGACCTTCACGTCTCCCTCGACCTCGTCCAGATTCAGGGTACAGGCCAGGGTGTTCGTGCCATCTATGTTCATGGCGCAGGAGCCGCAGACACCTTCGCGGCAGGAGCGACGGAAGGTCAGCGTGGGGTCGATCTCGTTCTTGATCTTGATCAGGGCATCCAGAACCATTGGGCCACAGCTGTCCAGATTGACCTCATAGGTATCCATCTTGGGATTTCCGCCGTCATCGGGATTCCAGCGATAGACCTTGAAACGCTTGATGTTCTTCGAGCTGTCACTGCCGGCGGACCAGGTCTTGCCGTCCTTGATCCGGGAGTTGGCGGGGAGCGTTAGAGCAACCATCGATCGTCTGCCTGATTAATTCTCGTTGAACGGAGTTTAGTAGACGCGGGCCTTCGGCGGGAAGGTCTGTACGTCGTTGGTCATCGGCTGCATGTGCACGGGACGCGAATCCAGTGTTGCCTTGCCCTTGTCATCGACCCAGACCACCGAATGCTTCATCCATTTCTCGTCGTCGCGGTCGGGGAAATCCTCGCGGGCGTGCGCCCCGCGGCTTTCCTCGCGGGCGCCGGCGGATTCCATCGTGGCAACGGCCTGGTAGATCAGGTTGTCATATTCCAGGGTTTCCATCAGGTCCGAATTCCAGATCAAAGAACGGTCGGAGACCGAGATATCCTGCCGCCGGGTCCAGACATCCTTCAGCTTGCTGCTGCCTTCGCCCAGGGTTTCCCCGGTTCGGAAAACGGCGGCATGGGTCTGCATGACCTTCTGCATGTCCAGACGATGGGCAGCGGTCGGCGTTTCGCCCTTGGCATTGCGGAAATGATCCAGGCGTGAGAGTGACATCTCATCGGCATCGGCCGGAAGCGCACGGTGGCCTTCGCCCGGAGTCATAGTTTCCGCACAGCGCTTACCGGCGGCACGCCCGAAGACCA
The DNA here is from genome assembly GCF_000420625.1 of Fodinicurvata sediminis DSM 21159. NCBI lineage: Bacteria > Pseudomonadati > Pseudomonadota > Alphaproteobacteria > Rhodospirillales > Rhodovibrionaceae > Fodinicurvata > Fodinicurvata sediminis. The sequence continues at coordinate 324,577 of NZ_ATVH01000013.1, read as the reverse complement.
CGAGATCCAGCAAGGAGTTGGACCCCAGGCGATTGGCGCCGTGCACGGAGACACAGGCGGCTTCGCCGATAGCCATCAGCCCGGGCACCACCGTGTTGGGGTCGCCGTCCTTCACCGTCAGGACTTCGCCGTGGTAGTTCGTCGGAATGCCGCCCATGTTGTAGTGACAGGTCGGCAGGACCGGGATCGGCTCCTTGGTCACGTCCACACCGGCAAAGATCTTGGCCGATTCCGAGATACCGGGCAGGCGCTGATGCAGGACCTCGGGATCCAGATGCTCCAGATGCAGATGTATGTGGTCCTTGTTCGTCCCGACACCGCGGCCTTCGTTGATTTCCATGGTCATGGAACGGCTGACCACGTCGCGGCTGGCCAGGTCCTTGGCCGATGGCGCGTAGCGTTCCATGAAGCGCTCGCCTTCGGCATTGGTCAGATAGCCGCCTTCGCCGCGCGCACCCTCGGTGATCAGGCAGCCGGCGCCATAGATTCCGGTGGGATGAAACTGCACGAACTCCATGTCCTGCAGCGGCAATCCGGCGCGCAGTACCATGGCGTTGCCGTCGCCCGTGCAGGTATGCGCAGAGGTGCAGGAGAAGTAGACGCGGCCATAGCCGCCGGTGGCCAGGATCACGCGGTGGGCGCGGAAGCGGTGAATGGTGCCGTCATCCAGGTTCCAGGCCACGACGCCCCGGCATTCCCCGTCCTCCATGATGAGGTCGAGGGCGAAATATTCGATGAAGAATTCCGCGTGATTGCGCAGGGACTGCTGGTAGAGGGTGTGCAGGATGGCGTGTCCGGTTCGGTCGGCCGCAGCGCAGGTGCGCTGGGCCGTGCCCTTGCCGTAGTCTGTGGTCATGCCGCCAAAGGGCCGCTGATAGATCTTGCCGGCCTCGGTGCGGCTGAAGGGCACGCCATAGTGTTCCAGCTCGATGATGGCCGGAATGGCCTCCTTGGTCATGTATTCGATGGCATCCTGATCGCCCAGCCAGTCCGAGCCCTTTACGGTGTCGTACATGTGCCAGCGCCAGTCATCCTCGCCCATGTTGCCAAGGGCTGCGGAGATGCCGCCCTGGGCGGCCACGGTATGACTGCGTGTGGGGAACACCTTTGAGATGCAGGCTGTCTTCAGCCCCGCGCGAGCCAGTTCCAGAGTGGCGCGCAGGCCGGCACCGCCGGCGCCGACCACCACCACGTCATAGGTGTGGTCGATTTTCGTGTATGCCTCTGGCATCGTATCTCGCCTTTGAATTCTTTAGGTTATTGGAACAACAGGACCAGGACTGAAATCACGCCTATGGTCGCCAGCAGGATGCAGGCTGCCTTGATCAGGAGCAAGAGCGCGAACTTCGGACCCATGGCATGGACATAGTCCTCCACCACCACCTGAAGGCCCAGCCAGGCATGATAGAAGGTGGCCAGGATCAGGAGAATCAGCAGCGAAGCCGTGAAAGGCCCGCCGGCCCAGAGCGCGAAGTTCTGGTGGCTCTCTCCGAGCATGGACAGCACGGAGGCAATGAACCAGATACTGAGCGGGATCAGTGCCAGCGCCGTCATACGCTGGGCCCACCAGTGATGAGTTCCATCCTTGGCAGAACCGAGATGCCGGACACGTGACAGGGGCGTGCGCAAGTTCATTTCATCGCCTCCTTACATCACGGCCAGGCCGATGGCCCAGCTCAGGAGTGTCAGAACGCCTGCGGCAATCAGCGCGGCCCAGCCTGATTTGTAGACCGTTGGCAGCTCGAAGCCGTACCCGGCGTCCCAGAACAGGTGCCGGATGCCGTTGCAGAGATGATAGAAGAAGGCCAGGGTCCAGCCGAACAGGAGAATCAGCCCTATTGGCGAAGCAATGAAGCTCTGGGCGGCCGCGTAGCTCTCCGGTCCTCCGGCGGCGGCGGCCAGCCAGTAGATCAGCAGAAGCGTGCCCACGGCAAGTGCAACACCCGTGATACGGTGAAGAATGGACATCACCGAGGTGATCTGCGGCTTGTAGACCTGTAGGTGCGGTGAAAGCGGGCGGTGGTCGGCAGACATGCTTTTCCCCTCGTTCCTGGTGGCCGTCCCGAACCTGACGACACAACAGAAATGGTTTAGTGCGCTGCGGGAGGCAAGTCAATGAAACGGCCAAGTTGCCGCACCTCCAGTGATCGCATGAAGGTCAGACGACTTCCTCGCTGTGTGCATCATGACCGCTCTGGCATGGGGCCGTGTCAATGTGTTCACGCGCGCGTCGGCTGCGGGATTGTTCGATGTACTCCCGAGACTGCATCTCCTGCAGGCGGCTGACTGTTCGGGCAAATTCGAAAGTCCCGTCGCCTTCCGGATAAAGATCCTCCGGCGGACCATCTGCTGTCATGAACAGGACGACAGAGTTCTCGTAGAGCGCGTCCACCAGATGCATGAAGCGTCGGGCCTCGTTGCGCTGGTCGGCTCCCATGCAGGGAACGCCGGACAGGATGACCGTGTGATAGCGTGCGGCCAGTGCCAAATAGTCGCTGGCACCCAGGGGGCGTTCGCAGAGATCACGGAAGGACAGGCGCGCCACGCCGTGCCCGGCGGCCGCCACCTTCACCTGCCTGCCCTTGACCGTCAGGCTTTCGGGCTGGGCTTCCACCCCGTCCGTCAGGTCGGAGAAGACCTGTTCGAGAGTTTTGCGATTTTCGGCCGTCAGGGGGCTGTAGTAGACGGGCTGTTCCTGCAGGCGGTCCAGGCGATAATCGCGACCTGCACCCAAGTCGTAGATTTCGAGACGGTCCTTGAGCAGGTCAATGAAAGGCAGGAAGCGGTCCCGCTGCAGTCCCCCTTCATAGAGACGGTCGGGCGCAAAGTTCGAGGTTGCCACCACCACGCAGCCTTCCTGGAACAGGGTTTCGAACAAACGGCCCAGAATCATGGCATCGGCGATGTTCTCCACTACCAGTTCATCGAAACAAAGCAGCCAGGCGGTTTCGGCAACATCTCTGGCAACCTCGGGCAGTGGGTCGGCTTTTTCAGCATTGCCGTTCTGCCGTCGGGCGTGGAGCCGATCGTGAATCTCGGCCATGAAGGCGTGAAAGTGGACCCGCCGCTTGCGGCTGACAGGGGCGGTTTCGTAGAACAGATCCATCAGCATGGATTTACCTCGGCCCACGCCACCCGCCAAGTAGAGTCCCTTCGGCGGTTCAGGCCCATTGCGGGACAGGCCGAACAGGGATTTCAGAGTCCGCTTGCGCCGCGGGGGCCGATAGTCCTGCAAGGCCTCGTGCAAGGCATCCAGGCGTCGGGACGCCTCTTCCTGGGAAGGGTCAGTCGCCAGCGCATCACCTTCAACCAGATGGCGGTAGCGTGCCAATGGGGACTTGGACTTTTCCGTCACCTTCTTTCCACAGCCTCTTGCGATCCATGCTGTTCATAGTTGATTGTAGGCGGCCGAAAAAGGGGCAATCCACACCCGTGTGACTTGATCGCGCAGCAGGGAGCGACAGTTTGGACATCATGAAAACCGCCTGGAAACATTTCTCCCCCATCCCCATGGCGGGCGCCCTGCTTTTGGCGTGCCTGCTTGCCCTGAGCCCTGCGCCGACAGCTTATGCACAGTCAGACGGGAGCAGTGGCGAAGCCGCCAGCAATGCAGAGAGTGCTGCTGGCTCAGGGGCTGAAACAGAAGGGCAGGCCACCTCGCAAGAGGTGAGTGAACAGGACCTGCGCGAACTGGTCCAGACCCTGGAGAACCCGGAAGAGCGCGAAAAACTGATACGACAGCTGCAGGCATTGATGCAGGCAGCGCCTGAGGAATCGGGGGATAGCGCATCTTCAGGTGAAGACTCCACAACTGCCGAGTCGGCTGAAGGTTCGGGCAATAAAGAACGCGAGCGGGAACAGGGCGGTTTGGGCGCCCAGCTTCTCGGCGCGGTATCGGACTCCTTCGCCGGCCTGTCCGACCAGCTTGTCGATGCGGGCTCGGCCTTGACTGAGTTGCCCATGGAGGTCGTGTCCGCTGCCGAGGAGCTTCAGCAGCGTGATGCGTTCTATCGTGCCCTGGAGATCATCGGAAAGCTGGTCCTGGTTTTTGTCGCCGGCCTGGCCGCCGAGTTCGTGGTCAAGCGCCTACTGGCGCGCCCACACAGGACCCTGGATGACCGTGCGGGAGATTCCTTGCTGATTCGTGTGCTTTATCTGCTCTTGCGCACGGTCCTGGATGTCCTGCCCATTGCCGTCTTTGCGGCTGTGGCCTATGGGGTCCTGCTTGTAAGTGAACCGCGGGAACTCACGCGGCTTGTGGCGCTGGCGCTGATCAACGCCAATGTGGTTTCGCGCGTGGTGGCGGCCGGTGGCCGGATGCTGCTGTCGCCAGGCGTTTCCGGACTGCGCATCCTGCCGCTCAACGACGAAAGCGCCACCTATGGCTATCTCTGGCTACGCCGTCTGACGGTGCCGGCCGTCTATGGCTATTTCCTTCTGGATGCGCTGCTGCTTCTGGGGCTTGATCCGGCGGCCTACGAATTGCTTTTGACCGTGCTTGGCCTTGTGCTCACCGCACTTGGTGTCGTCTTCATCCTGCAGATCCGCCAGCCAGTGGCCGAACGCCTGCGCGGCAAGCCCGAGCAAGGCGGACGCCTGTCGGGCGTACGGGCCCGGCTGGCCGACATTTGGCATGTGCTGGCGGTGGTCTATCTGCTGACGGTTTTCATTGTCTGGACGCTGGAGGTGCCGGGTGGTTTCCTCTATCTGGCACGTGCCACGGTCCTGTCCCTGGTGGTGCTGGTGATCGCCCGGCTTGCCAGCCAGTTGATCGGCAAGCTGGTGGACAAGAGCTTTCAACTGAATTCAGGCCTCGCGGAAAGTTATCCGCTTCTGCAGATGCGGGCAAACCGCTACCTGCCGGTCTTCCACAAGATCCTGAATGTCTTCATAGCGATCTTCACATTTCTCGCGCTGCTTCAGGTCTGGGGGGCGGCGCCCTTTGCCTGGCTGGCCACGGATGCCGGCAGTGGTCTGCTCGGCACGATCATGTCGATCCTCCTGATCGTCGCTGTGGCACTGGTGGCTTGGGAGGTCTTTACGGTCGTGGCCGAGAAGCAGCTCAAGCGGCAGGCCGAGAGCGAGAACAGTCAGCGTATCCAGACACTGCTGCCCCTGATGCGCAACGCCTTGCGCATTATCCTGGTGGTGATGGTGGCCCTGATCGTGCTGGCTGAATTGGGCCTGAACATCGCCCCGCTTCTGGCCGGCGCCGGGGTTATCGGGTTGGCCGTGGGTTTCGGGGCCCAGACCCTGGTGCACGATATCATCACCGGTGTCTTCATCCTGCTGGAGGACAGCATGGGTGTGGGTGATGTGGTGACCCTGGGCACACACACCGGCACGGTCGAAAAGCTGACCATCCGGACGATCCAGCTGCGCGACCTGGAAGGCAACGTGCACACCCTGCCCTTCAGCCAGGTTTCGACGATCCAGAACTACAGCAAGGAATATGCCTACTCGCTGATCGAACTGGGTGTTGCCTATCGTGAAGACGTGGACCAGGTCATGGAGATCATGCAGGAGGTGGCCGACAGCATGCGCAAGGTCGAACCTTTTGCCAGCAATATCGTCGGCGAGTTCGAGATCTTTGGGCTGGACCGTTTCGAGGATTCCGCCGTGATTGTCCGCGGGCGCTTCAAGACCAAGCCCTTGATGCAGTGGGGAATCCGGCGCGAATTCAACCGCCGGATCAAGCGCGTTTTCAACGAGCGCGGTATCGAGATACCCTTCCCGCACACGACGCTGTTCTTTGGCCAGAACAAGGATGGCTTGGCTCCGCCGGCCCATGTGGTGCACAGCGAGGCTGACGAAAGCACAGTGCCGGTGCCCATGACCAGCTGGGAAGAACAGGGGGAAAGCGGCAAGAAAGAAAACCTAGAGCGCGGAAAGCCGCGTGAAATCCCCGAGGAGCACCCCGTGGAAGAGAGTGACGACAACGATAGCTCCGAGGACGGAGGCGAGGACGGATCGCGTTGAACACGACCCTGTGCTGTGCTTTCTAGTGCATCTCGAAATGCCCCGTCGGCCGTGAGCCGACACAGTCAGGGAGTGCAAGGGTGACAGGACAGCCAGGTGATAAGAGGCAGAGCGCGACGGACAGCTATGATGTCGTCATCGTGGGCGGCGGCGTGATTGGAAGTGCGGTTGCCTATTTCCTGCTGGCCGATCCGGATTTCCAGGGCCGTGTCGCTGTCGTTGAAAGGGATCCGACCTATCAGACGGGTGCAACGGCCCGTTCGGCCGGCTCCATTCGCCAGCAGTTCTCCACAGCGGTGAATGTGCGCATTTCACAGTATGGTGCGCATTTCCTGAGGAATATTTCAGATTACCTGGCTGTTGACAGTATGGTTCCGGACGTCGGTTTCCAGGAAAGGGGCTATCTCTTCCTGGCCACGGATGCTGGCCGGCAGGTCCTCGAGAGCAACCACGCGACACAGAAGGCCGAAGGTGCGGATACAGCCATCCTGTCAGCCGAGGAGCTACAGGCGCGCTTTCCCTGGATGCGCGTGGATGATCTGGCCGGGGGATCTCTCGGGCTCTCGTCCGAGGGCTGGTTCGATCCCTACGGCCTGCTGCAAGCCTTTCGCCGCAAGGCGCGGCAACTGGGAGCCACCTACCTGGAAGATGAAGTGAGCGACCTGTCCGTTGAACAGGGGCAGGTTACCCAGGTCAAGCTGGCGAGTGGGACCAGTCTGTCCTGTGGCTGGCTGGTCAATGCGGCCGGAATCCGTGCGGCCGATATTGCCGCCATGGCGGGGGTTGAAAGGCTGCCCGTCCATCCGCGCAAGCGTCAGGTTTTCGTTTTCGACTGTCGGGAAGACCTGCCGGGCTGTCCACTGGTGATCGATCCCAGCGGCCTCTATTTCCGGCCCGAAAGTGGCGGCTTCATTACCGGAATCTCACCGGGCGAAGGCGAAGAGGACCCGGATTGCGACGACCTGGAGGTGAACCACAACCTGTTCGAGGAGCGTCTCTGGCCGCTGCTGGCCGAGCGCGTGCCGGCCTTCGAGGCCATCCGTCCGACGGGTGCCTGGGCGGGTCACTATGACGTCAACAGCTTCGACCACAACGCCATTCTGGGCCCCCATCCGGAGGTTTCCAACTTCCTGTTTGCAAACGGATTCAGCGGACACGGGCTGCAACAGAGTCCGGCCGTTGGACGGGGTCTGAGCGAATTGGTCGTCCACGGCTCATGGCGCAGCCTGGACCTCTCGGCTTTTTCCTACAGCCGCCTGCTGGAAAACCGGCCGATCCGTGAGCTGAATGTGGTCTGAGCCAGGCGCTGGCCTTCAGGAATCCTGGGTCTCGGCGCCGTTGCCCTCTTCCAGTTGATGGCGCAGCAGGAAGGGAACCTGCGTCATCATGAAGGCAAAGGTGATGACGATCTGGCCGATGGTGTCGAAGGCCACCCAGAAGTCCGTGGACTGCGTACGCCAGATCACTTCATTGGCCGCCGCCATGATCAGAAAGAACACCGAGAAACGAATGGTCAGGGGGCGCCAGGCTTCCTCCTTAAGCGGAAAGGCTGTGCCCAGCACCAGTTTCAGGACAGGCCGTCCGAACAGATAGGAGCCATAGAGCACCACCGCGAACAGGATCTGCACGATGGTAGGCTTGATCTTGATGAAGAGGTCGTCTTCGAAGAAGAGGGTCAAACCGCCGAATACGGCCACCACGCCGGCAGCCAGTAGGGCCAGGACCGGCACTTTCCGGGCCACGGAGTAGGAGAGGATCAGGGCCAGCAGGGTTGCCCCGATCAGCACGGCCGTGGCCGTCAGGATATCCGCAGTCAGATAGGCGATCAGGAAGAGGGTAAGCGGCACGTAGTCCGTTACCGGCTGTAGCCAGCCAGGGGCGGGCTGAGTTCTAGACACGAAGGTCGCTCCATCCATTCAGGAATTGCAGGTCTTGTACAAACTATCACTTGCTAAGGGCAAAACAAAGGCAACACGGCAAGCCTCCGTATTCTTCATTGCGCCTCTTGACCGCTTTCCGGATGGTCATTGCTCTCCTGATCGTGCCTGCGACGTGAGTCGGACTGACGTTCGGCTATGCGGGCATCCAGATCGCGCAGGTTTTCGCGGAAATTCTCCAGCGTAAAGGGCAGGGCATAGATCTGCCCGACCTCCGTGGTCGGGAGCGGCTGGGTCAGGTGTTCCTGGCGAATCTGTTCCAGCGCGTCCGAGAAATGCTCTAGGGCGGCCTCTACATCCTCCAGGGATGGCGGTGGATCGGCCGTTTCATAGGCCCGCGCGGCCTGGCGCAGGTGGCTGCGGATCGTTTCGGCCACTTCCTCGAAGACGGGGGAAAGGCGCTCGGCGATGGGACGCGGCATTGGCTGCGCCAGGGTTCGCCCGATAAAGACCACGTCACTGCGCAGACGCCTGAGATTTCGGGCGAGCGGTTCGGGGTCGGGGGCTTCAGCCATGCGATTGGCGCGCTCCCGGCGCACTTCGCCCACCGTGGTCTCCACTTCCGCCAGCAGGGTGCGCAGGCGCTCGTGCAGGCTGTCGAGCCGCTCGTCCGGCGGCTGCTGGCCAAAGGAGTCCTCATAATGGCGCAGCAGGTCCTCCATCAGGCGCAGGCTTTGCGCGGCCTTCCCGACCAGCTGTTTGTGTGCCCGGGCCGGCAGGACGAAGAGCGAGACGCCAAATCCGATGAGCGTGCCGATGAAGATTTCCAGGACCCGGAAGGCTGCCGACTCCACAATGTGGGTATGGCTGGGATCAGCCAGCAGAACAATGGCGGCGGTGACCGGGGCAATGCGCATGGGTGGACGGAAGGCGGCGAGCACGGCCAGTGGGCCCAGGGTGATGATCACCGCCAAGCTGCGTTCCTCCATGGTTTCCGGCTGCAGCAGCAGGGCGACCAGTCCGCCGGCCAGGGCCCCGAAGAGCGTCCCGATCATTCGATCGCGGCCCGTGACGAGGGTGGCGCCGACGCTGCCTTGAACCACCAGCAGGGCCGCAATCACGATCCAGTAGTCCTGGGGCAGGTCGGCAAGTCGGGCCACCAGCATGCCCAGCAGGCCTGCCACAATCAGGCGAACCGAAAGCTTCAGGGCCACACTACGATTGCGCAGGGCCCGCCAGGCCGCACGGACTCTTAGCCGCAGGGCCAGGCCTTTCACGACCGGATTTCTCCGCTTTTCGTCGTCGCCGCGATCGGGTCCTCAGGTGAGAGCCGCGCAGGCGCGCTGAATCCGCTGGCAGGCATCCTCGAGGGCCTCCGTGGCGGTGGCGTAGGAAATGCGGAAATGCGGCGAGAGGCCGAAGGCGGCACCCTGCACGACCGCCACGCCCTCGCTTTCCAGCAGGTAGGTCACAACATCCTCGTCGTTCTCCAGCGTCTTGCCCTCGGGCGTTTTCTTGCCGATGAGGCCGGCACAGGACGGATAGACGTAGAAGGCGCCCTCCGGGCGCGGACAGGAGAGACCTTCACACCGGTTGAGAGCCTCGACCACCAGATCGCGGCGCTGCCTGAACACCTTGTTGTTCTCGTCGATGAAGTCCTGCGGGCCGGACAGGGCCTCGACTGCGGCGGCCTGGCTGACCGATGAGGGATTGGAGGTGGATTGGGACTGGACCTTGGCCATGGCCTTGATCAAGTCCTTCGGGCCGCCGGCAAAGCCAATGCGCCAGCCGGTCATGCAGTAGGCCTTTGAGACCCCGTTGACGGTCAGCGTACGCTCGTAAAGCTTGGGTTCGATCTGGGCCGGCGTGCAGAATTCGAAGTCGTCGTAGACCAGCTTCTCGTACATGTCATCCGTCATGACATGGACCTGTGGATGGCGCAGCAGGACATCCGTCAACGCCTTCATGTCCTCTCGGGTATAGCCGGCCCCCGTGGGATTGGAGGGGCTGTTGAGAATGATCCACTTGGTCTTGGATGTGATCGCCTTTTCCAGGTCTTCGGCCAGCAGCTTGAAGCCGTTGTTCTGGGGACAGGGCACGATCACCGGCTCGCCCTCGGCCAGCAGCACCATGTCCGGGTAGCTGACCCAGTAGGGGGCGGGAATGATCACCTCGTCGCCCGGATCCAGGGTTGCCATGAGGGCGTTGTAGAGGATCTGCTTGCCGCCGGTGCCCACCGTGATCTGGTCGCTCTCATAATCCAGACCGTTATCGGCCTTGAACTTGGCGACAATGGCCTCCTTCAGAGCGGGCGTGCCGTCAACGGCGGTGTACTTGGTGTCGCCGGCCTCGATGGCGTGGATCGCGGCCTGCTTGATGTTGTCCGGCGTGTCGAAGTCGGGCTCTCCTGCGCCCAGGCCGATCACGTCGCGGCCAGCCGCTTTCAGCTCGCGCGCCTTCTGTGTGACGGCAATGGTGGGGGAGGGCTGGATGCGCGACAGACGTGAGGCCAGGAAAGACATGGTTGAGGGGTGTCCTGCAGCTTGAGAACGAAAAGGAATTGAAAAGTCCGCCTGAGTGCGGGCTTGGTGGAAACTCTAATCCAGTCCTGCTGCGGCATCAACGCTTCCGGTATTGATGGTCGGTGCCTGTCAGGCCGGTTTTTCCTCTCTCGCGGGCATCTGTGAACGATAGACCAGCGTCAGCAGTCCCGTCAGTACCAGGAAGGGCAGTACGGCCATGTTTATGACGGTCCAGCCGGCCGCGTAGAAGGCAGCCCCCGACGAACCCGAGGCCACGGCCACGATGGCGAAGGTCATGAATTCGTTGAGCGCCTGGGTCTTGGCCTTTTCCTCGGGACGATGCGCCTCGGTCAGCAGCGTGGTGCCGCCGATGAACATGAAGTTCCAGCCAACGCCCAGCAGCAGCAGGGAAATCCAGAAGTGAACCAGCGAGACGCCCGCAATGGCGACGGCTGCGCTGGCGAGCAGCATCAGGCAACCGGAAAGCAGGATCGCAAACAGTCCGTAGCGCGCAATAAGCGAACCCGTGATGAGGGCGGGGGCAAACATTCCGAAGACATGGGCCTGGATGATCCAACTGGCCGCATCGACCCCATGGTCGTGATGCACGGCAGCCAGGGGCGTGGCGGTCATGACGAATACCATGACGGAGTAGGCGGCCACGCCATTGGCGATGGCCACGAAGGCGCGCGGTTGTCTAAGAATGGTCAGCAGCGGGCGACCGCTGCCCTCGATTTCGCTTTCCTGCGGCGGGGGCACCCGGACCAGGGCCGCAATCACGCTGCCAAGCAGGGCCAGGCCAGCCAGGGCCAGGAAGGAACCGGCATAGTCCACAGGCGCCAATAGGCCGCGGGTCCAGACCGAGATGACCGGTCCCAGGATCGAGGCCACGACCCCGCCAGCCATGACATAGGAGATGGCACGCGCCCGTATGTCATGTGACACGACTTCGGCCGCGGCAAAGCGGTAATAGAGGGCAGTGGCCTGGAAGGTTCCCAGGAAGAGATTGGCGAAACAGAACAGAAGGAAATTGCCTTGCAGGATGGCCCAAGTGGACAGGCCGCCGCCCAGGACACCGGCCAGGTTGCCCAGGATGAAGCCCGGGCGGCGTCCCCAGGCCTTCATCAAGTAGGACGCTGGAATGGTGGACAAGGCCGTACCAACGGTCAGCAGGGTAAAGGGCAGGGTGGACAGGGCCGGTGTCGGCGCCATCTCGGCTCCGGCCAGGCCGGTCATGGTCACGCCGATGATAGCGCAGGACAGATAGATGGCCTGGCAGATAGACAGCAGCAGGACGTTGCGAGAGCCGGGGAAGACAAACGCGGACGGGGTGATGGTGCTCATTCGTTATCCTCTCTCCTGCCTGTGCCCAGAAAGGCCTGCAGGAGTTGTTGGGCCGCACGTCCGGGGGGCAGGAGCCCTTGCGTCACGTCGGTTTCCGCCTGCTCCAGCAAGTCTGCAACCTGCGGGTCGTGACGGAAGGCCAGACGCAGTTCCTCGTCGATTTCGTTCCACATCCAATCACGCGCCTGGGCATTGCGCTTCGCAGTCAAGCCAGTGTCGCCGAGGGTCTCGAGATAATCCGCGATCCTTTGCCGAACCGCCTCGAATCCGGATTTCTCCAGGGAAGAACAGGACAGAACCGGAACCTGCCAATCCTCGTTCAGGGGGCGCAGCATGCGAAGCGCAGACTTGTATTCGGCCACGGCGCGACGCGCCGCGTCTTTCAGCTTGCCGTCGGCCTTGTTCACCACCACCAGGTCCGCCAGTTCGACGATGCCCTTCTTGAGGCCCTGCAACTCATCGCCGCCGCCCGGCACCAGTAGCAGCAGGAAGAGATCCACCATCTCCGCCACGGCCGTTTCGGATTGTCCCACGCCCACGGTTTCCACCAGGATGTGATCGAAACCGGCCGCCTCGCAGATCAGCATGGCTTCGCGCGTGCGCCGTGCGACACCGCCCAGGGAACGGCCGGTGGGCGACGGACGGATGAAGGTGTCCGGGGCGCGTGAAAGCAACTCCATGCGCGTCTTGTCGCCCAGGATGGAGCCGCCGGTGCGACGTGAAGAGGGGTCCACGGCCAGTACGGCAACGCGATGACCCGATTCGATCAGGTGCATGCCAAAGGCCTCTATGAAAGTGGACTTGCCCACCCCCGGAACGCCCGAAATGCCGATACGCACCGAATTTCCGGTCTCGGGCAAAAGCAGTTGGAGCAGTTTTTCGGCCCGCGCCCGATCGTCCAGCCGCGTGGATTCCACCAACGTGATGGCACGGCCAAGCGCGCGCCGGCTGCCGCCGCGCAGCTGCTCGGCCAGCTTCACCAGCTGCGGGTCATCGATCGTCTGGTTTGGAGTCGTCTCTGGATTGCTCTGGGCGGAGGTCATGATCGGGCAATCTATCCGCGGTGCTGGGACGCTGCAAAGGAATAGAGGCTGTTATTTCTGAATTCCGAATTCATTTTTAGATTTGCATTTCTCCAGGCTCCTGCCGATCTCCTTTTTCCTGCTGCCGCCGCCACATGGCGGCGTAAAGCCCGTCGCGGGCCAGCAGGTCGCTATGGTTGCCGCGCTCCGCGACACGCCCGGCTTCCAGAACCACGATCTCGTCGGCATCAACGACGGTGGACAGGCGGTGGGCAATGACAAGCGTCGTGCGCGCCCGGCTTACTTCGTTCAGGCTTTTCAGGATTTCCTGCTCCGTCTGGCTGTCGAGCGCCGAGGTGGCCTCGTCGAAGATCAGGATCGCGGGCTCCTTCAGGACCATTCGGGCGATGGCCACACGCTGCTTCTCGCCGCCGGAAAGCTTCAGGCCGCGCTCGCCAACCTGGGTGTCGTAGCCTTCGGGCAGGCTGGCGACGAAGCGGTCGAGCTGGGCGATGGCCGCGGCGTGCTCGACATCGGCACGGCTGCAGTCCGGGCGGCCGTAGGCTATGTTGTAGCCAAGTGTGTCGTTGAACAGCACGGTGTCCTGAGGAACGATCCCGATGGCCGCGCGCAGGGAATCCTGGCTGACCTCTCGGATATCCTGTCCGTCGATCCTGATGGCGCCACCGGTGACATCGTAGAAACGGAATAGCAGGCGCGAGAGCGTGGATTTGCCGGCCCCGCTGGCCCCCACGACCGCCAGCTTGCGTCCAGGGGGGATCTCGAAACTCACGCCTTTCAGGATTTCGCGCTCAGGCTGGTAATAGAAGCGCACCTCCTCGAAGGTGACCCACCCCCTTTCCACCTTCAGTGCCGGGGCTTCGGCACGGTCGGTCACCTCGGCCGGCACGCGCAGCAGCGAAAACATGGTTTCCATGTCCACAAGCGACTGCTTGATCTCGCGATAGACGAAGCCGAAGAAATTGAGCGGTTGCGCCAGCTGCATCATGTAGGTGTTGACCGCCACGAAGTCACCGATGGTCATGGTACCTGCCGAGACCCGGAAGGCAGCCATGACCATCAGGCTCGTGGCGCCGATGGAGATGATGGCGGCCTGACCGATGTTGAGCAGGGAGAGGCTGGTCTTCGACTGGGTGGCCGCCCCTTCATAGATGCGCAGGCCCTCGTCCAGGCGCGCGGCCTCGCGCTCCTCGTTGTTGAAGTACTTGACCGTCTCGTAGTTGAGCAGACTGTCGATGGCGCGCGTGTTGGCCTGCTGATCGCTTTCGTTCATGCGCCGGCGCAGCTTCAGGCGCCATTCCGTGATGCGGTAGGTGTAGACGATGTAGAGCAGCACGGTCAGGAAGGTGACCGCGGCGATCTCGAAGCCGTAGAGCCACCAGAGGATGCCGGCGGTGAGGGTCAGTTCGATGACCGTGGGTACGATGGAAAAGAGGGCCAGTGACAGAAGCGTGTCGATGGCCTTGGTGCCGCGCTCGATGACCCGCGAGAGGCCTCCGGTCTGACGGTCCAGGTGAAAGCGCAGGGACAGGGCATGCAGGTAGCGGAAGGTGCGCAGTCCCGCCCGGCGCACTGCGCGCTGGCCGACGCGGGCGAAAAGCGCATCGCGCAACTCCTGGAACGACAGCGAAATGATGCGCGCTGCCCCATAGGCCAGGATCAGCCAGACCGGCAACAGCAATTCGCCTGAAACCGCCCCGCTCGACTCGGCAAACGCCGTCAGGTTGTCGACGGCAGCCTTGTAGATCAGGGGCACGCCCACCGTGGCAAGCTTGGCGGCCACCAGGAAGATCATGGCGGCAACGACGCGTCGCTTCAGGTCCGGGCGATCCGGAGGCCAGAGCTCGGGCAGCAGGTCGTACAAGGTTTTCCAATGCGACCGTTGAGTGCCCGTATCCAGCTTGAGCTCGGGCTCCTTGTTACTCCTGCGCAAGGCCGGGGCGCCCCGTGGAGCGGGCCAGCAGAAGGTAGACCTTGCCGACGTCGGCGGTCATGAAGGTGGCGGTCAGGATGTTTTCCGGATCGCAATCGGCAGCCTGATTCACCAGGGCTTCGAACTGGGTCATGTAGCGGTTGGCCTGCTCGCGGAAGTTCTCGTCGTTCTCGTAACGCTGAGTGATGGCCTGCTGTGCATAGCCATCCTGGCGGCGCTTGAGCAGGCGGCGCAGGAAAACGTTCTTCTCGCCCTTGCGCCAACGTTTCCATAGGTCGTCGGGCACGTCCTCCTCGAGGAACTTTGCCAGTTCGACGGAATTCGACTGCAGGTCCTGCAGCATCACGGTGGCACTGCGCAGGAACAGATCGCGACGTGTTTCCAGGTCGCTCTGCTTCAGGCGGACCGACGTCTGGCCGGCTTCATCCGAGGCCTGGCGCAACTCTTCGGCCTGCTGTACGCAAAGGTCGCTAACCTCCTTCAGCTGACGCGCTGTCTGTTGCACGGTGCGCGAAAAGCTTTCGCTCTGGCTGTCGAAGCTGCGGCCCACCTCGCTGGCGCGCGCCAGTGCCTTGTCCGTGGAATCCATAAGGGCGGCCGCGCGCTCGTTCAGGGTTTCGCCGACCTGGCGCAAACGCTCCAGGATCTGTTCGCTCTGCCGGCTCAGCGACTGTGTCTGGCTGTCCAGTTCACCCTTGACGCTTTCCGATGTCTTGACGGCTTCGCGGCTGGCCTCACGCAGGTTCTTCTCCTGATCGGACATCAGCCCGCGCGTGGCCGTGGAGAGTTTCTCCAGTTCGGTGACCAGGCCGGCCAGGCGGCGCAGTTCCTCGCGCACAGCCCCGCTCAGGTTGCCGGCCGAGCGTTGGGCGGCGGTGGAGGACGCGTTCAGGGCCTCGTTCTGTTCCTGTAGGCTGCCGAGCGTATCCTTGCCGGCTGTCTGGGCTTCCTGCGAGCTGTGGGTCAGCTCCTCGGCCAGGCCGCGCAGGGACTCGCTGCTGCGTTCGATTTCGGCCACGGCACCGTCGGTGGCCGCGCGCAACTCCTCGGCTCGCGTCTTGAAGGTGCCGCCCGCCTGTTCGGCGCGTTCGAAGGCCCGGTCCGAGGCGGCGATCAGCGACTGAACATGTGGACGCACGGCGTCCCCGGCCTCCTGCAGGCGGCGCACCACATGCCCTGTCATGTCGGCAAAGCTCTGCGAGGTAGCCTGGCCACTGGCTTCCAGATCACTACGCGCCGATTCCACCGCGCCGCGCAGCCGGCCAGCGGCCTGTTCCGCGGTGTCCGAAAGCATGGCCGACTGCTGCTGGAAGCTGCTGCCCAGACGGCGGGCCTCGGCGGCAGTTTCGTCGAAGGCCGAGTGCAGTTCAGCGACGATCGGCTGTATCTGCTCGGTCAGGTTACGCGTACGGCTGTCGATTTCGGTGGAGAGCGCCTGCAGATCTTCAAGCTGGTTGCCCAGCGTGGCCTTCAGGTAGTCGGCCTGGTTGACACCATGATCGAAGGCTGCGCCCAGCTGGGACACCTGATCGCGTACGCTTTCGCCGAAAGAACGGCTTTCCTCGGCCAGCTCGCGGGTGCTGCTGCGAATGGAACTGACGTCCTGTTCCAGGGCAGAGCGTACCTGTTCGGTTGCTTCGCGAATCTGCGTACAGGTCTCCTGCAGTTCGCCGGCATAGCGTCCCATGACAGAACTGGCCTGGGCACTGCCCTCCACGGCGACCTCGGCGGCATGGGCCAGGCGCGAGACGGGTTCACCCAGGGCCTCGGCCACGTCCTTGGCAGCAAAGCGCGCGCGACTGGCTGCGCGTTCCAGCGCGGCCACCTGCTCTTCGGTGGTGCTGCGCGAACGGTCCAGCTCGGAATTGAGCGTCTGGGTGGCCGAGGATATCTGTTCGGCGCGTTGCCCCAACGAAGTGTCCAGCGCCTGGCTCAGGCTTTCCAGTGACTGTGTGCGTTTTTCCAGGGCCGTCTGTTGTTTTTCCAGCCGCTCCGACAGGGCTTCGCCGGCCTGGGACACCATGTTCTTCTGTTTCTCGAGGCTGTCGGCCAGCTCGCGGGCCCGCTTGTTCTGTGCGTCGGCGGGGGCCAGCAATTCCTTCAGGTGATTTCCGAGAACGGCATTCTGTGCCTGCAGGCGCAGGCTGACAGCGATGAAGAACAGCAGCAGCCAGAGGAAGAGCAGGGGCAGGAGCGTCCCCGATGCAATCAGAGCCAGTTCGTGAGGCAGCAGGGATTCCAGGACAGCCCAGCCAAGCTGGCTGTCCAGGTACCACAGGACCCCGGCAATCCAGACGCCGCTGATCAGGATGCCGAACAGCAGGAGTCCGGGTGCCATGGCCCGGCGTTCGGACAGGGGGTCGGGTTTTGTCTCGTGACCCGGTTCCGGTTTTGGGGCGCCTGTCTTATGGGAATCCGCGGTCTTGCCGGACGTGGTGCCTGAGGTCTGACCTTTCGATTCGGACGAAGCGCTTGCCTGCTGCGCCTGCACGGTTAATCCCCCCTGCTTTTCTGTCGTTTGTCCATCATTCTGCGGCATGGCTTGCCTGTGTTTCGAGCAGACGCATGATTTCGTGGGCCGCCTCGGGGATATTGGTGCCGGGGCCGTAGATGGCCGAAACCCCCTGATTGCGCAGGAAGTCATAATCTTGCGGCGGGATCACGCCGCCGCAGACCACAAGCACGTCTTCTGCCTCCTCGGCTTTGAGCGCTTCCATCAGGCCGGGCACCAGCGTCTTGTGGCCGGCCGCCTGGCTTGAGATTCCGACCACGTGCACGTCGTTCTCGATGGCCTGGCGCGCCGCTTCCTCGGGTGTCTGGAACAGCGGGCCCACATCCACGTCGAATCCAATATCGGCAAAGGCCGTGGCAATCACGCGGGCGCCGCGATCGTGCCCGTCCTGCCCCATCTTGACCACCAGCATGCGCGGGCGCCGCCCGTAGCGTTCGGCAAAGCCTTCCACCTCCTGCTGGATGTGACGGAAGCCCGCGTCGCCTTCGTAGGCAGAGCCATAGACACCGGCAATCGAGCGGGTCACGGCGCGGTGCCTCGTGAAGACCTTTTCAAGCGCATCGGAAATCTCCCCCACAGTGGCACGGGCGCGCGCCGCATCGATCGACAGTTCCAGCAGATTGGCCTCGCCCTCCTCGGCGCCCGCACTCAGGGCTTCCAGGGCCTTGAGGCAGGCCGATTCGTCGCGTTCGGCCCGCAGTTTCTCCAGCCGCGCCGTCTGGGATTTCAGCACCTGGCTGTTGTCGATGTCCAGGATGTCGATTTCCTCGGCCGCATCAGAGCGATAGCGGTTGACCCCGATGATGCTCTCCTCGCCCCGGTCGATACGCGCTTGTCGGCGGGCCGCGGCTTCCTCGATGCGTTGCTTGGGCATGCCGCTTTCCACGGCCCGGGTCATGCCACCCAGATCCTCGACCTCGGTGATCAGCTCGCGGGCCTGCTCGACCAGGGAAGCCGTCAGACTTTCCACGTAATAGCTGCCGCCCAGCGGGTCGACGACATTTGTAATGCCCGTTTCCTCCTGCAGGATCAGCTGGGTGTTGCGGGCAATGCGGGCCGAGAAGGGCGTAGGTAGGCCAACGGCTTCGTCGAGGGCGTTGGTGTGCAGGGACTGCGTGCCCCCCAGGGCCGCCGCAAGCGCTTCGATGGTGGTGCGCACCACGTTGTTGTAGGCATCCTGCTCGGTCAGCGACACACCCGACGTCTGGCAGTGGGTGCGCAGCATCAGCGAACGCGGATCCTCGGCCGCGAAGAGATCGCGCATGTAGTCCGCCCAGAGGTAGCGTGCCGCGCGCAGCTTGGCGACCTCCATGAAGAAGTTCATGCCAATGGCGAAGAAGAAGGACAGGCGCGGGGCGAAGGAATCTACCTGTAGCCCGCGCGCCTGGGCGGCGCGTACGTACTCCAGTCCGTCGGCGATGGTGAAGGCCAGCTCCTGGACCGCCGTCGCGCCGGCTTCCTGCATATGATAGCCGGAAATGGACACCGAGTTGAAGCGCGGCATCTTCTCGGCCGTGTAGGCGATGATGTCGGCGACGATCCGCATGGAGGGCTCGGGCGGATAGATATAGGTGTTGCGGACCATGAACTCCTTCAGGATGTCGTTCTGGATGGTCCCGCCCAGCTTCTCCGGCGGTACGCCCTGTTCCTCGGCGGCGACGATGAAATTGGCCATGACCGGCAGAACGGCGCCGTTCATGGTCATGGAGACTGTCATCTCGTCCAGGGGGATGCCGTCGAAGAGGATCTTCATGTCCTCCACAGAGTCGATGGCCACGCCGGCCTTGCCCACGTCGCCGCGCACCCGCGGATGGTCGGAGTCGTAGCCGCGGTGGGTGGCCAGATCGAAGGCCACGGACAGGCCCTTCTGCCCGGCTTTCAGGTTGTCCTTGTAGAAGGCATTGGAGGCCTCGGCGGTGGAGAAGCCGGCGTACTGACGCAGGGTCCAGGGGCGGCCGGCGTACATGGTGGCGCGCGGCCCGCGCAGGAAGGGGGCGAAACCGGGCAAGCCGGGCTCAAGTTCGAGCGCTTCCAGGTCTTCCGCCGTGTAGAGTGGCTTGACCGTGATTCCTTCGGGCGTCTGCCAGTTCAGGCTTTCGGGATCGCGATCCTTCAGTTCCTTGGCGGCCAGGGCTTCCCAGTCTTCACGTGACGGCTTGGAAAAATTGGCCATGGGCTCCTGCCTGCTTGTGGTTTGGGCGCTGGCGGCGGAGTGGCTCCGCTACCCTGCGCATATAACCATTCGCGAACCCGGCTGTCCATTTCCCGCAGGCTGGCAGCTGCGACGGGCTGGTTATCGCTACCAGCGGAAGACGGGAAGGGCCGCTGCCGGTGTGATGCCACGATCGCTGTAAAGTCCATTCAGGGCGTCTGCCGAGGGCAACTGACCTTCCTCGATGCCCAGGGCTTCGGCATGGATGCCGCCAACCACGAAGAGTCCATCCACCCCGGCGGCCTGTGCCCCCGCAATGTCGGTGCGCAGGGAATCGCCCACGGCGGCAATGCGGCTGCGATCGATGCCCTCGAGCAGTGCGAAACAGCTGTCGTAAATCTCCACATGCGGTTTGCCATGGTAGCGCACCCGACCGCCCATTTCCTCGTAGGCTTCGGCCAGAAGGCCGGCACAGATCTCGCGCTTGCCGCCGCGGATAACCTCCAGGTCTGGATTGGCACAGATCATGGGCAGTTTGTGGCTGACCGCCTCTTCCAGTTCGTGGCGGTAGTTGTCCAGCGTGTCCTCGGACATGTGGGCGCCGGTGTTCAGCACAAAATCGGCCTCGGGAATGGCTTCCACGAAGCGATAGTCCAGGTCCTGGCGCATGCCCTGGTCGCGATCCGGCCCCAGATGGAAGCAGGCCTGACCCAGCGACTGGTAAAAGGAGTCGGGCCGCGTCTTCAGGTGGCGCCAGGTCTCTTCCCCCGAGGACATGACACCCTGATAGAGATCGGGGCGTATGCCCATCTCGTTCATGCGCCCCTCGACCTCGGCGGCGCGTCGTGGCGCGTTGGACAGGATGACGATCTTCTTGCCCAGGGCCTTGAGTTCTTCAAGGCAGTTCAAGGCATGCGGAAAGGCGGTGACGCCGTCGTGGAGAACGCCCCAGAGGTCACAGATGAAGCCGTCATAACGCTCGGCCAGGGGTGCAAAACCTTCAAGGGCGGGAGGGGAGGTTTGTGTGTCTGTCTTCATGGGCTGTCTTCTGCCACAAGGTCGGCTGGAAGGAAACCATCAAGCGCAGACAGCCACGCCTTGCGTTGGTTCAGGCAGCAGGCCGGGCGAAACGTGGTTCTCCGAACAGGTAACCCTGGCCAAAGTCGATGCCGTAATCCAGCAACTCCTTCAGCAATTTCTCGTCCTCGATCTTCTCCACGATCAGGTCGATATCGCTTTCCGAAAGTTCAGTAATCAACCCCACAACGGCATGGGATCCGCGTGCCTGGGCCAGGCTTTGCAGGACATCGGCCTCGATCTTAACGAAGGCGATGTGACGGGCGGCCAGGTCGTCGAGGTCCAGGTAGAGGTCCCGGATGCGATCCAGGGAGAAGCGGCAGCCCAGATCATGGAGCTGTTCCAGAAGTTCGCGGATGCGTGGTCCGTGCTGGTCCAGATCTTCCTGGGGGAACTCGAAGACCAGATTGGCGGCCAGTTCGCGATGTGAGCCCAGATAGTCCACGAAGTCGGCAAAGAAGTCCTCGTCATGCAGGGTCGAGACCGACAGATTGCAGAAGAAGTCCACCGAGGCATGGCGGCGCTGGATGCCGCGCACCAGCTGGATGCAGCGGAACAGCAGCATGTTGTCTATGGCGGCCACCAGGCCCGCCTGGCGTGCCACCGAGAGGTAAACTTCGGGCAGCAGAACATTGCCCTCACCGTCCCTGAGGCGCGTGAAGCATTCGTAGAAGCGGCGCTTGCGCTGGGGCAGGCTGACAATGGGCTGCAGGACCACATCGACGCGGTCGTGACTCAATGCCTCGCGCACGAGGGGCAGGACCTCCTCCGCATCAAGGGGCATGTCGTCTTCGGTCTCCGTGCGGGTCAGCACCTGTCGGCTCCCCGCATTGCCCGTTTCTCCAGACAGGTCCTCGACCAGCGATCGCAGCATCCGCACTTCGGTCATCACCTCGTCCAGGGCGGCCTGCTGACTGGCGGAACTGCGGCCGATCCCGCTGTCTTCCAGCGCGCTCAGCAGACTGCGCATCTCGCGTCTGGCCCAACGAAGCTCTTCCTCGGTATGACGCGCGCTCTGCTTTAGCAGCATGATCTGGCGCCGGCTTTCGGTCTGGCTGCGCCGGCGGTCGACTCCTTCGTGGATCAGGGCGCCGGCAAGGAAGATCGTGCAGGCCAGCAGGATGGCGCCTCCGAGCCCGAGCGCCGGCCACAGGCTATGGCTTGCCAGCCCCACGCCCAGGGCAAGCAGAAGATAGGACAGGAAGGCCACGATATTCAGTATCATTGCGACAGACTGCTCCGCTTCCTCTTGAAATAAGGTTAACGGAAAGCTACCACGTTTGCAGGTATCCTCCGCCTGTTCCGGATGACCCGGAAGGGGGATGGTCTGGGAAGAGGAGTTGTCCGGTGGCGGTCACCATCTATCACAATCCCCGATGCAGCAAATCCAGGCAGGCGTTGGCCCTCCTGCGTGAGCAGGGTGTGGAGCCGCGTATCGTCGAGTACCTGCGAACACCACCGGATGCCGAAACCCTGAAGGGTCTGCTCGAGCGCCTGGAGCTGGCGCCGCGCGAGTTGATGCGCCGCAAGGAAGCGCCCTACAAGGAACTGGACCTGGACAATCGCGGGCTGGAAGACGCGGCCCTGATCCAGGCGATGGTGGACAATCCCATCCTGATCGAACGTCCCATCGTCCTGAAGGGCGAGAAGGCCGTGGTGGCCCGCCCGCCGGAAAAGGCGCTAGAGATTCTTTAAAGGCGAAGCCTTAGTCTGAATCGGCCCCAACGGCCTGCGCAAGCTGACTGTAGCCATCGCGCTCCAGGCAAGCGGCCAGGCCTTGATTGATCGACTGGACCAGCGCGGGCCCCTGGAAAACCAGCGCAGTGTAGAGCTGGATCAAGGAGGCGCCGGCGCGGATCTTGCGGTAGGCGTCCTCGGCACTTGTGATCCCGCCGGTGCCAATCAAGGGGATCCTGCCTTCGCTCAGACGATAGAATTCGCCCAGCAGTTCCGTTGAGGGTGCCATCAAGGGACGTCCGCTCAATCCTCCGGCCTCGTCGCGATGGCGGCTTTTCAGCCCGTCCGGCCGGGTGATCGTGGTGTTGCCGATGATCAGGCCCTGCAGCGGCGCCTGCAGCGCCACGGCGGCAATGTCGGCGCGGTCCTCCGGCGTCAGGTCGGGCGCGATCTTGAGCACCAGTGGCGGTGCCGGTGTGGGCAGTGACTCCTGTACGGCGGCGATCAGTTTCTCCAACTCGCCGCGGCCCTGCAGGGCGCGCAGGCCCGGCGTGTTGGGTGAAGAAACGTTGACGACCAGGTAGTCGGCCAGCGGGCCCAGCTGGGCCGCACCCTGGGCATAGTCGGTGGCCGCCTCGGCACTGTCCTTGTTCTTGCCAAGGTTGATGCCCAGCAAGCCCCGAGCGCCACTCTCGCGCCAGTGGCGGATGCGGGTGGCGGCGGCCTCGATGCCGGCGTTGTTGAAGCCCATGCGGTTGATGACGGCCCGGTCCTCGCTCAGGCGGAACAGCCGCGGGCGTGGATTTCCGGCCTGTGGACGCGGAGTCAGGCTGCCCACCTCGACGAAGCCAAATCCCAGGGACAGCGCGGGACCCATGACCTCGGCATCCTTGTCGAATCCGGCAGCAAGACCCAGCGGAGAGTCGAAATGCCTGCCCCAGAGGTCGATGCCCAGGCGGGGGTCAACCACTGGGGGAACGCTGCGGACCAAGCCGCTGCCAAGTGCGCGCAGGGTCAGGCGATGGGCCCGCTCGGGGTCCAGTGCGTGGAGCAGCGGACGGGCCAAGGCGAAAGTGTCGAAAGCCATGGGCTCAGGCCTCTTCGTCCACATCCAAATCCGGGAAGACATGCTGTCCGTCCGCACCCAGCGGCAAGGGCCAGCTGCGTTTCACGGCCTGGGGGAGAAGCGGGCCGTAGAGGTGGGGAAAGAGGGCGCCGCCGCGCGAGGGCTCCCACGCCATGGCGTCACCCAGGGCCGCGCTCTCGACCTGCAGCAAGACCAGTCCCTCCTGGCCGGCGCGATGCTTGGCCACACTCTCGCGCAGCTGATCCGCGGTGGAGAAATGGATGAAGCCGTCGCGCCGATCATCTTCGGACCCCTGATAGCGGCCTTGCTGGAGTGCAGTATCCCAGTCGGCCTGGGGACAGACATGGTAGATAAAACGGGTCTGCGTCATGATCTCCTGCGAATCTCTGGTGCATCTGGAGTGCAGAGTAGCGATTGTGCGTGGCAATGCCAGAGCGCGAGTCCTGGGCAAGCAGATTTCGGCGCGTTGCCGAACAGCCTGTGATGGTGTTTGCCGCCTGCAGTGCGATTGAGTAGGCTGACGACCTGGAACAGCTGTCAGTCTGTCGGGAGGACGCCACGTGAAGGTCTGGAATTTCCATGAAGGCGAATGGATCGAGGGGAACCCGCCGCTGATGCGGCCCATGAGTCATAGCTTCTGGCTGGGCTCCATGGTCTTCGACGGGGCGCGTGCCTATGAAGGGATTGCCCCTGATCTGGACCTGCACTGTGCACGGGTCATCGACTCTGCGCGCAACATCGGACTGGCGCCTTTCCACAGCGCGGAGGAATTGCTGGAACTCTGCCACGAAGGCCTGAAGCATTTCGATGCGCAAGACGAACTCTATATTCGGCCGGCCTACTGGGCCGAGGAAGGATTCGTCGATCCGGATCCCGAAACCACGCGCTTCTGCCTGACAATCCATGAAGCCCCGATGCCAGAGCCCAAGGGTGCGGCCATCACGCTCTCGCCCTTCCGCCGGCCGACGCCGGAAACCGCACCCACGCACGCCAAGGCCAGCTGTCTCTATCCCCATGCGGGGCGCGCCCTGCGCGAGGCCAAGGCGCGCGGTTTCGGCAATGCAGTGATGCTGGACGCGTTGGGCAACGTCGCGGAGTTGGCGACCGCGAATCTCTGGCTGGGCAAGGATGGTGTGGCCCGCACGCCCGTGCCCAACGGCACCTTCCTGAACGGCATCACGCGCCAGCGGGTGATCAAGCTGTTCGAGGAGGCCGATGTGCCGGTGGAGGAGACCCGCCTGACCTACCGCGACTTCCTGGAGGCCGACGAGGTCTTCAGCACCGGGAACTACGGCAAGGTCATGCCGGTGACCCGCATCGAGGACCGTGAACTGCAGCCGGGTCCTCTCTACAAGACAGCCCGGGAACTCTACT
>NZ_ATVH01000012.1 GCF_000420625.1 Fodinicurvata sediminis DSM 21159 | reverse complement strand
CTCAGCCTCGGCAACAACACCCGAAACGTTGAACTGCTGGGAGACGAACTGATCGGCCGTCTTGTCCCCGCAGTCGCCCTCGCAGATCTCGCGCCAGTTCTCTTCCAGAATGCGATCGTCCAGGTTGCTGAACGCGTCGTCGTCGTACTCCGTCGTCTGCGTCGTCGCGTTCACCTCGAAATCGTTGCTGTCGTCAATCGGCAGCTTCAGGCTCACGACACCCGACAGATCAACGGACTCCGGCCCCGGAGCCTGCTCGAAAATGTCGATCCACGCATCGTTCTCCTGGGTCTCCGCAACCTTCAGCGCATTGCGCCCGAAATTCAGAACCAGATCCCCATCATCGGCTAGGCGCGCCAGACCCTGGCCACCCTCACCGCCGTCCTTGCCAGGAACATTGATCAGGACCCACTCGGACGGAGACTCAACGATATTGCCCTCGGCTTCGGCATCCTTCACCTGCCAGACACGCGCCTCCTGGCCCTCGCCGCGGTTGCGCAACGTCATCCGCGTGATGCCCTCGGAACCGTCGTTGTCCTGCGTCGCAGCCACAAGCTTCACCGGAATGACAAGGTTCTCACCATCACCCTCAGCGCCATGCGCCGAGGACAACTCCGCGCCGTCCTCAGGGAACGTCCAGCCCTCGATCGACGCCTTCGTGTAGTCGATCTCGCGCACAAAGTAATCCGAGCTGTCGCCAGTCTCGATGCCACCCGTCTCAGCGCCGCCATACGGAACCGCCTCGAACGCCAGAGACCCGATCGCCTCGCCCTCGCAGAAATCAGACGCCTTCAGGTCGATCGTCCCAACGTTGGTGCCACCGTCGAAATCAACCTGCTGATAAACACCCTCGTAATCCGCAAAGTCTTCCTCAGGTGCAGAACCGAACAGAACCTTGCCCAGAACCTCGCCCTGCGAGTTGAACAGCGTCACCTGGCCGTACTCGCCCTGATCCTCGGTGTTGTACAGGTTCGAAACCGTTACCGTCACCGAACTCGCAGGATCGTCCAACTCGGCAACCAACGCCTCGCTCGAACCACCATCACCGTCCGGGTCATGGCCAATCTGATCGGGAACCTGACCGCCGCGGTTCTCGCCGTTGT
>NZ_ATVH01000011.1:600000-755816 GCF_000420625.1 Fodinicurvata sediminis DSM 21159 | reverse complement strand
GTAACCGTCCGCTCAGGACCGCCTTCAAATTTTGGACAGCATCAGGTTAATTTCCGTCGTTATGTACGTCGTTACTGACGTCAACAAGGACGGAGGCAGTGGATGCGCCAGGAGATACTGACGGGTGTTGAGCGTCGGCGACGCTGGTCGCTGGAGCAAAAGCAGGAGATCCTGGCGGCGGTTGGCGTTGACGGGGCGACTGTTGCCGATGTGGCGCGGCGCTACGACATCACGCGCCAGCACATCTACCAGTGGCGCCGCGAGCTACGCCAGAAGGGCCTGCTGGCAGACAGCCGTCCGCAGTTCCTGGCGGTGGATCTGGCCCCGGAGGATCCGGGTGCGGATGCGGGCGGGGCCGGCCTTGTCGAGATCGGACTTTGCAATGGCCGTCGCCTGCGCTTGGCCGGCGATGCCCCGGAGGCGGTGGTGCGGCGCATGATCCGCCTGACGGAGGCGGCATGATCGGCCCGGGCAATGGTGTGCGCGTCTACCTGGCCTGCGGGGTGACCGACATGCGCAAGGGAATAACCGGTCTTGCTGCGGCAGCGGATCAGGTATTGCGTCAGGACCCCTGCAGCCGTGCGGTCTTTGCCTTTCGCGGCCGGCGCGGGGACCGCATCAAGCTGCTGCACTGGGACGGCCAGGGGTTCTGCCTCTACTACAAGGTTCTGGAGCGCGGACGCTTTCCCTGGCCCTCGCCGGCCGATGGCGTGGCGCGCCTGACCTCGGCGCAGCTGGCGATGCTGTGGGAGGGCATTGACTGGCGCCGTCCGGCCTGGACGGCGGCACCCCTGCGGGCGGGCTGATATTTTATCAGAATCAAGGGGATAGTGCTGTTCCTGGGGAGTCGGCTGGGGTAAACTTCTGCCCATGATACCGACGCTGGACAGCCTGCCGGACGACCCGGCCACCCTGAAGGCGATGATCCTCGCCCAGCACGAGGAGGTGACCCGCATGTCGGCCTCGGTGCGGGCCTATGAAAGCCTGGTGGAGGCACTCAAGGCGCGCATTCTGCGCCTGCGCAAGCAGAAGTTCGGCAGCTCCTCGGAACGCATCACGCGCGAGATCGCCCAGCTGGAGCTGGCCCTGGAGGACCTGCAGGTCGCCCACGCCCGCGAGTACGGCGGACAGGCGGAGGGCGATCCGGCCCCGACCCCCGAGAGCGAAAGTACGGACAAGCCACAGGGCCGCCGGCGCGGCCGCCCCCGGGTGGATCCGCAGACACCCCGCACGCGGGAGACCCTGGATCCCGGAGAAGAATGCCCCGACTGCGGCGGACCGCTGCGCCTGTTGGGCGAAGATGTTTCGGAACTCCTGGAGCTGGTGACAGCCCAGCTGAAGGTCATTGAGATCGCGCGGCTCAAGAAGTCCTGCCGCTGCTGCGAGAAGGTGGTCCAGCCCGAGGCACCGAGCCGGCCCATTCCGCGCAGCATGGCGGGCCCGGGCCTGCTGGCCCACATCCTGGTCTCCAAGTTCGACGATCATCTGCCGCTCTATCGCCAGACCGAGATCCTGGCCCGCCAGGGCGCGGAGATCCCGCGCTCGACCCTGGTCGACTGGTGCGGCCAGTCCATGGCCGTGGTCGCCCCACTGGTCGCGCGTATCAAGGACCATGTCCTGGCGGGCGATCGCCTGCATGGCGATGACACCCCGATCAAGGTCCTGGATCCGCGCCGCCCCAAGGCGGCGGCCAGCGCCAAGGCCGTCAAGGAGGGGCGGATCTGGACCTATGTGCGCGATGACCGCGCCTGGGGCTGTACCGACCCGCCGGCGGTGGCCTACTGGTTCTCGCCGGACCGCAAGGGGGTGCATCCCCAGGAGCATCTCAAGGACTTCCGCGGCATTCTGCAGGCCGATGCCTATGCCGGGTTCCGCAAGCTTTATGAACCCGACGCCGAGGGCAAGGTGCGCGTGCGCGAGGCGGCCTGCTGGGCGCATCTGCGCCGGGACTTCCACGACGTCTGGAAGGCCACCGGCTCCAAGTTGGCGGAAGAGGCCTTGAACCGTATCGGGGCCCTCTACGATCTCGAGCGGGCGATATCCGGTCAGGCACCGGAGATGCGTTATCGCCAGCGCCAGGCGCACAGCCGGCCACGTGTCGAGGCCTTCCGCACATGGTGCGAGGCGCAGCTGGCACGTATCTCGGGCAAGAGCGGTCTGGCCAAGGCCATGCGCTATGCCCTGAACCGCTGGCCGGCGTTCACGCTGTTCCTGGAAGACGGGCGTGTTGCCATCGACAACAACGTCGCTGAACGGGCCATGCGGCCCATCGCCATCGGCCGCAAGAACTATCTCTTTGCCGGTTCGGACGCCGGTGGCGAGACCCTGGCCGATGCCATGACGCTGATCGAGGCCGCCAAGCTGTCCGGCCACGACCCGCAGGCCTATCTGGCCAATGTCCTGGCCCGCATCAACGACCATCCGATCAACCGGATCGATGACCTCCTGCCCTGGAACTGGACGAACCCGGCCCTGGCCAAGGCAGCCTGATCAATCAGCAGGATTGCAAGGCGGTACAGAGCGGACGGTTACGAAGAAGCGCTCGCCGGTGAAATACTGGAAATAGGGATCGTTCACCCAGCGCTCGCAGACCGCCTCGTCGGACAGGGCGTAGATCTGCTTGAGCAGCAACAGCCCGATCATGTAGCGCGTCGGCACCGCCGGACGGCCGCTGTCGCGATAGAGGTCGGCCAACTCGCCATCGATCCAGTCCCAGTCGATGCGGTCGGCCAGCTGCACCAGCTCATGGCGCAGGTTGATGATCTGATCCAGCCGCGCCCGGAACAGGTCGTCTGGGCCGTCGCTTTCCTGCTGTCCAGGGCGCCTCAAAACCCCGCCATCCTGCAATTGTGAATACTTGGAGAAGCCCTCAAACCCGCAGGTCACCTGGCTGGGGAGCGTTGTTCACAGGGAACTGTTCAGAGACGAAGGTAGATATATTCCGGTAGGGGGTTGGGGTAGCAAGAGGGCTCAATGCTACAGCATCAAGAAATGCGTAAGGCGCGACTCGTCGGCCTGCACCTCCTCTGGTGTCAGGGTTGCGCGAATCACGCCTTTCTCCATCACGTGCATCCGTTCACAGAGCGCGAGCACCATTTCGGTGTTTTGCTCCGCGAGAACAATCGAAAGTCCTTCAGCTTTGAGCACGGCGATGCGGTTAACCATGCGCTCAATAGCCAGCGGCGCCAAACCCTCCGAAGGCTCATCGAGCAGCAGCAGCTTTGGGCTTGTCATCAGGGTACGAGCGATCGTCAACATCTGCTGCTGGCCGCCGGAAAGATGTCCCCCGTTTCGATGACGCAGTTCTGCGAGGTCCGGGAAAATATCGAAGATACGTTCTTCGGTCCACTCAGAGTTCTCAGGTCGCCAGACGACGTCAAGATTCTCCCAGACGGTGAGCTCAGGAAACACCCGACGGTCTTCCGGTACAAAGCCAATCCCGGAGCGACAAACCCGGTGACTTGCGAGGCCCGTGATGTCCTGGCCTCGCCATTTGATTCGTCCTTTCTTTGGGGGAGTAAGGCCGGCGATGGAGCGCATCGTAGTAGATTTACCAACGCCATTGCGACCCACAAGCGCAAGCACCTCTCCACGCCCGAGGGTGAAAGATACATCGAACAGGATTTGGCTGAGACCATAGAAAGTGGAGATCGACTCGACACTGAGATCAATGGGTGGGTCTGCCAAGATAGACCTCCTGGACTGAGCTGTTCTCTCGAACAGCATCGGGGGAATCCGAAGCGATGACCGCGCCGTGATGTAGCACTGTGATACGGTTAGCGATACCGAACACCATGTTCATATCGTGCTCGGTAAAAAGCAGGGTCACACCGCGGTCCTTCACGATTCTGGTTATGAGAAGGATGCTGTCCTCAGTCTCGCGTGGAGACATTCCTGCTGTCGGCTCGTCCAGCAGCAGGACATGAGGCTCTCCGGCAAGAGCCAGCGCAAGCTCCAACTGCTTCTGTCTTCCATAGGAAAGCTCTCCAGCCACAACCTGTGCTTCATCCTCCAGTCTGACGGTTTCAAGAAGCCGGGCAATTCGCTCATTCTGACTGACCAGGAGCTTCCAGAAGCAGAATTCCTGCTGATCCTTCGCAACCAAAGCGATCTGCACGTTTTCCCAGACTGTCATGCGTGGAAAGACGCTGATGCGTTGAAAGGAACGCCCCAAGCCTCGTCTGACCACATCATGAGGCGCCAAACCTGTGAGCCTTTCGTCGTAAAGCCTAACTTCCCCTGTATCGGCAATGAGATGACCCGTAATCAGATTGAACAGAGTGGATTTTCCTGCCCCGTTTGGGCCGATAACGCCGTGAATATCGCCCATCTTGACGGTCAGGGATACATTGTCTACCGCCGTGAATCCGGAAAAGGTCTTGGTCAGCCCCTTAATTTCCAGCATCAACGCTTTCCTTTGGCCTTCAGTAGGCCAGCAATCCCATTGGGGAAGAAGAACAAGGTAGCGAGAAGAATGATCGCCAAAAGCCCCGGCCAATAGGCGGTGACCTCGAGTGTGAAGCGGCTGAGAACAATCAGTGTCAAGGCGCCAACCATCGGGCCAAAGAAACTGTTCATGCCGCCAAGTACGACCATGATCAGTACCTCAGCCGATTGCAGCCACCAGGCTGAATCGGGAAAGATTGACCGATTGAAGAGAGCAAAGAGCGCCCCCGCGAGGCCGGCAAACGTTCCCGCGATGGTAAAAGCGACCAATTGAACGCGCCGAGTGTGAACGCCGAGAAAGCCGGCCCGGACCTGATTCTCCCTGATGGCCATAAGCGTACGCCCCAAGGGTGAATGTGCCACAATCCAAAGCGCCAGCATAGCAAGGGTGACCATCAGGAGCGTAAAGATGAAGAAGGATGCAGGTGTATCGATCCAGGAGGGGGAAATGACCCGCAATATCCCATCGTCGCCCCCCGTCATGCTTCGCCACTTGAAAACAACCGCCCAAACGAGCTGTCCAAAAGCCAGGGTAAGCATTGAAAAGTAGTAAGACGTGAGGCGAACGCACAGCGAGCCGATCAGGGCGGACAAAACTGCGGTCATCACCAGGGCCGCGGGCATGGCTAGAAGCAACGGGATCTCGTAGGTGCGCAACAGGATTGCGCAGCCGTAGCCGCCAATCGCGAAAAAGGCGGCATGGCCGAAAGAGACCAAGCCCGCGTAGCCGATCAGAATGTTCAAACTGGTTGCGAACAAAGCGAAGATAAGCACCTGGGTGGAGAGGTACATCAGGTATGTGCTGCCACTCAGGGGCAGAAGTGCGAGAAGCCCGACAATCCCGGCGCCGAGCAAGAGACGAGAGCGCGGCATCTTATTCACCTTCACGCTTGCCAAGTAGGCCCCAGGGCCTGAATACTAGAATCGCAACCATGAGAAGATAAACCAGGACTATTTCCCACTCGGGTACGAAATATAAGCCGATTGAACGAAGCTGTCCTATAAGTATCGCTCCTATAAATGCGCCCCAAAGGCTTCCAAGACCTCCAATAATCACTACGATAAAGCACTCCACTATAATCTCGGCATCCATTCCCGGCTTTAGCGCGAGAGCAGGTGCTGCGAGCGCGCCACCTATTCCGGCGAGTGCGGCGCCTGCGGAAAAAACGACAAGATAGACCAGCGGCACATTGATGCCGAGCGCCCCCAAGATCTCCCTGTCCTGCGTCGCAGCTCGGATAATACGACCCCAGCGGGTTCGCTGGAACACAAACCAGATCCCGATCGCCACCACGATTCCGACCAGGCACAGGAACAGTCTGTAGCGCGGATAGTACGCGAGGCCCAGGTCCTGCGCTCCGCGGAGCCCCGGTGGGAATGAAATGGAGAGAACTTGCGTACCCCAAAGGCCGCGAATAACATCGCTGAGCAGTAAAACCAGTGCGAAGGTGAATAGGAGTTGGTATACTTCCTCTCGCCCGTAAAGATTTCGCAACATCAAGCGTTCTATAATGGCCGCGAGAACAGCTAGGACCAGGCCGCTGAGGGCGACCGCGATCCAGAAGCCGCCATCCGACAAGCCAATATGCGACACCGCTTCATAGGCGATATAGCCGCCCAGCATGTAGAACGTCCCATGGCCGAAATTTAGCACCCTCAGTACGCCGAATATGATGCTGAGCCCAGCGGCCACCAGGAAGAGGCTGAGCCCATAGGAAAGGCCGTTCAGAAACTGGATCGTGGCATACATCATGGTGCAGGGACCAAAAGGTGAGATGAATAGAGACCCGCAGCAGCCATTGGCTGCTGCGGGGTGAACGCTCTACTGGAGCTTAATCCATGATGTCGTCGGCTTCGATGTAGCGAACCGGGTCGAGGACCTTGAAGTCGTATTCGTCGCTTTCAGCAATCTGTCCCCAGTATTGGCCACGATTGGCTTGGTGGTCGCTTTCCCGGATGGTTTGCGGACCGATTGCAGACTCGTATGTCAGGCCCTCAAGTGCATCAATCACGGCGTCCGTATCGGTGTTGCCCGCTGCCTCGATGCCTGCAGCCAGCGCCTGCACAGCCATATAGCCGGTGATCGGCCAAGAGGGGGGATAGGGGGTATCCAGCCGCTGCCGAAGCTCTTCCAAATACTCGTTGTGAGCCTCGGTGTCCGGATAGTACCAAACCTCGTAGGAGTTGGCCCAGATGCCGGTTGGCATATCGTCACCCAGCTCTTCAATAATTTCCTGAGAGCCGGGTTCACCCGCGGCAACAAAATGTTCCTTCTGGTCGAAAAGACCAAAGGAGGCTGCTTGCTTGGCGAAGGGAACGAAGAGCCCACCCCAGATGCCGGAGAACACACCTGTACAATCTGAGTTCATCACTTCGGTGATGTATGGCGTGTAATCCGAAACGTCTAGCGCCGGCCATACTTCTGTGACAATCTCCGCTTCTGGATCAAGTTCTTCAAGGTGCGCCTTGAAGCCCTTCAGAAGGTCGTGACCGTAGGAATAATCAAGAAGCATCGTGCAGATCCGCTTCACGCCCAGATCATTCATAATGATCGCCGCGGATCCGCCTTCCGTGTTGGTGTTGGCTGCTGTCCGGAACATGTATTTGTGGAAGTTATCCTCAGACATTTGGATTGTCTTTGGACTAGCGGCTATGTATATGACTTCCTCTTGTAGCGCGACTTCCGAAATCGCCAGTCCCTCACCCGAAGTGAAGCCACCCACAATGAAGTCGGCATTGTCGAGGGTGATGAGATCACGCGCTGCACTGGTTGCGTCAGCCGGAGTTCCCTTGGAATCGCGTGTAAAGGATTCCACTGGCCGGCCGAGAATGCCACCTTCCGCGTTTATCTTGTCGATAATCATTTCGTGGCCAAGGGCGGCCAGAACGCCATTCGTTGCAGCTGGCCCGGTCAAGGGGTAAGCGGCACCGATCCGAATTGGCTCTCCTTCCTGTGCTTGTGCACCGGTTGCCATGACGAGCGCGATGGCCGTCATGCCAAGTAAGGACAGTTTAGATTTCATGCTCATGGCTCATCCTCCCTGATGAGTTTATGGTTAGAACGCCGGTTTTCCCGGTATCTCTACTTTTATGGTATAAAGGGATGTCGAGGCCGCCAGGAACATGATGTCCAGGTCCTGCCCCCCCCAGGTGAAGTTGGCGCACACCTCCGGAACCTGGATAACGCCGAGAATTGCACCCTCGGCATCAAACACGTGCACGCCTCCCGGTCCGGTTGTGTAAAGGTTGCCATCGCGGTCCAGCTTCATGCCATCCGGCGCCCCCTGGCCTGTACCAACTGGCTCGGCGAATACTCTGCCCAGCCCCAGCGACCCATCATCGTGCACGTCAAAGACACGCACATGGCCTTGTTCCGTATCGTTCACGAAGAGAAGGTCTTCATCGGTCGAGAAGCACAGACCATTCGGCTGAGCAAAATCGTCCACCAACAGTGTAAGTACGCCATCGGGCGACAGCCGGTAGACGCCCCGATGCCGGAGTTCGGTCTCCCGGGCAACGCCGAAAAATTCCTTCCGACCGTAGGTGGGGTCGGTGAAGTATATACTGCCGTCACTCTTCACCACGATATCATTGGGGCTGTTCAATTCTTTGCCATCGTAGTGGGTTGCCAGGGTGACGATCGTGCCGTCCAGCTCAGTCCGAGTGACGCTGGAGGTCTGATGGTGACAGGCAACAAGGCGTCCCTGTCGATCATAAGTCAGGCCGTTGGCCATTGCGCTCGGCTGCCGGAATGGCTGCACGCCATCCTTCTGGTCCCAGCGTCGGATCACATTCCCCGGTATATCCGAGAACAACAAGAAGTGCTCGACGGGATGCCACAACGGTCCTTCCGTAAAAAGAAAGCCCGATCCAATTACTTCTAAATTGGCACCAGGAGCGACGATGTTCCGCATGCGGGGGTCGCGAACTTCGACGGTCATGTCTAGCCTCCGGACCAGATCTTCGCGACGGATTTCTCGCCGACAAACCAAGCATCGGCCTCTACTTCATGGAAGACCACCCAAATGGCGTCCCGGGGAATATCCGTGACTTCGCTAACGGCTTCTGTAATACGGTTGGCGACTTCGTTTCGCTTTTCCGCGCTTTGCCCTTTTACCCAATCAACATTGACGAACGGCATTGGAAATCCTCCCACAGTTAGGACGAAAGCACCGCGAATGGTACTGGGCGCCATGATAAAGAGAGGGAGGGTTCGCGCGGAAGCGTGCTGATACGGTTCGGAAGTGCGGGAATCCGCACTTTGAGGGATTCACGGATTCAGTCTGAGCTACAAGATTCAGAGTGGCTCAAGCCCCTGGTGTGACGGATGTCTCTCCCGGTTCGCTCAGTTTCTGGTTGGCTCGCCGCAAGAGGTCCGGGTTTACCAATCCCCGCAGCATTGCAACACAAATGGCGCGTGTGCGCGGATTGAATCCTGCGCTCTCACCCATCCAGCCGGGCTCGCCAGTGCTGACGCCAAGCTTTGCGTAAAGTCTCTGGAGACGGCTTTGGACGCCTCGTGTCGATAGCCCTTGGCGGTGGGCAATTGCCTGGTCGGTGAAGCCCAGAGCAATATCAATGAGCGTGTCATATTCATCATCGGTGAGGGCATCCAGCCAATGCTCTGTGCGAGCCTGTACGTCCCGGATCATGCGATCGACGATGCACTGCCCATCAAGGAACACTCCTTCGATCGCCACTCGCAGTCGCTCACGTGATGTGGATTTCAGCAGATAGCCGTAACTCGCTTCAGATGGCACAATGCGCGCAAGACTGCGCACATAAGCCTCGTCGGCAAAATTGGACCAGAACAGAATACGGGTGGCAGGTTGGTCAGCCCAGATCCTGCGCGCCGCTTCCACACCTGATAGATGCGGCATCTGCAGGTCAAGAACTATGCAACCAGGTCGATGCTCCAATGCCAGCGTTACCGCAGCCTCGCCATCGGTGGCTTCCAGGATATTAACCAGGCCGAGACCGCATTCACTTATCGCATCACGTATAAATGAGCGGTATACGGGGTCATCGTCCGCGATCAGGAGTGGGGCTGTGGTCACAGCGGCAACCAAGCTACGCAATTATCTCAATTGAGGAATCCGGTAGCGGAACGACCAGGCGCAGTCGCGTTCCTCCGCCATTCTTGTTTGATGTCACTGTGATCCTTGCTCCCACAATTGCAGCTCTTATCCGCATGTGGCTCACCCCTCGCGGCGAATGCCAGTCGAGGCCGCCAATACCGTCATCCTCAATATCGATACAACCACTGCCATTCTCCAGCCACATGCGCACAATCAAGGTCTGGCCGCGGCTATGCTGGAGTGCATTGTTAATTCCCTCTTGAACGATGCGGTAAATCAACGTCCGCTCTCCATCGTTCATCTGATCGAAGGCAGCCTTGGTGTCTTCTTCAAAGCGCAGCCGTATGGGTCTTGCCATGCCGCTTCGCGCGCGAATCATGCACTGCTCAACTGCTTCGGCGAAACCAAACAACTCGAGCATCGCTGGTCTCGCATCGTCCACGATTCGCCGAAGTTCGTTAAGGCAGGAAATGACGTCCGCATGAAGTTCGGCAAGCACCGGCTTTAGATCGACGTTGGCGTCTATTCCCGTTGAAAGCTTATGGGCGATGCGCGAAAGGTCCGCGATTGTCTGATCGTGGAGGTCCATGCCAAGGCGTTTTCTTTCACCCTCCAAGTGTCCGGCAAGTTTCAGCAGACTTCCCCTCAGCGCGTCCGCTTCGTTTGCATACTGCAGCGCTCGTCCATGTTCAGTCTTCAATGCAAAAAGGTAAGGTGCTATCAGATCGGCACAGTGTTGTCCGATTATCAAATCGCGTACTGTGTAGGACATCACGGAATGGCGGCTGATGCTAATCGAACCGAAGATTGCCCCCCGCACCCGCAATGGAACGATTATACGGCTGCGAAGAGTGGCGTCATAGATGGGTTGATTGATCGCACCGCTGAAGTGGAAGCGTTTATCTTTGAAGGCGTCACCGGTGAGAATATGCGGTACATGTCCCTTCAATACCGAACGTGCCGGACTGACACCCGTAGGCTTGGGCTCCTTGGCAAAGCTGCTCCAAACGGTACTGACCGGCGTTTCGAAACAGAGGTGATCCCGGCCATCATCCACCAGTATCACCATGTCGAGATGGTCGAAGGGCGATATGGACCTGAGCTCGCCAGCAAGCGCGCTGAGCACTCCTCCGTAACTGCATTCACCTGCAACGACTTGCGGTAGTTGGATCAACCGCTCCAGTGGCAGATCTAGGTGCATGGCAGCCCCCTCTTCCCCGGGCATTTTTCGGGAGAACGAGCTAATCATGATCGGGCGTAAGGAAGAGTGTCAAGGTAGTGTCCAGAATCGTATGGCCCGCCCCGTCGTCCAACCATGCGCATGCGGCCAGGTGCATCGATCCGGAGCGACGCTCGGCACGAGCCAGGCGGAACACCCGCCTGAAGTTTGAGGCGTGGCGAAGTGTGTTCGTGGAAAACTTCTCCTTCTACAGGTGCGCAAGGTCTGGCGGCAGCTGTACTGTGAAGGCTTTGTTGTTGCCTGCTGCACGGTCACGCGATTGATGCAGCGGATGGAGCTCAAGGGCGAAATCCGGTGCAAGGTCAACTCGGACCGACGGTTTCTGTCTTAACAGGTTGAATCTTAGGGCATATCAAGCTTGATGCCCCTTTGCCGGTTCTTGAGGTCGCAAGAGTCGTATTACAGAACCCGCACTTTCTAGGTGTTTGACCAAGGGTTCTATGGAGGTGGGGTCAATCTCGCAGAAAGTTCACTCTTTCAAGCTGTTACGGGCCCCGGTCAACGAAATCCCCCAGGAAGACCGCCGTTCGTTCGGGATGGCGGTAACAGGTGCCGTCATGGCGATAGCCCAGCTTGCCCAGCAGGCGTTCAAGGGCAGAGGCATGGCCGTGAATGTCGCCGATAAGATCGTACAGAGTGGATCTCCTTCATGGGCCTGGGACAGCCATTGGATGTAATGGTGTATGGGAGATAACTGGCCTGCCAGTAGCCTCACTGAATTCTGGTGCAGACAGATGTCGAATGCTACGTATGGCAGTGAAGGCAATCAAGGGGAGTATTCCAGGCATGAGCACTGCCGATACTGACATCCAGAATCTCGGCTCGTTCGTCTGGTCCATTGCCGAGATCCTGCGCGGGGATTTCAAGCAATCCGAATACGGCAAGGTGGTCTTGCCGTTTGTCGTGCTGCGCCGTCTCGACTGCATCCTGGAGGAAACCAAGGATGCGGTCCTGGAGGCCGAGAAAACCCTGCCGGACGGTGTCGATGACGAAACCCGCGACATGATCCTTTTCGGTGCGGCGGGCGGCAAGATCCGGGTCTACAACACCAGCCGCTTTACCTTCGAGAGCCTGAAGGGCCAGGACCCGGGCCAGCTTCACCAGAACCTGATCGATTACATCACGCAGTTCTCGCCCAACGTCCGCGACATCTTCCTCGACAAGTTCCTCTTCACCGACCAGCTCAAGCGCCTGAACGACGGTGGCATCCTCTGGCAGGTCTTCGAGCGCTTCAGCCAGATCGACCTGCACCCGGAGGCCGTGTCGAACGCCGAGATGGGCTACCTCTTCGAGGGTCTAATCCGGCGCTTCTCGGAGATCTCCAACGAAACGGCCGGCGAGCACTTCACGCCCCGCGAGGTCATTCGCCTGATCGTCGACCTGCTGACCGCCAACGACAAGGATGCACTTGGAGGCAGCGGCATCATCCGTACCGTCTATGATCCGGCCTGCGGCACTGGAGGCATGCTGGCCCTGACCGAAGAAGCCATTACCGGCATGAATGACAAGGTCCGTGTCGAACTCTACGGGCAGGAACTGAACCCGGAATCCTTCGCGATCTGCAAATCGGACATGCTGGTGACCGGCCACAACCCGCAACAGATCGCCTTTGGAAATACACTCACCGGCGACGCCCACGCCGGCAAGACCTTCCACTACATGCTGTCCAATCCACCCTATGGCGTGGACTGGAAGAAGTACCAGGACCCGATCAAGGCCGAGGCCGCCGAGAAGGGCTTCGACGGGCGCTTTGGCGCCGGCCTGCCCCGTGTTTCCGACGGTCAGCTGCTGTTCCTGCAGCACATGATTTCCAAGATGCGCGACGACGAGCAGGGCTCACGCATCGGCATCGTCATGAACGGCTCGCCGCTATTCACCGGCGGCGCCGGATCGGGCGAGAGCGAGATCCGCCGCTGGATGCTGGAGAACGACTGGGTCGAGGCCATCGTCGCCCTGCCCACCGACCTGTTCTACAACACCGGGATCCAGACCTATGTCTGGCTGCTCAACAACCGCAAGCCCTCCGATCGCCGCGGCAAGGTGCAGCTGATCGACGCAAGCTCCGAGCGCTTCTGGCGGTCCATGCGCAAGAGCCTGGGCTCGAAACGGCGCGAAATCCCGGATAATGCGCGGGACGAGATCGTTCGCATCTATGCGGCCATGCTGAACGGAGAGGGCGAGGAAGACTGGAGTGACTTTTCCAAGGTCTTCGACACCACCGGTTTCGGATACCGCGAAATCCGGGTCGAGCGCCCGTTGCGCCTGAACTTCCAGATCAATGACGAGCGCCTGGAGCGGCTTCTCGTCGAGAAGGCCATTCAGAAGCTGGACGAAGCCGAACGTCAGGACCTGTTGGATGCGCTGGCCAGCCACATGCCGACGACACTGTTCACGAACCGGGACGCGTTCGATAAGGGCCTGAAGCAGGCCCTGAAAGGTGCCGGCGTGAAGATCACAGCGCCGGTCAGGAAGGCGATCCTGTCCGCGCTTTCCGAGCGGGACGAGGACGCCGACATCTGTACTGACAAAGACGGCAATCCGGAACCCGATAGCGAACTGCGCGACTACGAGCTCGTGCCGCTGTCCGAGGACTGGCGCGATTATGTTGCGCGCGAGGTCACGCCCTTTGTCCCCGATGCCTGGGTGGACGAGAGCTATTGCGATGCGCGGGATGGCAAGGTCGGCCGGGTCGGCTATGAGATCAACTTCAACCGCTATTTCTACAAGTATGTCCCGCCGCGGCCCTTGGAAGAGATCGATGCCGAGATGAAGCAGCTTGAGGCCGAGATTGCTGGGCTCCTGAAGGAGGTGGCGGCGTGATGATTCCAATGAAGTATACCGCGCGTTTCATCAACGGGGCCGCGTTCAAGCCTTCTGACTGGGGAGATCACGGAAAGCCCATCATTCGAATTGCCCAACTTACAGGAGGTGAGTTCGATAACTTTTATGATGGCAGCATACATCCTCGGTATGAAATTGATGATGGTGACCTCTTGTTTTCATGGTCTGCAACACTTGATAGCTTTGAATGGGATAAAGGACCCGCACTTCTCAATCAGCATATATTCAAGGTCGAGCCGAACAGAGGAACATTTCAGAGATTTCTGTATTATAGTCTCAAGCACTATTCAGCGATTTGGGCAGACCTAGATGCTCATGGCTCAACAATGCGCCATATAAAAAAGGAGAGCTTAGGTAATAAAATTTGGCTTCCAGACTTTGATACTCAAGTCGATATCGCAGATTTTCTCGATCGCGAGACCGCACGCATCGATCAGTTGATCGAGAAGAAGCAGCGGCTGGTTGAGGTGCTGCCGGAAAAAGAGAAGGGCGAGATTTCCCGTCTCGTCCTTCGCGGCGCAAACCCATCTGCGCCGCTTCGGGACACCGGAATATTCTGGCGTGGTAATGTGCCAGAGCACTGGACGGAAAGTCGCTTGAAAGCACACTTTCGCATCCAGAAGCGTCAGGGTTTCGACGATCTTACAGTGTTATCTGTTTACCGAGAATATGGCGTAATCGAGAAATCTTCGCGCGATGACAATATCAATAAAACGCCGGACGATTTGTCTAAATATCAGATGGTTGAACCGGGTGATCTAGTCATAAATAAGATGAAGTCTTGGCAGGGTTCGCTGGGTATCTCCATCATCAAGGGCATCACGAGCCCCGACTACGTCGTAATGACACCCTGCGGCGAACATCACGCTCAGTATATGCATCACTTGCTGCGCGCGGTTCCCATGCCAACCGTTTACCATCTGATTTCAAATGGTATTCGTATAGATCAATGGCGCATGGAACCTGATCGTTTTCTTTCCCTGCCCATCTTCTTGCCACCGATTGGTGAGCAAGAACAGATCGCGCAGAGGATTGAGGAAGAACTTCGGCGACTTCGAAATGGCGCAGATGCGATCAACAAGTCCATCAACCGTCTGCGCGAATACCGATCTGCCCTCATCACCGCTGCCGTCACAGGCCAGATCGATGTGACAACATGGGGCAAGCGCGGCGAAACCGACCGGCGTCTGGATAAGGTTGAAGAAGATATGACCATGCCGAATGCCGACAGCCAGATGGCGGCTCAGGCTTGAGAACGCGCGTCGAACAATCTTTTGATCTGGTTTTGATTGAGTGCAGGGGGAAACTAAATGGGAAAACAAAAATACAACCAAATCAATGTATTGTGGCATTACTCGCCCACCCGCTCCCCTTGATTGGGTTTTGATTCGGAGAGTATATGACTGCAAGAAGCGCCAACGTCATCCATCGAGAAGTAGTCCTGGAGGACCACCTGGTTGCCCACCTTGTCGCTAATCAGGGATACCTGGAGCGGTCGCCCGAAGGTTTCGACCGAGACCTCGCGTTGGACAGGGAACTGCTATTGCGGTTCGTGCAGGAAACCCAGCCGGACGAATGGAACAAGCTGGCCGCGCAGTATAGCGCCAGCGCAGAAGCCGAGTTCTTCACGCAGCTCGAGAAGGCGCTGAAGGACCGTGGCACCCTCGACGTCCTGCGCAGCGGGTTGAAGCTGATCCCGAATATCCGCTTTTCCCTCTGTTTCTTCCAGCCGGCCTCGAACCTGAACCCGGTCCTGACGCAGCTCTATGAGGCGAACATCCTGAGCGTGATGCGCCAGGTGCGCTACAGCCGGAAGAACGAAAACGCCCTCGATGTGGTGCTGTTCGTCAACGGCCTGCCGGTGGCCACACTGGAGCTGAAGAACCTGCTGACAGGCGCGACCTTCAGGCACGCCGAGAAGCAGTACAAGACCGACCGCTCACCGGCCGGCGAACCGCTGCTGACCTTCAAGCGCGGCGCGCTGGTGCACTTCGCGGCCGACCAGGACAACGTCTCGATGACGACGCGCCTGATGAACGGAAAGACC
The DNA here is from genome assembly GCF_000420625.1 of Fodinicurvata sediminis DSM 21159. Classification (NCBI taxonomy): domain Bacteria; kingdom Pseudomonadati; phylum Pseudomonadota; class Alphaproteobacteria; order Rhodospirillales; family Rhodovibrionaceae; genus Fodinicurvata; species Fodinicurvata sediminis. Next base: position 740,164 of record NZ_ATVH01000011.1, on the reverse strand, counting down.
CGTTTCCTGCCCTTTAACCGCGGCAGTGCGGAAGGGGGTGCCGGCAATCCCGCGATACCGGACGAGTTCCGCATTGCCTATCTCTACAAGGACCTGCCGGACGGCAAGGCCGTGTTCGGGCGCGAAAAGTGGCTCGCCATCCTCGGGCGCTTCATTCACCTGGAGAAGACCGACGGCAAGGAAACCCTGACCTTCCCGCGCTATCAGCAGCTCGATGCCGTCACCCGGATGATGGTGCATGCTCGCCAGCACGGCCCGGGGCAGAACTACCTGATCCAGCACTCGGCCGGCTCGGGCAAGTCCAACACCATCGGCTGGACCGCCCATCAGCTCATCAACCTGCATGATGCGGGCGACCAGCCGATCTTCAACACGGTCATCATCGTCACCGACCGCATCGTCCTCGACCGCCAGCTCCAGAACACCGTGGCCCAGTTCGAGCAGACCAAGGGGGTGGTGAAGAAGATTGACGGCACCTCGCGCCAACTGAAACAGGCGATCCAGGATGGCGCGCGCATCATCATCACCACGATCCAGAAGTTCGGCACCGAGCACCTGCAGGAGGTGACAGGACAGAAGGACCGCAGGTTCGCCATCCTGGTGGACGAGGCGCACAGCTCGCAGTCGGGCAAGAGCGCCCAGGCGCTGGCTGACGCGCTGACGCGCGAGGCGACCTCCAGCGACGATGTCGAGGACATCATCGCCGCCTATCAGAAGAGCCGCGGGCCGCAGGCCAACATCAGCTACTTCGCCTTCACGGCGACACCGCGGAACGTGACGCTGGAGCGCTTCGGTGTGCCCGGGCCGGATGGCCTGCCCCGGCCCTTCCACCTTTACTCCATGCGCCAGGCGATCGAAGAAGGTTTCATCCTCGACGTGCTCCAGAACTACATGACCTACAAGGCCTATTACGAGCTGGAAAAGGCCATCGAGGACGACCCCGAGCTGCAGGGGCGCAAGGCCCAGCGGCGGGTCGCGCGCTTCGCCTCGCTGCATCCGACGGCCATCAGCCAGAAGGTCGAGGTCATCGTCGAGCATTTCCGTCGCCATGTACGCCACGAACTGGGCGGCAACGCCAAGGCGATGGTCGTGACGCAAAGCCGCGAGCATGCGCTGCGCTATTACTTCGGACTGCGCGACTATATCCAGAAGCACGGCTATCAGGATGTCCAGGCGTTGGTGGCCTTTTCGGGCGAGCTGCGGCTGGATGGTGAAACCTGGACGGAAGCCGAGGTGAACGGCTTTTCCGAGACCGAGTTGCCGCGCCGCTTCGACGGGTCCGAGTACCAGATCCTGATCGTAGCGGAGAAATACCAGACGGGCTTCGACCAGCCCAAGCTCTGTGCCATGTATGTGGACCGCAAGCTGGCGGGCCTGCAGGCGGTGCAGACCCTGTCCCGCTTGAACCGCACCATGCCGGGCAAGGACACCACCTATGTCCTCGACTTCCAGAACTCCATCGAGGACATCCAGGAGGCCTTCATGCCGTTCCACGAGATGACGGCGCTCATGGAGACCTCGGATCCCAACCAGGTCTATGCCCTTGAAAGCCGCCTGCGCACCTTCGGCATCATCGACCCGGAGGAGGTCGAGCGCTTTGCCCGGACCTATTACAAGGGGCCGCTCGACGGCTGGGACCGGATCAAGCTGGAAGGCCTGGTGCGCGAGGCCGTCCAGCGCTTCGAGGCGGAGGAGGACGAAGGCAGACAGGAAGAGTTCCGCCAGCTGCTGAAGAGCTTCATGCGCTTCTACAGCTTCGTCGCCCAGGTCGTGCGCCTTGAGGATACCGACCTGGAGAAGCTGCACGCCTATGCCGCCTGGCTGTATCGGCTGTTGCCGAACCGCGAGGTGCCGCCGGACATCGAGATCACCGACGACATGCTGCGCCTGCAGGCCTTCAAGGTGGAGCAGAAAGAGGCGGGAAGCGCCTCCCTCACGCCCGGCATGTCCGAGCCCCTGCGACCGATCAACGAGTTTGGCGCCAACCCTTATACCGAAGACGAAAAGCGCTCGCTGTCGGAGATCATCCAAAGCTTCAACGAGCGGCATGGCACCGAATTCAGCGAGGAGGACTTCCTGCGCTTTGAGCAGGTGAACCGGGAGATCCTGGATGAGGACATGACCGAGATGATGCGCAACAACCCCCCGGACGTTGTCTTCTCAGCCTATGCACAGGCCTTCTTCCAGGGCGCAATCCGCATGTTCCAGCGCGACAGCGAGATGAAGAGCATCGTGCTGTCAGACGCCGAGGCGCGCGACCAGGCCATCCGGCATTTCTTCGGGCGGGCGTTGAGGGAGGTTAGGGAAGGTGACGGTTCTCGTATGTGACTCTGGCAGCGGTGCTGCGAATGTCCACATTTTCAGAAAACGGACGGAAGGGCATGAGGAACCAGATCTTTGTCCTTCGTGAGGTTGTTCCAATGCTTCATCCAGTAGCGACTGGAATCTTTGATAGATTAAGCTTATGCGCAGACGGGGAAAGCTTCATTTCCGCTAAGCTTTAAATTGTGCATATTTGTGGTAAGCCTTACCAGTTTTAGTTGATTGCGGGCGCAACTTATGTTTGATATTTGAAGGCCATAAGTGACCGCGCCGGATTGATCGGAACGATCGGCAATTTTGTTTATGATCCGGGGAAGGCCACTCTGAAACGGGTGGGGTGAACTGCAAGCTAACACATATTAATCTCGTCAGGAATGTGGGGCGATCTCACGGTCTTTCCGGCCTCTGATCACAAAGGCCGCTATTGGGGTTTGCGGGTAACGCACAGGGAGACCGGCCACGCGCAGGCCGGACGCCGGCGTTATCCCAAGGAAGACGCCGCCAAGCGGGCGGCTCTCGACGCCCTACTGTGGGCCAAGGATAATCTTGGCCGATAGGTATCATACCGCAGCGGTTATGCCCTCATCTTGTCCACAATCTTGGCAGGGCGGATGGCACAAACCCATACCAAATGTTCCTTGATTGTTCTAAGGTGTAAAGATGTCGAAGACTCTCACATCCAGTCAGATGCTCGGGGAGATCGGCGAGACTGCGGTGCGCCACCGGTTTCTCGATATCGGGTTTCAGTTTGATGGGCGCTCGCGCCTGGAGGCTGGCATAGACGGTGTTGCCGAGGTGATGGATGAGGGCAAGCCGTTGGCGCGAATGATCGCCGTACAGGTGAAGGCGACCGAATCGGGGACCTATACCGCTGAGGACGATGAGGGGTTCACCTATTTACTGAAGCGCAAGGACCTCGAATACTGGCGTCCCTCAAACCTGCCGGTCATCATCGTGCTCTATCGCAAGTCCGATGAGACCTTCTATTGGCAGGAAGTTCCCAGCGGCGTCACGGAAGGAGACCGCCGTCTCCGGTTTGACAAGCAGCGCGATGTCCTCGACCGGAACGCGGTCAATCGGCTGGCTGCGCTGACAGTCCCGAAGGCCGGCTTCGGCTATTACGTTCCGCCGCTTGGCGGCGGCGAGGACGCGCTGGTCAATATCCTGCCGATTACCATGCCCCCTGAGATTTACGTGGCCTCGACGCCACATTCGGGGCCGAAAGCGGCGGCGCTTCTGCTTGAGGGCGAGGAACCGGCACGGTTCGACTGGGTGATCAACGGCGGGTCGTTCTGGTCGTTTCATGATCCCCGGGCATCGCCGTGTCGGGATATTGTCGACTTCGATCAGGTCGAAGCCATCGAGACCGGCTATCTGGCGTTTCACGAAGACCTGGACGAACAGAACAAGTTCGCCTTTCTCCTGCGGAAGACCTTAAGGCATCAGACCCGCGAGAACCTGAACTGGGAGAAAGAACGCAAGCTGCTGTATTTCAGGGCGCTTGAGAAGAACGTTCCGCGCCGGTTCCATTATGAGGCTTCGCGGAACAAGACCCATGCGGATGTCGTCAATGTCATTACCAGCAAGAAGGAAGAGGACCGTGTAGACTTTGTGCGGCACCATGCATTTGCGCCGCGGTTCGAGCTGCTGGATGATCAGTGGTTCCTGGTCGTAACCCCGACCTACTATTTCACGACCGACGGCTTTACGCCGCATTCATACCCGCAGGCGCTGCTTGCCGGAAAGAAGCGCATGGACAACAGCGCTTCGCTGCGAGGACAGGTGATCATGTGGCACCGCGTCCTGACACAGAAGGAGCGTGCCGCCGGTGATCTGTTCGGGCGGGATGCCGAACCCGAGCTGTGTTTGCAGTTCGAAGCGCCGCCGCAGATCACCCTCGATACGCGGGTGCCGGAAGATGTATGGGGCGCGCCCCGGAAGAAAGCGGAAGAGCCTGACAACCAGGAAAGGCTCGCGGTCTGATGGATTTCGAAAACAGGATATTCGACGAGCCGGAACTGGAGTTTGGTGATCAGCACCATCATCCCGATCCGCGGCTGGGGCTTGTCGAAGCCGGTCCCCTGCAGCCGCCTCTGGGCGAGGTGGTCCGGGTCGGCGTCGTCGGCAGCGCCAAAACCGTCGAGAGCACGCAGAGCTACCTGACTGCCGTATCAACCGGCATCAAGGGCAAGACCGAAAAGCACCCCAATCTTCATCCGGACTTTCCGGGACTCGGCAATCAAAATCCGTTCCGCTGCCGGTTCGAGATACCGGACGGTGCGACAGCCGCGCTGTCCCAGAGCCGGATCGATAAAATCACCAGGGAACCCGACCATCAAAAAGCGGTCGAAATGGCGGTCGGGGAGATCGTTGCGCTTCTGCAGACGCTCGATGACAGCGGCGAGCGGCCGGACGTGGCTATCATCGCGCTGCCGGTGGCGCTGATCGAGCGCGTCTGGAACGCCAAGGTCGATTCAAAGAGCACCATCGAAAAGGAAGACAGCGGCGGTTCCGATGCCCCGAATTTCCGCGGGCTGCTCAAGTCCCGGACCATGGGCCTGAACTTCCCGATTCAGATCGTCTGGGAAGACGTGATCGACGAGAAGGCGTCGATTTCCCGGAAGGTCAAGGAAAGCCGCGACCGCGATATTCAGGATCAGGCTGACCGAAGCTGGAACCTGATGACGACGCTTTATTATAAGGGCAGCGGCCGCATCCCCTGGCGCCGCATGCCGCGCGAGGCCGAATATGCCGCCTGCTATGTCGGGATCAGTTTCTACCGAGAAGCCGGCGGCCAGCAGCTCTTCACCAGCGCGGCGCAGATGTTCGACGAACGCGGGCGTGGTTTCATCCTCAAAGGCAAGCGGGCGCAGACCGAGAGCCGCGGCCGGCATCCCTACATGACCTTTGACGATGCCTATGAGCTGACCTCTCACGTGCTCAAAGCTTACAAGAACCACCACAAGCATTTTCCGGCGCGGGTGATTGTGCTCAAGACCTCGCGCTTTCGGGGCGATGAGGCGGATGGCATTCTGAAGGCGCTCGAAGAGGCCGGCACCGAACTCCGGGACCTGGTCTGGGTCCAGGAATCCTACGCGGTGAAAATCTTGCGCGACGGCAATTACCCGGTCCTTCGCGGCACGTTCGTCAACCTGGCGGGCAAGGGCCTGCTCTATACGAACGGCAGCATTCCCTATTACGGTACCTATCCGGGCCAGTACGATCCCCGGCCTTTGCTACTCTGCCCGCACGAAAGTTGCGACAGCACGGTTGCCCAGATTGCCGAGGAAGTGTTTTCGCTGACCAAGATCAACTGGAATTCCACCCAGATGAACCAGCGGCTTCCCATTCCGATCCGGGCGGCTCGCAAGGTCGGCGAAGTCCTGAAATATATGGACGACGGCCAGACGGTCAGCACCGACTATCGGAGATACATCTAGCGGATGGAGCATGAACTTAACAACCTGGCTACGGAGTTGTTCAGGACCTTTGCTCGTTTTGAGTATGCGCTGAAGGCCGCCGGGTTTCACAAGGGTAACGGGGCGGCTGACGCAAACTGGCGTGAGTTTGCCGTATCCGTTGCCGCGCTTTTTGACGATCCGCAAGATGAAGATTTCAAAGAAGCGATCGCCTATATATTAGACCATCCCCCGAACAAGCAGATGGTCGAAGACGGTGTACTCAGTTGGGATGCGGCTGTTCCCCAAACTGATTTGCAGTCCGACCGTGTCCTTATCTATGTGCGGCGGGTGAGGAACAATCTTTTTCATGGCGGCAAGTTCAACGGCCGCTGGTTTGCGCCTCAACGAAGCGTTGAACTATTGCGTCATTCGCTTACGATACTGAATGCCTGTCTAGCGGCGTCCGAATCTGTAAACGAAGCTTATCATAGTTGATGTTTGTATGCTCGATTGGAGCTCAATCGGGTTCTATCCTGCTAGATGTGGATTCTCTTCCCGAATACCATTCTTCACCGGATAGGCGGCGAGGTCGTCTGTCGGAGCGGGCCGGAGCAGATTTTCCCGCGGTTCGGCAATCCATGCATCATGCTCTTCCGGAGTCAGGATCACCGTCGAGGGGGAGAACAAACAAGGAAAATCGTGAGGCAAGTCTGTCACGCTTGTATAAGGCGAAGCCCTTGTCTGCCCTAGGGGGAAGGGGGGATAATATTAAGATATCCGCACCCCTTTGAACCCGGTATATCCTAGGGTTTCTGCCCCGAACGGCGGAGCCGTTCCCCCTTTTGCTGGGCAAAAGCGAGCCGCGAAATCGCACAAAACTCCGACAACCTGATTATATAATTATAATCAATGGTTTAGTATGTATTCTTGGTGAAATGTCCTTCTGGGCCCAGAGTTTGGGGTCGGATTGGTGGCAGGTAAGCAAGGCGCTCAACGACTGCGCTGAGTGCGCAATTCCCTGGCAGCCATCTCACCAGCCGCTCGGATCGTATCACTTGCCTTCCTGCTCGCAAGGATCGCGTTTGCTCGCTCTGTATACTCGTCCCGCGTTTTCGGACTGTTGTGCCTAAGGAGCAGTGTCACCAGATCAGCGCGCTCGGGCTCCAGCTCGAGCAGGGTGGTCGCAGAGGCATGTCGCAGGATGTGCGGAGACACGGGCACGCCCAGCTTGTCCCGGCAGAGCTCGCGCATGGCGGCATAGAGGGTTGCGTCTACGACGGGCGTTCCCCGCGCACTGATGAAGAGCGATGATACGCCTTCTTGAGCATATCTCGGTCGCCATTCCTCACACCAGTTCCGTAGCACATCAACCACGCCGTCAGGGATACACCAACTATGGTCCTGTCGGGTCTTGATCTGTGATGCATCGAAGTGGACGGCCCCGCCTTCCAGATAGATCTGGTCCAGCTGCAAACTGCAAAGCGCACGGCGGCGTTCGGGGACATACAGCCCGAGCAGGATGAACATGCCCGTTCGATATAGCTGAGCGCCTTTCCAGCCCGTCAGATCGCCTGCTTCGCGTAATGCGGCATCCGCGACCCACAATAGGTCGATTGCGGAAACGAGGAGATCATGTCGCCGTTTCGGTGAACCGGCGGCAATGGGAAAGAGATTGGCCCGGGTCTGATAAAGCCAGTCCAGCTCTCCTGATTTGATGCGTTCAGGGTAGACCACCTTGGCGACTTCGATGAGCTGATGAATGTAGCCGTGCAAGGTGCGTGGTGACGCTGTCCCTTGGTTTTCACGAATGAAGCGCTTCACTCCGGTCGAGGTGAGGAGACAGACAGCGTCTTCCGGAAGGCCGGCCTTGCGAACCACTTCAAGATAGCGGCTAAAGATCCGGGCATAAGTATAGCGTGACTCCGGTGCCCAGCTTAAAGGCCCCCAGTGCGGGTCATGCGCTTCGCGCCAGGCCTGACCGGCGTCTGCCGGCCAGGTCATGGTTTCCTGTATCAATTGGTCGGTGGTTGTGGGACGGCGGTTGATCGCGGTCATGATGCATGTCCTTTCCGCTTGAGCATGAGGCGTGCGCTTTGGCTGGCCTCGTCCAGAATCTCATGCCAACGGCGCTGGACGAGGATCTGCTGGACTTCCGCATAGTAGCTTTCCGTGACCTGTCGGCTTTTGTGCCCGAGCAGGTTCTGAACCAGGTCCATCTGCGCTGGATCACTGTCGAGCAGTATCTTTGCGGTCAAATGACGCGCTAAATGCAGATTCATCCGGAACCCGCCGTGCTTCTCGTTGATCTTCCGAAAATGCGCGTTCAGGAGCTCCTTGGCGCGATGCTGATTCCCGTGGGCCGGAAACAGGAACACGTTGTCCGGATCGGCACCGACCGACCTGGCGAGGAGGGGACGGACCTCCTGGATCCACCAGCGCAGGAGACTCACGGCTTCCTGATCCAGCTCGATGTCGATCTGGCGCTCATTCTTGACTTGCTCGGCCTCGATGGTGATGCGGCCTTTGCCGCGGCCTGCTGGCGGCAAGGTGACTTGCGGACTGGGGCCTGAAATACGCAAGCCGGCGAGATTTTTGCGGCGCAATGGGGCGCACCGCAGAATGCGATGAAGCACAGCGACCAGGGCGAGATTTATCGCCTCGAGATCCTTGTCGGATCGCGCCAGCCGGGCCTTGGCCTGGGTGACCAAATGCTCTGGAAGATTGTACCATGTGACAATCGCAAGGGGATCGTTGAACTGCCTGAGACGCTCTTTGTGCCGCGCTCCCATCTTGTAGTCCTGGTAACGCCGCTTGGTCTCGCCCATGGCGTTTACGTGTTTGCCGAGCAGATGCGGGTCGACGTGATCGCGCATGAGTTGGAGCTTGTTGATGTGCTCTTCAGGACAGAGATCATAACGAGCCCAGGCGATGGCAGACGTCAGAATGGCTTTCTTGTAGATGCCTTTACGTGATGGCTCCTGGCCTTTGCTGCGGGCTGCCTGACGTGCGTCCATATCCCTGACCACAGATGTCAGGGTCTCGCGCGTCGTGACGTCGGAAAGCCGAGCAGGGTATGCACCGGTTTCTTCAAGGTGCGCCTTCACGCAGATGAGCCAATGCTGTCTCAGGCTTTTCAGGCTTGTTTCACCATAGCTTCCCGTGATGTCCGGAGCGGCTTGATCGAGACCTGCACCAGCAAAGGGGTCAGAGTTGCCCTCAGGGGGCACCAGGTCTGCCAGGTCCTCGGGTTTGTCCGTCTTGCGCATGGCGGCCACAAAGTCATGCCAGAGCTGCTGGGTGCCTTTGGGGAGGTCTTCAAAGTGCGCCGAGACCCGACCTGAATTGCCATCAGAATAGAGGCGGGAGAGCTGTGAACTTGGCCAACCGGACACGTGCTTTTGCAGACGTTCCCAGGAATACACCGTGGCCCGGGCGCGCTTGAAGGGGCCTTCAACCTCGTGCGCTTCAAGATAGGCCAGGAGGTCCTGGATGACGGAGTCATCCACATCGTCCGGGCACAAGTTGCGCTGCCAGCAGTAATCGACAAGCGACCAGATTTTCGCGAGATCACCCTGGAGTTCCGGATGATCCTTTCGGACCTTGTCGGTCAGCACACGCCAGGGTCCGCTGAGGGCGTCGGCAGACAGGCGGGTGTGTCGATGGAAATCCACAGCACGGACCCCGCGCAATATACGCGCGCGTAAGGTTCCGTATGATTTCTGGGTCACACCGAAATCCGCGGCACTCATCTTCGCGAGCTCGGCTTTGATACTCCGTTCGACAGCGGGAATCGCTTCGGGCGTTCGGTTTCTGGCTTCCGCGTATCGCTGCAAAGCGCCGATGATTCGCCCGCATTCCCGTCCCCACGGCTGTTCCCGGGCAACGGTGATGGCATCGGCCAGAGTTGCCTGGCCTTGGCGGATCCGGGTGCAAACGTCGGACGATAGGCCCGGCAGATCGTCGACGTGCCGAAGGGCGCCGGCTTCATCGCTGCGCGCGCGCCTGGGCAAGGTCGTGCCGACGTTCTCGACGTAGGTCTGCCTGATATCTGCTGTCTCAATGGTCTCCGGCGCCTGATCCATGACCTCGTGGATACGCCGACAGGCACGGCGTGCGGCAAGCTGCACGCCGCGGGAAGGAAAGTGATCTCCGAAGACCTGACTGCGAACATCGTATGTCGCGAGGCTTTGTGTTTCTGTCATGTTGGACTCCTGTTCATCTCCGTGTGGTGGGGGTCATCGCCCGAGCAGCGACCCCCACCACGCGGTGTGTTCTTGTTTCCCTGGTTTTGTTGGACTGTGGTGGACAGGTGTGGACTGCGGTGTCTCGGGGTGAAAACGGCCGCGCTTATAAAGTTGAGTTTCAAGCGTGGCCGTTTTCACACCAGGGGGTTAACCCTTGGACAACGCTGGACTTTTGCGGACAGAGCGGACAGCCTCTTCAGGCGTAGATGACTGTCGCTCGGCAGGGGCCTCTGGCCAGTGTTCGGCCAGGTACAGTTTCCAATCTCGGGGCGATATCCGGTAAACCTGCCGGCTCTTATGGGCCGTCAACTCTCCACGATGGATCGCGCGCCGGATGGTCTTTGTGGAAACGCGGAGCCGCTGGGCGCAGTCCGCAACGGTCAGCGAGCCCTTGTCGGGATCGATCATGTGATGCCTCCATCTTCTTATGGTTTCTATGACCAGGGTAGAACGGATGGAGAACAGGGTTTATGTGGAAAAACCGCTGCGGTCAGATTTTCTGTTGTGGCTCTCAACAAAATGAATCTGACGGTGAGTCCGCAAAACGACCACCGCCAGATTCCACAATGAGATGAGCGACCTCAGATTACGAGGCAATCGGAGATATATTATTGGCAATATGGGTCATCGTCCGTCGGCCCTGCTCGGTCTGACCCATGCTGATAAATGCGCGCTCCATATCCGGATAGCGGGTCTGTGCATTGTTCAGTCTGTAGACAAGCGTCAGTAAGTCTATGCCGGAGGCATTGAACCAGGCAGATCTGCTGGAGATATAAAAGTTGAGGCTTCGTGCTGCCAAACGCTCGCGGCCGTCTACAGAGACTGGACTTTCGTCTTCCTGATCCTCGTGCAGTCCCGACAGGGATGCTGATACTTGATACCTCGGATGCCGCACGGATTTCGACGCTCGGCCAATACGCAGGGTTAGGTGAGCGCCTTTCTTTTGAGCCTGAGGCATTCCATTCGTTGCGATACCCAGAATGTGTGCGAGTGCATCGTCAAAATCGTACGTGAAAAGCAATTTCTGTTGCGGGATGTCGTCTGATGTGTGCCCACGCAGCAGAATCCGTGTTGTTGCGAAATGGTGCTGAAGATGTGCGGAAAGACGTGTGATATCTTTCGTCACAACGTTTGGCTTTGTGCCCCAGCTATCACCGAGTCTCACTCTCGCGCCCACGTCAGTTCGATAGTAATAGTGACACTCGGGCAATGATTGGTTGAAGCTCTGAAGCGGTTCGTTGGTGTTCATGATCTGATGTCCTTGATTCCGGGAAGAAAGAATGGCGCCGTTCAGGCGGCTTGGGGAGTTCGAGAGGCGGAGTCAGCAGCCTGGGCATCGCAGCGCAGTTCGAGCTGCTGGATTCCGCTTTCGCTCAGCCACGCTTTCTGAGTGGACCAGAACGCAATCAGCGATTTGGCAGCTATACGCCGGCTTTCCGAGAAATCGAGGGCATGCAAAAGCTCGATGTGCGTGCGGGATACGATCTTAGGACGCACACGACATCGAACCGTGAGTTGGTTATCTCGAAGACTCAGGAAGAGGGAGACCTCAAAGTCTTTACGTTTCCCATTCGGGATGGGTTCCGCGATGACTTTGGCAGCGCGTTCTATTACCTCATGAAACCTATGTAGATCGAGACGCGTTGCGTCTCGTACTCTGGCCGCGGGTCGTTGAGCGAGAAGACGGACCTGCTGTATCCGGGTTGGGCTTTCGAGTGCTGAGAGCCATGGTCTCAGCAAAGTCGATCCCCTTGATTTTGCGCTGGGCGGCGTTGAATAGGAAAACACCTTCGGTGCTGACGAATAGGTGTATAGCGGTGGTAGGGTCGTAATCGTCATCGTATGCTTACTCCAAATTTTGGATGGGATTGCACACGCTTATTCAGGCTGTTGGTGAGCTCTGGCTGCGCGTGCATCGAGGCGACGCGCAGCCAGAGTTCACCAATAGGTCACTGGATTTTTTCCTGATTCGTGTCTGGCCTGACCTCTATTCTTACGAATGGTCCGGTGTCTTCTAAGCCGCCTTGCTGTGCGTGCGCCGGACTTTCCAGAAAGAAGGCAAGATGGTTCATCTGATCGCGGGGGACGTGGAGGATTTCTCTGAGTTTCTGGATCAGTTGCCCATTGTGGATAAAGAAGATCCGAATGGTGCCCGCAGAAATACGGCGAACCTGCATATTCCGGAGAACGCTTCAGTTACAGCTGAATCAAACTTGAGCAAGATTGTAAGCGACCAAATTCATGGAAGCTAATTTCTTAATCACGAAAATATATAATTATATCAATACCGCGTGGCATTGTTTATCATATAATGATAAAAAAAGTTCACTATATGATAAACATTATATGGACTCGTAATTCTGGGTTCGATTAGCCTTCCTCCAACTTAAGCGGTTGCAGAAGACAGCCGCACTCAAGGGAGGAACGTTCGTGTCTGGTCGAAACAGGCAGGAGTCTGAGGGGGCAGAATCATCGCTGGCCAAGGCGATTCGACTTCTTGATTTTGTGGCAGCAAGGAATGCTACAGGGGTCAATCTGTCGACTCTTGCACGTCAGGCAAAGCTGAATACCGCTACAACACGGCGGCTACTCAAGGGTCTCGTGGACGGTGGGTTACTGACCTTCGATCCCTATGCCAAGACCTATAATCTCGGAATCCATTTGTTCTCACTTGCCAATGCCGCAGGGTCCCCACAAGCCTTCGAGGACGTCGTCAGGCGTCTGCGCGCATCAGCGGAAGAAACCGCAGCCTCGACTGGGGATACGACTTACCTGTCGGTGCGATATGGCGATGAGGCACTGTGCGTCGATGTGGTCCCTGGGACCTATCCTATAAGTACAAACACTCTCAGTGTGGGTGCGCGGCGGCCTTTAGGGGTAGGAGCTGGATCAGCCGCACTTCTTGCGGCCCTTCCCAAGAGTGAATGCAACAGGGTCATTGCCGAAAATGAAGAAACTTATGATCGCTACGGCGAACTCTCTGTGACTGCTGTGCGCAGGTTGGTGCGCCAGTGGGAGAAAAACCGCTTTGTCGTGAACAACTCGCTCATCATTCCCGATGTCAGTGCTGTCGGCGTGGCCGTGTTCGATACGGCCGGAGAGCTGATGGCTGCCTTGTCGGTGTCGACGATCAAGTCGCGCCTCAAGGCCCAGCGCCGCAAGGAAATCGTCGAAACCATGAATCGGGCCCTGGCGCGGTCCGGCTATTCTACCTGAAGGAAAGCAATGTACCCGATACACTTCTTCGATCGCGCAGCGAAGCTTTGGCCCGAGCATATCGCCGTTGAATTCGCAGGCGAGAAGTTGACCTATGCCCAACTGCATGCCCGCGTCGCGGCGCTTGCTGCGGGACTCCAGAGGCTTGATCCTGAGCCTGGCAGCCGTGTGGGGGTCTGCGCCCACAACACGATCGACCATTTGGCCTGCTGGCTGGCGGTTCTGGCGGCCGGGAAGGTCTGGGTGCCACTGCAGCCGCTGAATCCGGCCAACGAGCTCGACAGGGCTGTTTCCTTCACCGAAGCCAGTATCGTCATCGTCCAGCCAGAGACCCGGGATAAGATATCGGGCGATAAAGCAACCATCCTGGTGTCCGATCCGGATGGTGGCGGGGCGGGAACAACCCAGGAGCTCTGCCGGACCCATGAGGGAGCCAAGCCGCGCCCCGTGAGTCTCCCTCTGGATGCCACACAGGCGATCAAGTTCACGGGCGGCACGACCGGCCAGCCCAAGGGCGTCATGCAGCCCTATCGCGCTTGGAACACGAATATCGTTACCCAGATCCAGTCCTGGGGGCTTGCCGAGGGCCAGAGGTGTCTCGCAGCAGCACCCATCACGCATGGCATGTCGACCTATATCCTTCCGACGCTGGGAACGGGCGGGACACTCGTCATGCTCGACCGCGCCCGCCCGGAGGAGATCCTGCATCACCTTCAGCATGAAGCTATTGCCACCACTTTCGTGCCCCCGACGGTGCTTTACGTCCTGATGGAACTCGATGGGGTCCGCAATTCCGACTATGGGGATCTGCGCAACCTGATCTATGGCGCCGGCCCCATGCGCCCCGAGGCGATTGCACGGGCGCAGGAGATCTTCGGCCCCTGTATCGCCTCGACCTACGGCCAGACGGAGGCGCCCCAGATCGCCACGATGATTTCGGCCGCGGACATGATGAAACCGGAGAAGCGCGCGTCTGTCGGCCGCGAAACCTGGCTCTCCGAAGTCGAGGTCATGGGCTCGGACGGAACACTTCTGCCGCGTGGCGAAACAGGAGAGATCGTGATTCGCGGCGACCTGCTAATGACGGGCTACTGGGCCCAGCCAGAGGCGACCGCGAAGACCATTGTCGATGGCTGGCTGCATACCGGGGACCTGGGTCTGATTGATGACGACGGCTTCCTGTTCATTCGCGGCCGGGCCAAAGAGCTGATCATCACCGGTGGCTTCAACGTCTATCCGGCGGACGTCGAGCCTGTTCTCGGCGAGCATCCGGAGGTCGTGGACTGTGCCGTCTACGGCGTTGCGCATGAGAAATGGGGCGAGGCCGTTCACGCCGCCGTCGAGGTCCGTGACAGGACGAAGGCCGATGAAAGCGAACTCATCGCCTTCCTTCGCGAGCGCCTCGGGCCGGTCAAGACCCCGAAATCGATCGTCTTCTACGACCGGCTTCCGCGCAATTCGATCGGGAAGCTGCAGAAGGACCGCCTGGCCGAGCGTCACCTCGGGCAGGACACGCCCAACACCGAGAAAGGATGAGAGATGTCTCAGCACAAACCCACAACATCGCTCTGCCGTTATACCGACACCGCGATCTTCTACCGCGACCAGAACCTGGTCGAGGAACTGATGCCCGGCGACAGCGACTTCGTCAGTGTGATGATGAGGCACGTCCTGGGCCGCGAGATCTCTCGCAGTGAAGCGCGTATCATGCACGCGATCCTGATCGCGATCATGGAGCACGGCCTGACGCCCAGCGCCATTGCCACGCGCTCCGTTTACATGTCGGCGCCGGAGAATCTGCAGGGGGCCGTCGCTGCCGGCCTCATGGCGGTCGGCAGCCAGTTTGTCGGTACCATCGAGAACAATGCCCGTCTGCTGGCCCAGATCGTGCCGCTCGAGGCGGACAAGCAGGCCGATAAGGCCCGCGAGATCGTACGTGATCACCGTGCACGAAAGGCCCATATCCCGGGGTTCGGACACCACCTGCACAAGCCCGACGACCCAAGGGCGCAGATGCTGCTCAGGATGGGTGAGGAGGAGAGTCAGGCCAGACGGCACCTGGACGCCCTCAAGCTGCTTTCCACGGTCGTCGATGAGGAATATGGCCGACACATCACCATCAATGCCACCGGAGCGACGGCGGCGCTGCTGGGGGACATGGGCGTTCCGGTTGATCTGATGCGGGGCTTCGCCGTGGTCTCCAGGGCGGCCGGCCTGGTGGCCCACATCGCCGAGGAGCAGGAGAAACCCTCCGGACGGTATATCTGGGAGGTCGTCGATAAGGCGATCCCCTTCGAGGACTGAATTCATGCCTGACTATGCCCTCGTCACCGGCGGCGCCCGCGGCATCGGGGCCGCGATCGCAAGACAGCTCAAAGAGGATGGCCTGCGCGTGGCCGTCCTCGACCGTAACACTCCGGAGCATGACCATGCCGAGGAAGCGATCCAGGTCGACCTGTCGGACGCAGAGGCTGTCCAGGAGCGATTGCTCGCCTTCTGCCAGGGCCGCCGGGTGACCCGGCTGGTCAACAATGCGGCGATCGTCCTGCCTGCGTCCGTCGAGGAGGCCGATCCCAATTCGATGGACCAGGTGGCGGCCGTCAATCTGCGCGCCCCACTGATATGCCTGCAGGCTGCCCTGGACTCGATGAAAGGGGCCGGGCTCGGACGGGTGGTCAACATCTCGAGCCGTGTCGCCCTGGGCAAGGAGCTGCGCAGCGCCTATTCGGCCAGCAAGGCCGGCCTGCACGGCATGACGAAAACCTGGGCCCTCGAGCTCGGCCAGCACGGAATCACCGTCAATGCGGTCGGGCCCGGCCCGATCGCCACCGAACTGTTCAATGAAGTCAACCCGCCAGGGGATCCGCGCACCGAGAAGATCATCTCGGGCGTTCCGGTCCGGCGGCTTGGAAAGCCCGAGGATGTGGCGGATGCCGTGTCCTATTTTTGCTCGGAACGAGCGGGCTTTGTCACCGGGCAGATCTTGTATGTCTGCGGAGGCATGACCATCGGATCTGTCTGAACGTCCAACAATAAGAATAAAGTCTCGCAAGCCGTATCATTCAGAGGAGGAAACAATGACTGTTACCAGAAGAACCCTTATGGGCGTTGCCGGTGCCGCCGCAATGCTTGCCCTGGCCCCGTCGGTCCAGGCGAACGACTATCCTGAAAAGCGCGTCACTATTATTGTGCCCTATAGTGCCGGTGGTGCCACAGACGTGCTCGCACGCAAGGTCGCGGAGGGCCTGAGCGAAGAGCTGGACGAAACGGTGACCGTGGAGAACCGGCCGGGGGCAGGGGCCACCCTGGGGACCACCCAGGCGGCCAAGGCGCGCCCCGACGGCTATACGCTCTTCATGGGCCAGGTCTCCTCGCACGGGATCGCGCCTGCGGTCTACAAGAACCTGCAGTACGAGCCCCTCGAGGACTTCGAGCCGATCATGCACCTCATCACTATCCCCAATGTCATGGTCGTGAACAAGGAGAGCCCCTACGAATCCGTCGAGGGCTTCCTTGAAGGTGCCCAGTCCGAAACCATGCGCTTCGGGTCCTCGGGAACGGGCAGCTCCATCCACCTCTCGGGCGAGATGTTCAAGGCCCGCACCGGGGTGGATATGACCCACGTTCCCTACAAGGGAAGCGGTGAGGCCGTGCCGGCGCTGCTTTCGGGCGATGTGGATGTTATGTTCGACAATCTGCCGTCCGCGATGCCACATATCCAGTCGGGCGACCTGCGGCCGCTTGCGGTGACGAGCCTGGAGCGCTCCGAGCAGCTGCCGGATGTGCCCACGCTGGACGAGACCGGTATCGAGGATCTCAAGGACTTCTCGGCCCAGTCCTGGTTCGGTCTTCTGGCACCGGCTGGCACGGATGAGGAGGTCGTCGAGACACTATCCGCCTCCCTGGGCAAGGTGGTCTCAAGTGAGGATTTCGCCGAGTTTGCCGATACGCGCGGTGCGACGATCGTCGGCAGCAATCCTGCGGAATTCACCGACTTCATCGAGACCGAGCTCGATAACTGGAAGACCGTGGTGGACGAAGCCGGGGTCACCGTCGAGTAATTAGCGCCATATTTCCGGCGGTGGCTCGTCGCGGGCCGCCGTCGGAGACGGCCAGGGGAGGAAGCGCTTGCCATGACCGATCTCTCCAGAGAGCAGTATCTGCGTGCTCAACGGCTTCGCGAGAGCGTCTTTGCCATTGCGACAGTAGCCGCGTCCGTGCTGTTCGCCTCTCTCGTGATTCCGGCGGGTGTGACAAGTCCGGCGTCCGTTGAGCATTTGCCTCTCTCGCCGCGGTTCCTGCCCTATGTCTTGAGTGCGTTGATCGCCATCATGGCACTCGTTCATCTGGCCGAGGCTTGGTTTTCCCCGCGTCCGCCGGATGCCGATCCGGAGGAGGAGTTTGAGCCCCATCCCCGGTGGAAGCTGCGCTCTTCCTGGCTCGGCCTTCTGCTTCTGGGGTATCTCTTCCTGCCGCAATGGGGCGGTATGCTGGCAACCGCGGTCGCGGCGACCACGGTGCTGACGGCAGTGGGCGGCGAACGGCGCCTGCCCGTACTACTGGGGATCGGGGTTCTTGTCCCGACGGCGGTCTACTTTTTCTTCACGATTGTCGTTCAGGTCCCCCTACCGGCGGGATCACTTATCGAAGGGTGGGGTGACTCATGATGGAAAACCTTGCCATCGGCTTCGACCTCTTCTTCTCTTTCGAAAATTTTATCGCGATCGCTCTCGGGGTCTGTGTTGGCGTGCTCGTCGGCTCTATTCCCGGTCTGACCGCGACCATGGCAGTGGCGCTTGCGCTGCCGTTTACATTCAACCTAGATCCGGTAACCGGCATTCTGTTGCTTGTCGGTGTCTACAAGGGCGGTGTTTACGGAGGCTCCGTAACAGCCATCCTGATCCGCGCGCCCGGCACACCGGCTGCCGCCTGTACGTTGCTAGACGGCTATCCGCTCGCCCGCAAGGGCCAGGCCGGCAAGGCGCTTACGATGGCGCTGTATGCCTCGTGCATCGCGGACTTCATATCGAACCTGGCGCTAATCTTCCTGGCCAGCCTGATCGCGGGCTTGGCGCTCGCCTTCGGGCCGCCGGAATACTTCTGGCTGATCTGCTTTTCGCTGACGGTCGTCATTTCGATCTCGGGGAATTCCCTTACCAAGGGTGTCATCTCCGGACTTCTGGGGATCCTCATCTCGACCATCGGGCTCGACCTCGTCTATGGCACCCAGCGCTTCACGTTCGATGTCTTCAACCTGATGGGGGGTGTCAGTTACATCCCCCTTCTGATCGGCCTGTTCGCGCTGCCGGAGGTAATCGACTTCTATGTCAAGAAGGCCTCGCCGATTGCCGTCAAGGGTGCCGACCGAAGCCGGGTGACCCTCAGTGAATTCAAGAAGAGCTTCCTGAGCATCATCCGCGGCAGTTTCATCGGTGTGATCCTAGGAACGATCCCGGGCGCGGGCGCAACCGCAGCTGCCTTTCTGTCCTATGGCGAGGCGAGGCGTACATCGAAAACCCCGGAGACCTTTGGAAAGGGGGAAGTCGAGGGCGTGGCCGCGGCCGAGTCCGGCAACAACGGGGTTGCCGGCGCAACCCTGATCCCGCTGCTGTCCCTTGGCATTCCCGGTGATGTGGTCACGGCCGTCATCCTGGGTGCGTTCATGCTGCAGGGACTCACCCCCGGTCCGCTGATGTTCCAGGAAAACATCTCGCTCATCTATGCGATCTTCATCGGCATCATGCTGTCTTCGGTGGTGCTCTTCGTCTCGGGCAAGTTCGCGATCCGCTATTTCTCGAAGATAGCCGACATTCCCCGTCACATTCTTCTGCCGATCGTCCTGATGTTTTGCGTCTTCGGCAGCTATGCCGTGCAGAACCAGATGTTTGACGTGGGCGTGATGCTCGCCTTTGGCTTGTTGGGCTATTTCATGATGCGGATCAACATGGCGGCCGCCCCCTTCCTCATGGGCTTCATCCTGGGGCCGCTTTTCGAGGACAATCTGCGCCGGTCCTACCTGATTGCCGAGGACATTACGATCTTCTTCCGCAGCCCGATCTGCTGGATCTTCATCGCCTTTACGGTGATCTCCCTGTTCATCGGGATCCGGCGCGAGATTCGGATGACCCGGGCACGCAAGGCGAGTGCAGAAGAGGCGACCGCGTCATGAGTGCAGATATCAACGAGGACCTGAAGGGGCGGATTGCCGTGATCCTTGGGGCAGGCTCGATTGCTCCGGGAATCGGAATCGGACGTGCGATCTGCATGACGCTCGCGCGCCGGGGCGCGCATGTCGTTGCCCTGGACAACAATCTCGAGGCGGCCGAGGAAACGGCGGCACAGGTTGCAGGCGAAGGGGGATCGGCCGAGGCTTCCTGTGTCGACGTCCTCGATGCGCAAGCGCTCAAGGACCAGATTACCACCCTGGGGGAACGGCTCGGGCGCCTCGATATTCTTCATTGCAATGTCGGTCTCGGCAAGAGCGGGCCTTCCGAGAACACGACGGCCGAAGACTGGCGGCGGATCAGCGATGCCAATCTGACGTCTCTCCATGTGGCAAGCCAGGCGGCGCTTGTGCATATGAAACCCCGCGGGGCAGGCGTGATCACCGTCACCTCCTCGATTGCGGCCATCCGGCACACCGGGGTTCCGCATCTGGCCTATGCCTCGACCAAGGCGGCCGCCAACCAGTTTGCCAGGGCATTGGCCGTGGAGGTCGCCCCTCGTGGTATTCGGGTGAATTCGATCGTGGCCGGCCTGATCGATACCCCGCGCATTGGGGTCACCCTTGCTGGCAGTTACGGAGATAGATCCGAGGCGGAAATGCGAGCAAGCCGGGACCGCCAGTGTCCGATGGGACACATGGGAAGCCCATGGGACATTGCTGAGGCAGCAGCTTTCCTCGCTTCAGATCGGGCAGCCTATATTACCGGAACGGAACTCGTGGTGGACGGGGGGCTTTCGGCCACGATCCGACAGGCGGTGGATGAGTAACTCTGTGCCTCCATCCAATACCGTATCGGACCTTACCGGTTTAAACTGCGCGCAAGGTCTTTGTACTTTTTTGGGATTGGTGCTCCTGATCTCTGCTTTACTGATGCCGTTTCTGCCGATCCCTGGTGTGATTCCCGGTGGGGCTTTGTGCCTGATTGCGCTGATGAACGTACCTCGGATGCGCCTCAGTGCGCGGATTATTGCTTTAGTAGTTGTGATCTTCGGCTTATTTACTCTAACTAGTAATTCTGCACACTTAGATCCGGCGTTGCAGCGCGCTGGTTTTCTGGCCGCATTTCTGGTGTCGCTGGGATTACTGAGTAGTGCAGCCGAACGTTGTAAGGATGTCCGCAAGGCGGCCACAGTTGTGGCTAGCCAGCCACAAGGATCCCGATATCTCTTCGTTACCCTTGGTACGCACATTCTCTCCGTTTTTCTTAATTTCGGTGCGGCCAGCCTAATGGGATCACTGCTTTCCCGCAGGCTTGATGAACTCCGTCAGCAGAAGTCGGTACTGCAGCTGACATTAGCTCTACTCAGAGGCTTTGCTGCGATGCCCATGTGGTCTCCGCTCGCGCTGTCCATGATCATAACCTTATCCATGGTCCCGGAGGTTAGCTATCTGGATATCCTCCCTTGGGGACTTCTGGGGGGTGCGATCTATATAACAACCGGATATTTTATATCCCGCGGAATAAGGGCAGGAGCATCTGTCCAGGCTGGTAAGTCAAGTGTCGACGAACGCGCTGCAATTTTGAAGGTGCTCTTGCGTGTTTGCGGATTGGTCGGCGCTACATTTGGGCTCTACCTGGCAACCGATTTGCAACTGCCAGCCTGTGTGTTCTACGCATCCTTAGCCTTTTCCATGACATGGATCCTGGTTCAATATTGTAGTGGCGGGGTACCTGCACCCACGGTTACCTTTTCTCATGCCGTGAATGGCGGCATAAACGAGATCGTCATGGTGTCCGGTGCTGGTTTTCTGGGTGTGGTGATCGCCCAGTCCATTGGTGCGTTGGAGGTTTTGCCACAACTCCTTCCCGGTATGTTGCCCCTTATTGCAGCTTCGATCCCAGTGCTCATGGTGTTGGGTGGGCTGATTGCCCTCAACCCAATTGTGACTGCGAGTGTTCTCCTGGGTTTATTGCACCCAGTGTGGCCACAGGAGCAAATGCTTTGGCTTGCCGTTCCTACTATTCTGGGTTGGGGAATCACTGCTTCCAGCTCGCCGTTCACGGCCAATGTCCTGATTGCAACTCGACTTATGGGACTTAGCTCCGCGACAACAGTCTACCGTGGAAATGGTGTTCTGACCCTTTTAAGTCTGGGGGTTGCGTGTGTGGTGCCAGCTCTATCATTGATTTTATTGCAGTAGAAAGGTGTTGCCCATGGCGGAGAAGATGAACGCGGTGTTTGCCAAGGCGCCCGGAGGCCCTGAGGTTCTGGAAGTACGCTCGGTTCCGATTCCGGAGCCTGCACCGGGCGAGATCTTGATCCGGGTTGAGGCTGCAGGAGTGAATAGGCCTGATTTGAATCAGCGCAAAGGAGGCTATCCTCCCCCTGCGGGTATCACTGAGGTCCTCGGACTTGAAGTTGCAGGCGAGATTGTAGCCTGTGGTTCCGCTGTAGAGTCGTTTCAGCCGGGTGAAAAGGTTTGTGCTTTGGTTGCGGGCGGGGGATATGCCGAGTATTGCGTGGCTCCTGCACAGCAGGCACTGCCCTGGCCTGCCGGATTGTCCGCAGTCGAGGCTGCGGCATTGCCTGAAACTTTTTTCACCGTCTGGACTAATCTTTTTCGATTGGGATTATTGAAGAGGGGTGAAAGTGTCCTGATCCATGGCGGGGCCAGTGGAATAGGAACAACGGCAATCCAATTGGCCAAGGCGTTCGGAGCGCAGGTTTTTGCAACCGCCGGCAGTTCAGAGAAGTGTGAACGCTGCGAGGAGTTGGGTGCCCGTTCAATTAATTATCGTAATGAACCGTTTGAGCAACGCATCCAGGAGTTAACAGAAGGTACAGGTGTGAATGTAATCCTGGATATGGTTTGTGCCGAATATCTTGAGCGTAATCTCTCATGTCTTGCCATTGGTGGTCGTCTCGTGGTGATTGCTTTCCTAGGTGGAGGACAGGCTGAGTTAAACATAGAGGCAATGGTTCGTCGCCGTCAGGCTATCCTGGGGAGTACCTTGCGTCCCCAAAGTATTGACGAGAAAGGCGTAATCGCGCGCGAACTCAAAAACCAAGTTTGGCCATTGCTCGAGGACCGAGAAGTGCTTCCCATTATAAACTCGGTCCATAAACTTTCGAATGCATCGGCTGCTCATACTGAGTTAGAAGCTGGTGATCATTTTGGCAAAGTTGTTTTGACGACGTGATCCATCTTATTTTGGGAAGAGTATTCCTAATCCTTGCTCGCGGGTCTGTGAGGCACCTCGAGGGCGCGTAGCCGTTTGCCACGAGTGTTTGCGAGATGTGTTAGATCAACCTCAAAGTCGAGTGCGCTAACGGCATTTGCTATATCCCGGGCGCGATAGCCGTGGAAGTAGAGCTGTGCAACCTCGCTGTCACTCGAGTGTCCTGTTACCCAATCTACAATACGCGTGTCGCCCTGGTATTCTTGCTGGAACCGCGTGCGGAAATTGTGTCGGAGGGAATGGAAATCCATCCCCGCCCTATAAAGGTCAATAGACTTGCGATAGTTCGTGAAGAACTTTGAAAGACGCTGCGATTCCGTTCTTGAGGAAAAGTGGGACGCCTCTTTGTAGAAGAGATATCTCTGGTTTTGCTTCCTCGACCATTCCACGAAATCGAGAAATCCGGCTTCGACCAGGTTGGGGTGGATGGGAACGAAGCGTTCAGCATTCTCGGTCTTGCCCTTTTCCACGTAGAACAGCCAGCTGTCCGCATCGTCATTATAGACAATGTGTTCACATTGTAGAGAGCAGACCTCCTCTTCGCGCATGCCGGAGTGCAACGCGACCAGGGGTGCCCAAAAGCGGATGTTTTCCTGAAGGACAGGGCCGGGTGTCTTTCTGTTCCGATGGTTTTTGTAACCCGTCCAAAGCGGTGCGCGGAAAAGCTCATTCAGTTCGCTCGTCTGCCACGTCTTGCGTTTGTTGGCCTGCTTGCGAACGGTCTTCTTCGGAAAGAAGCTATTGGTGAATGGGTTCTGGAAGGAGTAGCCAGATGAATCGATCTTCCACCCGAAGAACTCACTTAGATAACCAAGGTGTCTGTTGATTGTCTTTGCCGTCAGGGCGCGGGCAAAGCGTTCGGCATCATCACGTCCGATGAGCTGCCCCTTCACCCTGATCTGGGCCTTGCCTGCATCCAGTTGTGCCTGGATTTCCGAGCGAAGTGTACTGGCGTCCTGTGGGGATGTATCCGCATAGAACTTGCGCCCTGACATGGCCGGTAGTCCGGCAAGCTCACTACGGAACTTAATGGCATCGCTGCGCTGAACTTCGGCAAAGGGTTTGTCGCCCATAAGGGCGACCCAGAGCTGTAGCGCGTAGTCCGCCTGTTTCGCGTAATTTTCGGTGCACTGGTTCTCCTTCTTCTTGGTGTCCAGCCAATCCTTATAAGCATCTGACAGCAATTCGCGAGATGCGGCCAGGGATGCCTGTGAAGCATGCATTCCTGCTGGACTGACCTGCTGGACGAAGGGGTGAACCGGCGCATAATAGTTTCCGGCTTCCCGGTCTATCTCCACACGGTGGGCGGCTGTTTCGGTTGCAAGCACCTGTCGCAGGAACAGTTTCCGCTCGGCGGAATCCTCGGGGAGCTCAAGGTTATAGTGATCGAGTTTTGGTCGAACGGTGCGTTCAGCGTCTTCCAGGTCGTTCAATTCCAGTTTCAGCTCAGCACGGGCCTGGTGCCATTCTGCATTGCTCATGCCCAGCAAGTTGTAGGCCGGGGAGAGCTCCTCCTCGACCGGCTCGGCACGATAGCCTTTTGTGCGGGCGGCGCGGTGCAGTTCACCGGCATCGAGGATCTCGGTGAAGATGTCCATCAGGATCTGATCCAGCTCTGCACGCGTGGGTTCGCGGTGTTCTTCTTGGCTCATCTGCTCGACGTCCTGGAAGGCATCCTCCAATCTTGCAGAAAGGCGCCGGGCCTGTCGACGGGCTATCTGCGGGCAGGCAGTGTGGAGGGAGCGGACGAGATGGGTTTTCCGCAGACTCTTCGCAAAGAGCCAGGGGAGCCGTTTCCGGAAATAGTAGCGCGCCCCGCGGCGTTGCAGGTGGGGGGTAATATTGGCCATGACCGCCTCCGTGTCTGGGCGGCATCGGGTCCATGTGTCACAGGTCTGTGTCACACCTGTGTGTCACACCCGGCCGCCCTGGGTTTCAGGGTCGGCGTTAACTCACTGGCCTTAAAGAATAATTCTGGGAACGTGGCTGGGGGACCAGGACTCGAACCTGGACTAGCGGAGTCAGAGTCCGCCGTTCTACCATTAAACTATCCCCCAGCAGAGGGGCCGCATGTGGCGGGCAGCAGCCGCGCCAGCGTTGAGGCCCTATGTAGTCGAAGCGGACGGGGGAATGCAAGCCCCGGCGCGGTGAAAATTTTCGTCTGAGCGGAGGGCTGTGGCGGTCCGGTTTCATCAGGCAGACCCGCTCCATCGGACGATCGTTTGGCGCCTGTGACTTTGCAGCTCGGGCAAAAAAACCGCGCTGCGCTCTAGCCATCATCCGGGTAAAGGTCTTAAAGTTACAGATTGCCCTGTGTTGCCTGCTCCTAGCTGGTTCGGGGTTGTTCTCGGTCGCCGGACGTGTGCTGGTAAGAGTGACGGGCATGGTCAATCAACGAGTCGGAGGGATCCGGGTGCCAGTGCAGAAGGAAGTCAGCAAGCATGCTGCCTCTGATCAGTTCGGTCAAAAGCGCAGCTCTGCTTCCAAGGCTCCAAACGGCGCGCGCACCTCTTCGGCGGCCCCTCTCTATGCCGCTCTGGATCTGGGCACCAACAACTGCCGCCTGTTGATCGTGCGCGCCTGTGAAGATGGCTATCGCGTAGTGGATACCTTCTCACGCATCGTGCGCCTGGGCGAGGGGTTGGGGCGCAATGGGCGTCTGAGCGAAGCGGCTATGGCGCGCACCATCGCGGCCCTCCAGGCCTGTGCCGGGAAGCTGAAGTACCGCGGCGTACGTCACTTGCGTGCCGTGGCGACGGAAGCTTGCCGCCGTGCCGAGAATTGCGATGCCTTCCTGAGGCGGGTACGGCAGGAAACCGGCCTGGAGCTGGAGATCATCTCCTCGGAAGAAGAAGCTTGCCTTGCCCTGCAGGGCTGTGCGCCGCTGTTGGCGCCGGACTGCCCGGACGCCCTGGTTTTCGACATTGGCGGTGGCTCAACGGAATTGAGTTGGCTGACCTGCTGCGGGAATTCCCTGGTGAAGAAGGGTGCCCTTGCAACAGGCAACCTGCGCGCCTGGCATTCGCTGCCCATGGGGGTGGTCACCCTGGCCGAAAAATATGGCGGCAAGGATATTGAAAGCCCGGTCTACGAGGCTATGGTGGGGGAAGCCTTGGAGGCCCTGCACGGCTTCGAAGCCATCGCTGGCCTGCAGTCCCTTGCACACCAGGGCAATCTCCAGTTTCTCGGAACCTCAGGGACTGTCACGACCATGGCAGGCGTTTATCTCGATCTCCACCGCTATCAGCGGCACAAGGTGGACGGCCTCTACATGAGTGCCGACACGGCCAGGGCCGTCATTCGCGCCATCTGTCGCATGTCATACCAGGCACGGGTGGCCCACCCCTGCATCGGCGTGCAGCGCGCCGACCTGGTGATCGCTGGCTGCGCCATCCTGGATGCCTTCCTGCGCACCTGGCCGGTCGAGCGCCTGCGGGTGGCCGACCGCGGTGTGCGTGAGGGAATCCTGGCGGGCCTGATTGCACAGGGGCAGGGCGTGGCCGTATCCGAGGATCTGCTGTCAGCCGCGAAGGCCGCCGAATGAGCAACAGAAAGAAGGGCCAAGGCAAGGGGGAGCGCGGAAGTGGTGCCGCCTCAAGGCGGTTGCACACACCGGTGCGCACAGCCAAGGGACGCAGGGCCTCTTCGACGCGTTGGCTGCAGCGGCAGCTGAACGACCCCTATGTGGCCGAAGCACGAGCCCGCGGCTATCGTTCGCGTGCCGCCTTCAAGATCCTGCAGATCGACGAGAAGGTGCGCCTGTTCCGCAAGGGCCAGGTGGTGGTCGACCTGGGGGCGGCCCCGGGTGGCTGGGCCCAGGTGGCTGTAGAGCGCGTGGGCAATGGCGGCCGCGTCATCGGTATCGACCTGCTGGAAATGGACCCGATTCCGGGGGCTGAGCTGCTGGAGATGGATTTCATGGCCGAGGAGGCACCGCAGAAGCTGCGCGATCTGCTGGGCGGTGGGGCCGATGTGGTGCTGTCGGACATGGCGCCGGCCAATACCGGACATGCCCAGACGGACCATCTACGGATCATGGCCCTGGCGGAAGCCGCTCTGGAGTTCGCCGAAGAGGTCATGAGTCCGCGCGGCAGCTTTGTGGCCAAGGTGCTTCAGGGCGGGACCGAGAAGGCGCTGCTCGAGCGCCTGAAACTGAATTTCGAGCGTGTCCGGCACATCAAGCCGCCGGCAAGCCGAAGCGATTCATCCGAGCTCTATGTTGTGGCCCAGGGCTTTCGCGGCAGCGGGCGCAGCGGCGGTCCCAACTGATCCCTTCCCGTCCGTCCGGATGACCAGAAGCGTGGCTGTGACAGTCTCGCAGAATCCCATACCATGCCTGGCTTTGCTCTTGTTAGGGAAGGGACCTCGTGTAAGATGCGCCGCCAATCCGAAATCAAGGCGGTTGGCATGCAGATTCGCGACGCATTCACCTTTGACGACGTGCTTCTGGAACCGGCGGAGTCATCCGTGCTTCCGGGAACAGCAGACACGCGTACCTCCCTGACCTCCACCATCGAACTCGGCATCCCGCTTCTGTCCTCGGCAATGGACACCGTGACGGAAAGCCGGATGGCGATTGCCATGGCCCAGGTCGGTGGCTTGGGGGTCATTCACAAGAACATGACCATCGAGGAGCAGGCCGACGAGGTCCGCAAGGTCAAGAAGTTCGAAAGCGGCATGGTCGTCAATCCGGTGACCATACATCCCGATGAACCACTGGCCAACGCACTGGCATTGATGGACACCAACGGGATTTCGGGCATTCCCGTGGTGGAGCGCAAGAGCGGACGCCTGGTGGGCATTGTCACCAACCGTGACGTCCGCTTTGCAGAGAACCGGCAGCAGCCGGTCTCGGAACTGATGACCCAGGACAACCTGATCACCGTCAAGGATGGCGTCAGCCGGGACGAGGCCCGTCGCCTGCTACACCAGTATCGTATCGAGAAGCTGCTGGTCGTTGATGACACCTTCCGCTGCACCGGCCTGATCACCGTGAAGGATATCGAAAAAGCCCAGGCCCACCCAAACGCCTGCAAGGACCCCCAGGGGCGCTTGCGAACGGCTGCTGCCATCGGTGTGGGCGAGGACGGCCTGCGCCGGGGCGCGGCGCTCGTGGATGCCGACGTGGATGTCCTGGTGGTCGATACGGCACATGGCCATTCGCGTGGCGTCCTGGATGCCGTCGACCGGGTGAAGAAGATGTCCAATGAGGTTCAGGTCATTGCCGGCAACGTGGCCACCGGGGACGGCGCCAAGGCCCTTGCCGATGCCGGGGCTGATGCCATCAAGGTCGGCATAGGCCCGGGCTCGATCTGCACGACACGTGTGGTGGCCGGGGTCGGTGTGCCGCAGCTTACGGCACTCTTCGACACTGTCGAGGTCTGCAAAGGCCTGAACGTGCCGGTGATTGCCGATGGCGGCATCAAGTTTTCCGGAGACCTGGCCAAGGCCATCGCCGCAGGCGCGGATTGTGCGATGATCGGTTCCCTGTTGGCGGGCACGGACGAAAGCCCGGGCGAAGTTTTCCTCTACCAGGGGCGAACCTACAAGGCCTATCGCGGCATGGGGTCTCTGGGGTCCATGGCGCGCGGTTCCGCCGACCGCTATTTCCAGCAGGAGGTGGCCGACAATCTGAAGCTGGTGCCCGAAGGTGTCGAGGGGCAGGTACCCTACAAGGGTTCGGCCGGGACCGTCATACACCAGTTGGTCGGTGGCCTGCGCGCTGCCATGGGCTATACCGGCAATGCCACCATGCACGATATGCAGCGCAACTGCCGCTTCCTGCGCCTGACCAATGCCGGGCTCAAGGAAAGCCATGTCCATGATGTGGTGGTGACCCGTGAAGCCCCGAACTACCGCAACTAGAGTGACCGTCACTGTTCAGGGCAAGCGGTGCGATCTGGAGCGCGTGACATGACGCCTGCGGCACGCATGCAGGCGGCGATCGAGCTGTACGAAAGCATGGCGGGAACGCAGCGCCCGTCGGATCGGGTGGCTGCCGACTATTTTCGACAGCGCCGCTACATCGGAGCCAAGGACAGGCGCAACATCACCCTGCAGTGCTATGGAGCGCTGCGCGGTCATGCCCGCATCAACTGGTGGATCGAGCGCTGTGGCGGGGAGGCGACACCGCGGCGCCAGATCCTGGCCTGGCACCTGCTGGCCAATGGTGAAAGCCTGGACGGCCTCCAGGCACGCCTGGGCAGCGGCAAGTATGCACCTCCGGCGTCCGACGCCGATGAGGCAGCCCTGCTGCAGGGCCTCGCAACGCATACTCTTGACCATCCGGACCAACCAGCTTCCGTGGCCCTGGAGATGCCGGACTGGCTGATGGGGCCACTGCAGAACGCCCTGGGGGACAGGCTCGAGGTCGAACTGACCGCCTTGCGCCAGGCGGCAGCAGTCGACCTGCGGGTCAACAGCCTGAAGTCGGATAAGGGCGCGGTGAGGCGAGCTCTGCGCGACGAGGGAATCGAGACCGAGCCCTGTCCCTGGTCGCCCCTGGGATTGCGCATCGATGGCCGGCGACCTGTGGCGGCGACCAAGGCCTTTCGCGACGGTCTGCTGGAGGTACAGGACGAGGGTTCGCAGTTGGTGGCGCTGCTGGCCGATGCCCAGCCCGGTCAGCGCGTCTGTGATTTCTGTGCCGGCGCCGGCGGCAAGACGCTGGCACTGGCCGCTGCCATGGAGAACAAGGGGCAGCTACTGGCTTGCGATGTTCTGGAAAAGCGCCTTGCCCGCTCTTCCGTACGGTTGCGTCGCGCCGGTGTTCACAACGTCACGCGGCGGGCGCTGTCCAGTGAGCGCGATCCCTGGCTGAAGCGGCAGAAGAAGGCCTTTGACCGGGTTCTGGTCGATGCCCCCTGTTCGGGCAGCGGCACCTGGCGGCGCAATCCCGAGGGTAAGTGGCGCCTGTCTTCCGAGGACCTGGGGGAATTGCTGGACCTGCAGGAACGCATCCTGGACAGTGCTGCACGCTTGGTGAAGCCGGGGGGCCGCCTGGTCTATGCCACCTGTTCGCTGTTGCGCGAAGAGAACGAGGAGCGCGTGGAGAACTTCCTGCGAGGGCACTCCGATTTTGCGCTCAAGCCGGTCAAGGAGATTTGGCCCGAGCTGCTTGGCACGGATCTCCCCGAGGGCGTCCAGGATCACTTGCGCCTGTTCCCGGCGGCACATGGTACCGATGGATTCTTCGCGGCCGTCCTGGAGCGACAGGAGGTGCCGGATGTCTGACACGGCCTTTCGCGTACGGGAAGCCACGGCCATGGATGGCCAGGCCCTGGCGGAAATTCATGTGGAAACCTGGCGAGCGGCCTATGCGGGTCTTGTCCCCGACGACTACCTGATCGCCTTGTCCGTCGAGGAGCGTACGCACTACTGGCGAGAACTGGCAGCCCGGCGCAAGGAGATGCAGGTCCTGGTGGCCGAAAGCGAGGAGGGCGCGCTGGTCGGTTTCGCGACCTGGGGGCGAACACGTGGCAGGGCGTTGCCATATCGTTCTGAAATCTATGCGTTGTACGTTCATCCTGATTGGCAAAACCAGGGTGCGGGGCGGGCTCTGATCACTGCGACGTTCGAGGAGATCGCTGCCGCTGGTGGGTTCAATGCCTGTCTCTGGGTGCTCTCCGGTAACAACAGCCGCTATTTCTACGAGGCCATGGGGGGACAGTCCATCGGGCAACGGCACGAAAGTTTTGCCGGGACCCGGCTGGAGGAAACCGCCTATGCCTGGCCCGACCTGATTGGTTGGCTGAAAAGCGTAAAGGGCTGACCTGCCGGTGGCGAGAGGCTAAAAGGGCGCAGTATCTTCATGCCGTTGCGGCGGCGTTTCAGGCGAGAAGGACTTAAAGACACAGCCATGACCGATCGCATCCTGATTCTCGACTTCGGTTCTCAGGTCACCCAACTGATCGCCCGCCGTGTCCGCGAAAGCGGCGTCTACTGCGAGATCATGCCCTTCAGTGCCGACCCGGAGCGCATCCGCAGCTTTGCCCCCAAGGGGGTGATCCTCTCGGGTGGGCCAGCCTCGACCACGACCGAAGGCAGCCCGCGGGTGCCGCAGCTGATCTTCGAGATGGGGGTGCCGCTGCTGGGCATCTGCTACGGCCAGCAGTCCATGGCCGCGCAGCTGGACGGACAGGTCGAGGGCTCGGACCATCAGGAGTTTGGCAAGGCCTTCCTGGAGATCCGCAAGGCCAGCCCACTCTTTGAGGGACTCTGGGAGGAAGGCGAACGCCACCAGGTCTGGATGAGCCACGGCGACCGAGTTGCTGCCTTGCCATCGGGCTTCGAAGTGATCGGGACTTCAGAGGGCGCGCCCTGTGCGGCCGTGGCGGACGAGCAGCGCCGTTATTATGGCGTGCAGTTCCATCCCGAGGTGGTGCACACCCCCGACGGAGCTCGGCTGCTGGCCAATTTCACGCAGAAGATCGCCGGCTGCCGCGGCGACTGGACCATGGCCGCTTTCCGCGAACAGGCCGTGGCCGCGATCCGGCACCAGGTGGGCGACGGCCGCGTGATTTGCGGACTGTCGGGCGGTGTCGATTCCTCGGTGGCGGCCGTGTTGATCCACGAGGCCATCGGCGAGCAACTGACCTGCATCTTCGTCGATCACGGCCTGCTGCGCCAGGGCGAGGCAGAGCAGGTGGTCGAGGTCTTCCGCCATCACTACAATATCCCCCTGGTGGCCCGTGACGCCAGCGAGCTGTTTTTGGGCAAGCTGGAAGGCGTCGAGGATCCGGAGGAGAAGCGCAAGATTATCGGCAACACCTTCATCGACGTTTTCGATGAAGAGGCAGCCAAGGTGGGCGGCGCCGACTTCCTGGCCCAGGGCACGCTCTATCCCGACGTGATCGAGTCCGTCTCCTTCACCGGCGGACCGTCGGTCACCATCAAGAGCCACCACAACGTCGGCGGCCTGCCCGAGCGCATGAACATGCAATTGGTCGAGCCCCTGCGCGAGCTGTTCAAGGACGAAGTGCGCGTGCTGGGCCGTGAGCTCGGTCTGCCGGAAAGCCTGGTGGGGCGCCATCCCTTCCCGGGACCGGGCCTGGCCATCCGCATCCCCGGACCGGTGACGCGCGAGAAGGCGGACATCCTGCGCAAGGCCGACGCCGTCTATCTGGACGAGATCGCCAAGGCCGGCCTCTATGACGCGATCTGGCAGGCCTTCGCCGTCCTGCTGCCGGTGCGCACGGTCGGCGTGATGGGGGACGCCCGCTCCTATGACTTCGTTTGCGCCCTGCGTGCGGTGACTTCCACCGACGGCATGACGGCCGAGAGCTATCCTTTCGATCACGGCTTCCTGGCCGGTGCGGCGACGCGCATCATCAACGAGGTGCGTGGCGTCAATCGCGTGGTCTACGACGTGACCAGCAAGCCGCCGGGCACGATCGAGTGGGAGTGAGGGGGCTCTTTGCCCCCCACAAGATTCTCATTGCTCAATCAGCGGTGAAAAGGCTGTGCCATAATCCGCGCAGTTGGCATCGCTGTGGTAGCGTGTTCAGTAGTCTTGCAATATGTTCACTTTTTGTTCTATTTTCTCTCGCCCAGATCGAGAGATGCCATGGAGCATGGAAACACGCCCGCGCAAGGCACGTTCGAATTTTTCCGGGAACTGCCTGCCAGGCCCAAGCGGCCTGAGCGGCTAACCTTTATGCTTTTTCCGGATACCGAGACATCCGTCCGTATTGAACGATTCGGCAAGTGGTTCGTTTGCCAGAACCATCTGATCGGGACACGGCTCAAGCCGGAGCGACTACACATCTCGCTACATCACGTTCGGGATGACAGATGTCTGCGCACGAAGTTTATCTATGCGGCGAAGCAGGCTGCGGGAGCCGTTTCGATGCGTCCCTTTGAGGTGGCTTTCCGTTTCATCACGAGTTTTGAGAGTGGCAGGCCGCACAGGCGGCCACTGGTGTTGCTCGGCGAGGGGGACACGTTCTTCGATCTCCACGGAGCTCTCGGTGTTGCCATGGTGAAAAATGGGCTGAGGGCAGCGAACCAATTTACGCCCCACATGACACTGCTCTATGGACCAAATGCGATTCCCGCGCAATCCATCGAGCCGATCCGCTTCATGGTTCACGAATTCGTCCTTATACACAGTGAACTGGGGCTCGGGCGATATAACGTACTTGGGCGCTGGTCTCTGAATGGATGAGACATCTGCCTCGAATCTTCACCTGGTACCAGCAAATGGCCGCCTGACCGTAATGCGGCCTGCTCATGACTGTCACGGAAACCTGCTAGGCTTCACCTCATCCGTATTGCTTTAAGCTTGGCGCTGAGAGGCTCTCCGTGGTCGACGGATGGTGCGTACCTTTCCACTGGGGCCACCCCCGCAGAAGAACTGATCGCCGCCGTCGGATTCGAGTCCGGAGACACCCGTGCCGCTGGGCATCACGAGCCTCTCCAGAACCTCTCCGTTGAACGGGTCGATCCGCCTCACATCGCTTTCGCCTCCTTCCCAGGTTCCGTGCCAGAGTTCGCCGTCAACCCAGGTGACGCCGGTGACCGCGCGGTTGGACTCGAGGGTGCCAAGGATTTCTCCTGTATCGGGGTCAACCTGGTGGATCCTATGGCCCTGGTGTTGTCCCACCCAGAGCATCCCTTCGGCCCAGGCGAGGCCGGAATTCCCTCCCTCGCCGGGGGCCGGGATCGTGGTGAGGACACCGCCAGTCTCCGGATCGATTTTCTGGATGCGATCCCCGGCGATCTGGAACAGGTGCCGCCCGTCGAAGGCCGTTCCGGCTTGTGCGGCGGCCTCGATCGAACGCTCTACCTTTCCGCTCTTGGGGTCGAGGACGTTCAGCCTGTCACCTACGGCAAACCAGACGTACCGGCCGTCATAAGTCACGCCATGCACGCTGTCCGTGCCCGGAAAGGGACCATAGTCCCGGAGGATTTCTGCTGCGGTTCGTTTCATGGTTCCAGTCTAGCCGCTCGGCAGCGGCCCGGGGAGTAACAAGGTTGTCGTGATTCCCGGCATGGGCGGTGTCATCCATCGTCGCGCGCGTCCGCGGCCGTAGGACTGCGCCTTGCCGGAGGCCGCGAGCGAGTCGAGAGCCCGCTGCACGCTCCGCTGGCTGGTTCCCAGCGCAAGGGCCAGGGCCGAACTCGACCAGGCCTCACCATCGGAGAGGAAGGCCAACACCCGGCCATGCTCATCTTCGACGGGTGGGGCCAGCACGACAACCTCGCGCGCCTCATATGGCGTCAGCGTGAAGCCGCGTTTCGTTGCGCTTATGCCGGCCAGGCCGCGCATGGCGGCACGAAGCCTGCCGATTTCCACGCGCAGGCGTACCCGATGGGAGTCATCAGCCTGCCTGGCCCGGAACGCCCTGTGGAGGAGTGTGTCCCTGGGCGCATCTCCGGGCCAGGCCTCGCCCAGGGTGCGTGCCAGCGTGAACAGGACGGGGCGCCGGGCGAGCGAGACTGCCGTGTCTGCGGTCCGGACGACATAACGGCAGGCGTCCACCACGAGACTTCCGGCTGCCATAAGCTCTTCGACCTGCTCGAGGAGGATGAGGCGCTCGCCATTCTGGCGGATCAGACGTGCCGCCGGTGTTTCCAGGGCGCGGGATGCGCTATCGATCTCCGCCGTCAGCGCGGGGATGCCCGCCTCGGCCGCGGCCCTGTCAGCCCGGGAGAGTGCAGCGCGCGCGCTCTCTGTCCGGACCCGGCGAATGGCGATCCCCGCAACAGTCAGATGGTGGGTCGCCTGCAAGGCTGGGGGCAGCTGAGCGGGTTCGATATCGGCAAGAGCCCGCTCGGCCTCGTCGAGGCGACCGGTCAGGAGCAGATGCCGGGCCTCGAGGTTTTGTGCATGCGCGGAATTCACCCGGTCGCCGTGAGCCTCCAGAGTGTCCCGCGCTGTCCCGAGTGTCTTGGCGGACCAACCCAGGTCGCGAGAAACCAGGGCGATTTCGGCCTCGGCCAGGATGCAGCGCGCGCGGGCCATGGTCTCATTCGAACCGAAGGCGCGCGCCGCGCTTTGCAGAAGCGTCCTGGCCCGCCCCAGGTCGCCGAGCCGGGCCATCGCGATGCCGCGAAGCGCGAGGGCAGGCGCATCGTCGCGCAGGGCGACCCTGTTCAAGGCGCCGAGATGATCCCCCGCCGCAAGGGCGCGCGCCGCGGCCGTGATCAACGCGTCCATGGGAATCCCGTCACACTTGTAACTCCCTCGTTTCGATAGCCTTCGCTAAGTCTAGCCCGTAGCCCGACCGATTTCGAGAAACGGAAGGGATCCCTAAGCCAAGGAGATACGATGATGAGCAAGCAGATGACGGGAACACGTGAAGAATGGCTCGCGGCGCGGCGCGCGCTGCTGGAGGAGGAAAAGAAGCTGACACGCCGCAGCGACGAGCTGGCGCGGCGACGCCAGCAATTGCCGTGGGTCCGGATCGACAAGGACTATCAATTCGAGACGGACGCGGGGAGCGCTTCACTGGCGGATCTCTTCCAGGGACGCTCGCAGCTGCTCGTATATCATTTCATGTTCGGCCCGGACTACGAGGCTGGATGCCCGTCCTGCTCGGCGATCGCGGACGGCTTCGAGGGCTTCGCCATCCACCTGGCGAACCATGACGTCACGCTTTCGGCGGTCTCGCGAGCGCCGCTAGGGAAGCTACAGGCCTACAAGCGGCGCATGGGATGGACCTTTCCCTGGGCGTCCTCGTTCGGCAGCGACTTCAACGCGGACTTCAATATCTGGTTCACCGAGACGCAGCAACGCAGCGGAGACGTGGAGTACAACTACCGGCACGAGGAGGCTGGAGGTCAGCTGGACCAGGAGGACGGACCCGAAGCCCTGTTCGCGGCCATGTGTCGAACCGACGTGCCCACGTATCTTTCTGAAAGGCCGGGCATGAGTGCGTTCGCGCTCCAGGATGGCGTCGTCTATCACAGCTATTCCACCTATGCGCGGGGTCTGGACGGCCTCTGGGGCATGTACCAGTGGCTCGACCGTGCTCCGAAGGGGCGCAACGAGACGGGTGTCTGGTGGCGCCGTCATGACGAGTACGGTGAAGCTTGAGCGGATTTCCAAAAGTCGCGGAGGACCCGAATTTCACCGCAGGAGGCAAGAAATGAGCAACTCCTATACCGGCAACAACCCTGTTTCGATCCCCAGGGTGGCCGCTTTCCTGAGACTCACAGCCGCACCGACCTTTGCTCTAATGGCTCTGCTTGCAAGCGGCCTTGGGGGTGTCGTTCCAGATACCCATGGCGCGATCCTGCAGCATGGCTCGCCGCTGAGTGGGATGGTTCTGATGTACCTACTGATGAGTGTTTTTCACTTGCCGCCTTGGCTGATGCTTCCTTTTCGACGAAGAAAGTGGCCTGTCCACTGGTCCTGATTCAGCATCTGCAGCAACAAACACTAGATCCAATTGGCCGGCCATGGTCAGGCTATGCCCGTCGTCAACCGCGTGGTCCAAGACATGACCAGCAAGTCGCCGGGCACCATCGAGAGGGAGTGGAGAAGTACAATAGTGGGCGCTGTCAACGTTCGGCGGGAGGTTTTATTCGAAAAGGACTGGGCGTTGTTTCTTTCTCTTCACGGTGAGAGAGAAGACGTCGGGTCGGGCATAATGTCCGCTGGCGTCGAATTTTCGTCGAGACGCCCGTGCGGCAGCGACATCGATCTCGGCTGTCAGGAGGCCCTTTTCCTGATGCATCGGGCCGGCCATGATTCCACCGAAGGGCTTGTAGACGACGGCATCGCCCGCGTTGATCCATTCGTCCTCGTTCGGGAAAAGCTCATCGCGAAATGGAATGTTTTCGGGAATGTCGGATGCTTCAAGCGCCGTTGCGCAACCGATCACCCAGCAACCGCCCTCACGTGAGATGTGCTGCATTGTCGCGAACCATGTGTCGCCGCTGTCCCATGTCGGAGCAACATAGATATCGATGTTCTGGGCATAGAGCGCATAGCGTGCGAGCGGCATGTAGTTTTCCCAGCAGATCAATGCACCGACACGGCCGACGGCGGTATCAACCACGTTCAAGCCGGCGCCGTCACCGAAACCCCAGACCATCCGTTCCGGGTTTGTCGGCATGAGCTTGCGGTGATTGTTGACCAGCCTGCCATCCGCATCGATGATCGCGCAGCTGTTGAAAAGTGTGCTGCCACTGACAGAACCGTCGATCTCCTGATAGCCGATCACCACTACGACAGCACAGTCTTGTGCCGCTTCCTGTAGCGGCCTCAATCCATTCTTGCCCAGATCCACCGAGTTGGCCTGTGAAAGGGCATAAAGCGCATCCGTCTTGCCCATACCGGCCCCTGGCGGTAGCCGCCAGACGAAAGTGGGGTAGCCAGGCAGCCAGACTTCTGGAAAAACCACCATGTCGCAGCCCATGGCTGCGGATTCCTGAACAATTTCCACCGCGCGAACCATGGATTTTTCGAGATCGAGATAGATCGGTGGTTTTTGTACGATCGAGACCTTCATCTTCTTTCCTTTTGTGGGGCAACTCAAAGCGCAGATTTGCAAGCTTGAGCCGCACTTGTCCTCTAGGCACGCCACATGTGAAGCTCCGTGGCGGTCAAAAAACCGGCCTCCCCCATCAGCGTTTCTCCCTGGCGTAAAACCTCGTCGATCAGGATATCCAGATCGGCGCGTGTCGTGCGGTGGTTGGTGATTGCGGCGCGCAGGCAATGGCGACCTTGAACCGTGGTGTCGGAGACTGCGGCGATGCCGGCTTCCTGCATCCGCACCATGATTTCGGTGTTCAGCCTCTTGAGCGACGGCTCGGGCAGTCCTCCCGGATCATAGCGGAAGCAGACGATGTTGATTGCGGTCGGAAAACACATGCTCAGATCAGGGGTGGCTTCTATTCGTTCCGACAGGTAGCGGGCATGAGCAAGGTCCTGATCGATGAGGCGGCCGAATTTGGCCACACCCTGCTCCTCCAGTGCCATCCAGACCTTGAGGGCACGGAATCCGCGTGAAGTTTGAAGTCCGAAGTCGTGCAGCCAGGCTCCCGACGCGATGCCGCGCGGTGCGTTTTCAAGATACTCCGGCGTCAGCGTGAAGCTGCCGAAATGTGCATCAGCATCGCGGACAAGAGCGCAGCCAACCTCGAAGGGGGCGTGCAGCCATTTGTGCGGGTCCAATGCAATGGAATCGGCGCGCTTCATCCCTTGTATCAGCGCCTGTCCTTCGGGCGCTATTGCGAGGAGTGCACCGATGCACCCATCTACATGCAGCCACAGCCCTTCATCGACGCAGAAATCAGCGATCGCCTGCAGATCGTCGATGGCGCCCGTATTGACCGTGCCGGCAGTTGCAATCACACAGGCGGGCTGGTGTCCTGCCGCTCTGTCACGGTCCACT
Source organism: Fodinicurvata sediminis DSM 21159 (assembly GCF_000420625.1). NCBI lineage: Bacteria > Pseudomonadati > Pseudomonadota > Alphaproteobacteria > Rhodospirillales > Rhodovibrionaceae > Fodinicurvata > Fodinicurvata sediminis. The sequence continues at coordinate 702,230 of NZ_ATVH01000011.1, read as the reverse complement.
GCCCTGCGCAGGGCTGCAACATCCATCCGGCAAGCCGTGTCGGATGGCACACGGCAAAGGGCCTGGTTGCCCAGCCCCATCGCTTCCACTGCGATCTGGTGACATGAATGGATCTGATCCGAGCCGTAGAACCTCAGGGGTGCCTTCAGGGCGCCTATGCCCAGTTCACGCATGTCGATGCCAGACATCTGGTTGCGTGCGACGGTCAGGCCGATCAGATTGGCCATTGATCCGCCTGAGACCAGCGTACCGCTGGCCGTTGCGGGATAGCCTATCATTTCCTTCATCCAGGAAACGACCTGCTTGTCGATCTCAGCTGCAGCATGGTCGCCGCCGGCGAGATTCGAGCCAAGAATGGCTGCAAGGAAGTCTCCCAGAGCGCCCGTGAAATTGCTCGCTCCCATGTACCACATCCAGAAGCGTGGATGGATGTTTCCCATCGGGTACGGCAACATGTTCGTGACGAGATCGTCGTAGACTTCAGCTAGCGGCCGGCCCTTTTGCGGCACCGGGCGGTGGAAGCGCGTGCGTACTTCGGATGGCATGACCTGCCAAAGAGGGCGTTCGCGAACGTCGCGGGTATAATCGACCGTGTCGTCGACAATGCGTCGGGCAAGAATGCGGAGCGTTTCCCAATCCTCAGGGTCGAGGTTTTCCTCCCGGGCGGTCTTCGCTTCATTTGCGACTGCAGTCATGGTTGGCTTTCCCAAGATGTGATGTTCGCTCGCGCGGATGAACGTCAGGGCGCTTCAGACTCGCAGTTGCACTGCGCGTTCATGGATACTGCAGGTAACCGAAAATGCCCGTCAGGCCGACTGATGACTTGGGAGCGGCTCCGACTGCAGCTTGTCGGACTTTTTTTTGTTGCTGATTCGAGCCGCGAGACCGCTGCGGTTTTCCCTACCCAACTTGATTGGCCCACGGCACTGCAGAGACGGATCGTGCAGAGTCGTATCATTTTTTCCGTAGGTTTCGGCGGCTATTCTGCGGCCATCTGATAACCGGGCGTCGAACGTGACAGTGCCGTTTCTTCCTCGGTCATGTCCTCAGGGATCGTTTCGAACAGCGGCGTTGACATGTAGCGTTCGCCTGTGTCCGGCAGCATGCAGAGGATGACGGCCCCAGGCTCGACCCGTTCGGCGACCTGCATGGCGACGGCAAAGGTCGAGCCTCCAGAGATACCCGTCAGAATGCCTTCCCGCTGCGCGAGTTTCTGAGCCCAGGCAATGCCGTCGGGGCCGGCAACAGGGATCAGTTCGTCATAAAGCCCGTCATCCAGCGCTTCCTGCAGGATGTGGGGAATGAAGTCGGGGGTCCAGCCCTGGATTGGATGTGGTTGGAAAGCAGGGTGGCTTTCGGCGGGCGAATGATCCGGGTTGCGCGCCTGCGCGTGACCGCTGCCCAGAAGCTGCGCGTTGGCGGGTTCCGACAGCACGATCTTTGTTTCCGGCCGTTCGCGGCGCAGAGCACGCCCCACCCCCGTCACCGTGCCGCCGGTGCCGTAGCCTGTGATCCAGTAATCCAGCCGCTTGCCGTCGAAGTCGGTGAGAATCTCGCGGGCAGTCGTGTTCTCGTGGATACGGGCGTTCGCCTCGGTTTCAAACTGGCGGGCAAGGAACCAGCCGTTCGCTTCGGCCAGTTCCACTGCCTTGCGGTACATGCCGAAGCCCTTTTCAGCGCGCGGCGTAAGCACGACCTTTGCACCCATCATCCTCATCAGTTTGCGGCGCTCGACCGAAAAGCTGTCGGCCATTGTAACCACCAGCGGATAGCCCTTGGCTGCACAAACCATGGCCAGTCCGATTCCGGTGTTGCCCGACGTCGCCTCGACCACAGTTTGCCCCGGGCTCAGTCTTCCGTCGCGTTCGGCCTCCTCGATGATGCTGAGCGCCAGCCGGTCCTTGACCGACCCGGCCGGGTTGAAGGCCTCGGCCTTCACGTAGACCTCCACACCGTCCGGCGCGAGCGAATTGATCCGGATCGCAGGGGTGTCGCCCACGGTTTCGAGGACGCTGGCGAAAAGCCTGCCGCGCCCCTGTGTTGTGCGCATCGTCATTGCGTCCATCGATTTTCTCCGTCCTTTCTTCATCAACCGGGACAATCCTGGTCGACACATGAAATTTGCTTCGGGACCACTGTGTCCGTGCTCGCCCGCCTGCAAATACCCGGTCTTCCGAGCAAACCGGCATGAGCGGGAAATGTCAGTGCTGGTGTTCGGGCGGCGCAAACAAGATCAGTTCGACCCGCTCGGCGCCTTCGACATAGGCATCGTGCCCGGGCGGAATTTCGAAGAAGTCGCCCGTGCTCAGATGTGTCTCGATGCCCGTGTCGATCATGCGAACCACAAGCTTGCCCGACATGCAGTAGCCGGTGTGCCGCATGGGGCAGGATTCGGGCGAGCCGAGCAGCGGTTTCTCGTCAGCCTCCCAAGTCCAGCCGGGTTCAAAGACAGCACGCATTCCTGAGCTGCCATCGGCCATCTTGACGATGGAGATGCCGCCGCGCTCTTTCATGTCCAGGAGTTGATCTGGTTTCTCGAACCGTCTTGTTTCTATCGAATTTTCTTGCATGGCTCACTCCAATTCCCTTTTTGGGCCTTCGGAAGCCCCGCGCCATTGTATTTGTTGATCCTAAGGCATCCGCGTCGAGCAAGCTTGACGGAGTTCTGAAGAATTCCTGTAGAAGTCGGCGATTATACCATATGCTCTCACATGACTTGGGCATTCGGTGATTTTCGTCTCGACCCGGAGCGCTTCCAACTCAGCCACTGCGAAATACCGGTGCGGCTGGAACCCCAAGTGCTTACCCTGCTGATCCATCTGGTCCGAAATCGCGATCACATGGTCTCGAAGGACGAGATCGTCGCTGCGGTTTGGCAAGGTCAGGCGGTCTCGGATGCCAGCATTTCTAGCCGTATCCGCTCGGCCCGTCAGGCGGTCGGCGACAACGGGGTGCGACAGGCAGTAATCCGCACGGTTCATGGCCGGGGATTCCGCTTCATCCCCGAGGTATCCACACTGCCGCTCGAGCAGGCGTCTGTTGACGGCATCGTTCACCAGCCATCTGATCGCCCCGGCGGGCGTCCCTCTATCGCCGTACTCCCCTTGCAACAGCTCGGCATGTTGCCGGAGCTCGCCATTCTGGGGGATGCGATTCCGCACGAGATCATCGAGGCTTTATCGCGACTGCGATGGCTTGCGGTGATCGCGCGAGGGTCATCCTTCCGCTTCCGGCAAGTTGCAGCTGATCTGGATTTGGTGTCTACAGCACTTACCGCGCGCTACGTCCTGTCCGGAATTATCGAGAGCCACAATCGTATCATTGCTGTGACGCTCGAACTGACCGACACCAGTTCCCGCGAGATCCTCTGGGCCGATCGGCTCGTGGCTCCTGTTGACGATATCGGTGATCTGAGGGCGCGGATTGTGGTGCACCTCGTATCGGCACTTGAGGCTCACATACCCTTCAACGAAGCGCGCATCGCGCGGCTGAGTGACCCGACGGGGCTGGGTGCTTGGGCGAATTATCACATCGGCCTCGGTCATCTGTACCGTTTCACGACTGACGACACGGCATTGGCGCAGGTCTGTTTCGAACGGGCGGTCAAGTTAGATCCGCACTTCGCGCGTGCTCATGCGGGACTGTCTTTTACCAGCTTTCTCGACGCGTTCCTGCGTCTGACGCCTGACCCAGCATTGGCCGCTCGCGAGGCTCGGCGCCATGCCGAGCGCAGTCTGGAGCTGGATGCTCTAGACCCCTTTGCGAACTTTACAATGGGTCGTACATTCTGGTTGACGGATGAGCCCGAAGTCGCTGCTGACTGGTTGGCACGGGCGACGGCGCTGAACCCTAACTATGCGCAAGGCTTCTACGCTGCGGCCTTCACCGATATGCTGAACGGTAAGGCGGCTGCTTCGTTCGCCGCGCTGGACACCTCGCTGCATCTAAGCCCACTCGACCCGCTGCTCTATGGCATTCACGGCGTTCGTGCGCAGATGCTGATTCAGCAGGAAGACCATGAGGCCGCCGCCAGCTGGGCCGATCGGGCTGCCACCACACCCGGAGCACATTACCTGATCGCAATGATCGCGCTTGCTGCCAATGGTCTGGCTGGCCGACACGACCAGGCGGCCCGATGGCGGCGCGAGGTGCGCCGGCGTAAACCCGATGCCACGGCGGCGGACTATTTTGCCGCCTTTCCGACACGCGATACCGCGTCTCGCGCGCGCATCGCGACGGAACTGCGGCGGCACGGCTTCTGATCGCGATCTAAGTCATCATAGTGTGGCGTCGTCGGGGGCAGATTGCACTTTATTGATAGAGCGGCTGTCGAATGCAGGTGATTGAAAATCCTGACCACCTCCTACCGGGCTGCACTGCTGCGCAAGGCCTCAAGGTCCCAGGACTGCATCAACTCTTCGACCCTGTCGGCTGAGTCGAGATTGTTGCCCGTAACCTGAAGCATGATTCGGCCATCGATCATTACGTTGGCTTCCGCGCTGCCTTGTTCCTCTTCCCATTTGAGCATGCCCCTTTCCCGGCCGACACGAAGGCGCTCCACATTGGGCTGGGCTGCAAACATGGAAGGATTGTTCATCATGGCAGCCAGACTCTGCATCATGGGGTTGTCGAGCATGATGGCCGCTTGCATGACGCCTTCTCCCTCGTTTTCCGTGTAACTGCGGCTTATGTTGCTACCACCACCAAGTCCACCAAGCAGGCCGGCGGCTTTACCCCCGCCTCCGCCACCAGTTTCGGGATCCATTGCCGTCCAACCTTCTGGTGCATCGGGGAAAGTTGTCCCAATCTGCTCGTTCATGGCATCGCGAATATCCTCGATCGCGAATTCAAGTTCGACGATTGCCGCTCCGAATGCCTCTGACTCGTAAAGTTCCAGCCCCAGGTTTATCTGTTCCGTAACTTCATCTGCCTTCGCGGGTGAAAGGGTGACAACACCTGCAACGGCACAAACTGCCAGGTTACTGAAAAACTGTGCGGTTCGGGACATGCCGAGACTCCTCGTCGTGATATGAAAGGTTTGGCGCGATTGGCCATGGGAAGAGATTAGCAGGGGTCCAGAAGCCGGAGACCGTTCGTTCAAACGGGGAGCCGGCATTTCCCGGTGTGCAGGAATTTTCAGCACAGGGGATGTCGAAGGCTTCCTGGCCGGTGTGTCAACACGGACCATCAACGCGGTATGTGCCATCATCAGCGTGGGCTTTGGCGTAACCGAAAGCCGCCATAGACAATCAAGTGTACATAGGAGGCTCAGTCCTGCATTTGAAAGTATCAGCCTACTCCTAACGGTGCTGACGGGAGGTGGAGAATAGCCGAGCAAGCGAAAGCAGGGTAGTCGTGAGAGTGCCAGCGGCAAGACCTGTCCATAGCCCGGTAACGCCGAAATCCAGAACCTCGCAGAGATAGAGACCTAGCGGTGCACCAATCAGCCAATAGCCAACTAGCATATAGACCATCGGCGTCCGGGTATCCTTGCGTCCGCGCAGCAGGCCTGTAGTCGCCGAACCGGGACCGCCCACGAGGTCGATCAGGCCAAGCAGGATCAGGAGGCCGAAGGCGAGCTTGGCTGCTTTAAGCCCCATATGGCTTTCGTCGAAAAAGCTTGCCGCGAGTGACCCTGCAACTCCAACCATAAGCAGACAGATTATCGTTCCGCAGAGAAGAGCGAGACCAAGGCTGCTTGTGATGACGGAATGGCGGTGGCGTGGATCCTCCAGGCTTTCGGCGCGTGCCATGCGTACCATGGAAGCTTGCAGGAGTGCGGCCGGCACGGCATAGGCGATGCCCGCGGTTCGCAGTGTGAGCGTGTGCGCGGCAACATCGGCTGCTCCCAGTGTTGCAGCATACAGCGTTGCTCCAAGGAAGATGCCCACCTCGGCTACAGTTGCGATGCCAATTGGCAAGCCGATGCGGATCACCGCAATCAAGCCAAGCCAGTCGAAGCAGGCTCGGGCGGAATGGGCGGGCCGAGCACCGTTGGAAGCGCGGCGGGCAATGGCGACAAGCACGGCCAGGGTCATCAAGGCGACCAGCAGGGAGGAGGTGCCTGCTCCCGTGGGGCCCAGGGCAGGAAGGGGGCCGGGACCGGTCATTAGAAGATAGTTCGCAACCGCATTAAGAGGCAGCATCGCCAGTGTAACTCGCAGGAAGACTTTGGGCTGCTCGGCCGCCGTCAGGATCGTGCGGTAAAGCATGACACCGAGCATTGGAACGAGCGTGAGCGCCATGGTTTGTGTGTAACCGCGGCCCTGCTCGAGCAGAGCCGCTTCAAGACCAAGGCCCTTCAGCCAGGAAGGTGCGAGCCAGACGATTGGCACGCTCGCAATGGCGAGCAAACACACTGTCATCCAGCCGACCCGTACGAGACTTGCTTTTTCTTCTGCGTCAAGATGCGTTACTGCGGCTGTGTAGAACGGCGCAAGGCCGCCGAGAACACCGGCCCCCAGGTAGAAGACGATCGAGTAGAGGTCGCTGCCGACCGCAACCGCCGCCAACGCGTCGGTTCCGAAGATAAGAGATACCATCACGCCGTCGGTCACGCTCATTCCCATGTTGACCAGGGCGATCAAGGCGATCGGTACTGCCAGCCTGAACAAGGCGCGCCCTTCTTCCAGGTGCAGACGCCATTCGGCGCCGGCCACGGCCCTGGCTCTGGATGCATGATCTGCGTTTGCAGGAGACATCTTTGGTTATCCATCTATGATACAGGCAAGCACACGAGAGGCTCTTGCCCGCCCTCCGTGCAGGAGGTGAGGGGCAAGAGCTGACCCGTAGCTTTACTGGTGTGGTTGTTAGGGGTGTTGCCGGGACAGGCTCCGGCGATCTTGTTATTCAGTGCGCTTACAGGCGTGCTTCGAGGATCAGGTTGAATGGCGTTTGGGCAGCACGCCGGAAGTGTGTGAACCCGGCCTTCCGAAACACGTCCGCAAGCCGGGCCTCCCCGGCTTGCGCGCCGAGTACCGTGTGGCCACCTTCCGAGATCGCATGAGCACAGCAGATCATCGTGGAGGCCGCGTAGTACATGCGTGCAACCGGGGAAACGTTGTCCTCGACATGATCGTTGGCAAAAGGTTCGATCAGCATAACGGTGCCATCGACTGCGATGGTCTTGGCTGCGTGAGCGGCTGCCGCGCCCGGGTCGCCCATGTCGTGCAGGCAATCGAAGAAGCAAATGAGGTCATAACCGGTGCCGCTGTAAGCGTTCGCCTGCGCTGCCGTGAAGCTTACCTGACGGGCAACACCGGCTCTTTCGGCAACTTTCCGGGCTTCGGTCAAGGACTCCTCGTGGGTGTCGAAGCCGTGAAAGCGGGAGGCGGGGAAGGCCTGGGCCATAAGGACCGTCGAATGGCCATGGCCGCAGCCGACATCGGCCACTAGCGCCCCGGCTTTCAGCTTTTCGACGACGCCGTCGAGGGTCGGTAGCCATTCAGGTACCAGGTTTGCCTTGTAGCCATTGCGATAGAAAGCGGCGACCCCGCAGAAGAGCCGCCCATCATGGTCGCTCCAGGGAATGCCATTGCCTGTGCGGAAGGCCTCCACAGCCTTATCCTCGTCCGCCCACATCGAAGCTGGTACCGACCAGGCATTGGGAATGAAGAAGGGACTCTCTTCCTCGGCCAGGACAAGGGCCTGCTCGGGAGTCAGTTCGTAGGTATCACTGATGGTATGGTAGTTTGCATAGCCGCCTGCCACCTGTGAGCCAAGCCATTCGCGCACGTAGCGCTCGGCGCAGTCAGTCCGTCGGGCCAGTTCGTGAGAGCTCATGGGACCAGAGTCGGCCATTGCCTTATAGAGACCAAGGCGATGGCCAAGGCTGATCATCACGCCACCGTATCCGGCCGAAATATCACCAATGACACGGGACAGGAATGTATCGAGTTTCGTGGAATCGACAGGGGTGCTTTGAACGAGGGCCATACCTAAATCTCCGGTTGAAGCATCCAGGTGATCTGGAGCTTCACGGATGATCACAGCTGTTGATGACGAACGGGAGAGCCGGACGGTCCACAATCGGGCCGTTTGTGCCATTCGCGTCGAATTTTTGTCAGTTTGGCGAACGCAGGCATTCCACTAAATAGTTCGCGGAGAGACATGGTTCCCCCATGAGCGCGATGCTACTGTTTGCGCTGGGATATCGCGGACCTACGAAATGTCTCTGCACAGCACTGTTCCCGGATCAGAACCACTTCACGTGAGCCTCGTTGCCATTCCAGAAGCCGTGGTTTCGACGCTGAGCGGTATCTTCGACGTGATGAATGCCTTTGCGATGATGCCACAGTCCAACAGCATGGCAATTCAGTCGCCACCGTTCCGGGTCGAGATCGTCGGTGTTCAGGCCGGGCCGTTGGGGCTCGCCAGTCACGTTCCCGTCACGGTGCAGCGCGATATTACGTCGATCGAGTCAACGGACATCATCATTGTGCCTTCGGTTTTGCTGGGAGCGGAGGGGTGGCAGAAGGGCCGCTATCCGGAACTGGTGCAGTGGCTCCTAGCGATGCACAGCCGTGGTGCGCTGCTCTGCTCGGCTTGCTCGGGCTTGTTCCTGCTTGCTGAAACAGGCGTCTTCGATGGGATGGAGGCTACGGTGCATTTCGGCTATGCCACTGCCTTCACGTCTGTCTATCCTCAGGTGCCGATCCACTCGGAGCGGGTACTGGTGATTTCAGGAAAGCGCGAGGAATTGATCACGTCGGGCGCTTCCATGACCTGGCACGACCTGGTGCTCTATCTGATAGGTCGCCATGTCGGTGCGACCGCTGCCCAGGCGGTTGCGCGTTTCTTTGCCCTGCAATGGCATCAAGACGGGCTCGCCCCCTACATCATCTTCGAGGGGCGTAGCGATCATGGCGATCTTGCCGTCCAGACGGCTCAGGAGTGGATCGCCGGGCATTTCTCTGTGGCAAATCCCCTGGAAGAAATGATACGCCTCGCAGGTCTCGGTGAACGTACTTTCAAGCGCCGCTTTACGCTTGCAACGGGTCTCAGTCCGATTGCCTACGTCCAGCGCCTGAGAATAGAGGATGCCAAGCGGCGCCTCGAACGTACCGAAGCCCCGGTCGATGAGATCAGCTGGCAGGTCGGGTACGTGGAACCCGCCTTCTTCAGGCGTCTCTTCAAGCGCGTTACCGGGCTTTCCCCTGGCGTCTATCGCCGACGCTTCCAGATTCCAGTTTATGCACGCACACAGCAGAAGGGCTAAGGTGAAAAGCCAGATCCTTTAACAGGAAAATGCTCTCAAGATCTGGAACTAAGGTCATTGCGGTGCTAGCACTTCAAGGGTTTATCGAGTGACTGGCAAAAAACTGCGTCAAGCAAGTCCTTATAGTGTGAGCGATAAAGCGAATGATCGATCTGAGAAGCGACACTTGCAGCCGCCCGACCCGCGAGATGCGCACAGCCATGGCCGAGGCCGAAGTGGGGGACGACGTCTATGGCGGTGATCCCACCGTCAAGGCGCTGGAGGCCAGGACCGCCGAGCTTCTGGGCAAGGAGGATGCGGTCTACATGCCCACCGGCACCATGACCAACCAGGTGGCGGTGCGCACACACACCGAGCCGGGAGACGTGGTGCTGCTGGATCAGGCCGCACATATCTACCTGTTGGAGGGTGGAGGCTCCTCCGCCTTCTCCGGGGTGCTGCCCAGATTGCTGCCCGGCGTGCGCGGAATCTTCACTGCGAAGGATGTCGAGCCCTTCCTGGCCCCGGCTCATCGTTTCTTTCCCGCGACAGTCAGCGGGCCGCTGCGCCTGATCTGTTTGGAGAACACGCACAACATCGGCGGTGGGTCGATCTGGCCGCTGGTGGAAATCCGGAACGTGGCCGAACTGGCGAAGTCCCACGGCGTCACGCTGCATCTCGACGGGGCGCGGCTCTGGCACGCCACGGCGGCCACCGGCATTGCGGAGGCCGACTATGCCGCCTCTTTCGACACGGTCAGCGTTTGCTTCTCAAAAGGACTGGGCGCCCCGGTCGGTTCCTGCCTTGTCGGATCGAGGGACCTGATCGCCCGCGCGCGGCGCTTCAAGCAGCAGTTCGGTGGCGGATTCCGGCAGGCCGGCATCATCGCCGCCGGGGCCCTGCATGCCCTGGAGCACCACCGTCCGCGCCTGCAGGAGACGCATGACAACGCGCGGCGCTTTGCCGAGGGGTTGGCCGCCCTGCCGCAGATCGAGATCGATCCCGCGAATGTCGAAACGAACATCGTGCGCTTCCGGCTGGTGGACATCGAGGCCGGAGATTTCGTGGAGGAGGCCTACCGCAGGGGCGTGCATATGCTGCCCTCCGGCGGCGATGCTGTCCGCGTCGTCTTCTATCTCGATATCCAGGCGCCGCAGGTCGACGAGGCACTCTCGATCATCGAGGAGAGTCTGCACGCGCTCTCGTAACTTCCTATTCCGCGATCCTCTTCCAGCCCGCGGTCAACAGGCCGGCGCCGATCAGCATGCTGCCGCCGGTGCGATTGAGGAGGCGCCGGGTGCCCGGGCGGCTGATCCTTTCGCGGGCAGCTGCGGCCAGGAAGGCGAAAGCGGCGGCATTGATCGCGGCCAGGACCAGGAAAGTCACCTCCAGGATCGCCATCTGTCCCAATACCGGCCGTCCGGAGACGAGGAACTGGGGCAGGAAGGCGATGAAGAAGACGATGCTTTTCGGATTGAGCGCCGTGACGGCGTAGGTGTTCAGGAATACGGCACGGTTCTCGCGTTTTGGAGAGGGGCTGTGGTCCGTCTCCATACCTTCCCGGGCAACAGGCGTGCGCCAGAGCCGGATGCCCAGGTAGACGAGATAGGCGGCTCCGATCCACTTCAGGACCATGAAGGCTTCGGCCGAGGTGGCCAGGAGGGCCCCCAAGCCCAGCAACGATGCGGTCATGGCCGTGAAGTCCCCCAGCACGACGCCGGCGACACTGGCGCCGGCGGCATGACGCCCACGGCTGAGGGCATGTGAGATGACAAGCAGTATCGTCGGTCCCGGGATCATGAGCAGGATGCTCGAGGCGATTACAAACGCAAACCAGTGTTCCAGGGTCATTCCAGGGCTCCTACTTCGGATGGTCTGTAGCAATCCACAGGGTCTGGCTCTTGGCAAGAGCCTCCTTGCAAAAAGTGCGCTTGGGTGTTGGTCGCGCTCGAGATGTAAAGCTGGAGCCCCAACGTTTTCCTGCTAGGATCGCACGAGAGCCGCTTCACATGGCAATGGCGGGTTGGAGGTCTACCGCATGAAAGCCGGTCGTGGACTTGTCTTCCTGTTCCTTGTCCTGTTCTGTCCAATGACAGCCGGCGCCTTCGATGATTGCGCGGCCGGGGATTACCTTGCCGATGCCGATCCGCGTGCGGCCGGCGCGGGCCTGTCTTGCGACGAGATCTCGCGCTTCACCATCGATACCCCGAGAGGGACGCGCGAGGTACGTATTGTCTCCAGTTATGATTTCCCGGCGGCTGACCTGCGGGTGATGCGACGTGACGTCCGGCGCAGCGTCGAGCGTTCCGCGGCAGCCCTGTCCGGACTGGGCCGGCTGGCGCCCGACGACTTGACCATCTGGCTTTCCCATCTGTTACCGATGGAAGCGGAGGATGGAGAGAGTTACGCACACGATTCACATGGTGTGGCTATCGAGGTTTCCGACGGCTGCCTGGTCGCGGTCTATCCGGGCGTGACCGGAGCGCGCGGAATGACCTTCACGATGGCTCATGAATTCTTCCACTGTGTGCAGAAAGCGGAAATGCCGGTGAAGGCGAACCTTTCGGCCAGCGAGTGGTGGGTCGAGGGCACGGCCGAATGGTTCGCCAATCTTGTGGTTCCGGGAACCGCTCACAGCCAGGGGTTTGTCGCGGGCTTCGACGCCCTCTCGGATCATGTGCCGCTGACTGCACTGGGAACCGACAGCGTGGTGTTCTTCTTCTGGCTGTCCGAGACTTTCGGTGCGGGGGCCGTGGCCGAACTGATGGCAGCCATGCCCACCGAGGACGGACAGGCCGCCCAGCAGGATACGCTCGCGCATTTCCTGGCGCCGGACGACTGGCAACATTTCGCCCAGGCCTATCTGGATCAGGACCTGCGCCAGCCTGGAGGAGGGGGCGTGGCCTCCACACCCTTTCCCGGCGATATCCATGTCTGGAATCGCAGCCGCGAACACAGCATCACCTTCGATCGCTTCGTGCTGGCGCGCGCGCAGCTGGAGTTCGAATGCGGTCACTGGACTCTGTGGCGCGTGACGGAAAAGGGCACATGGAAGGTCAGGGAGGTCACCTCGCGAGACTGGGATGAACTGCCCGAGGAGATCACGGTGGAGGAGGGGAGCACGAAAAGGTTCCGCTTAGGTGGTTATGGCATCGAGGAGGGGGAGGGGTTCCATCTCGTGCTGGATGGGCGCAAGGATCCCTGTCGCGGATGTCTTCTGACGGCAAGGGAAGAGACGGCTGATCGTTGTCTGATCGGCGGCTGGGAGCTGGTCTCGGGCGGCTATGGCAAGGCGATCGAGCGCGAGCTACGCGACTCGGGTATCTTCGAGGACCTGCACTACCCTGATCTCCAGCGTTACCTGATCCTGCAGGCCGATGGCAGTTACGAGCAGAGCCCCACGCCCAGCGAAGGCACGAGCTCCGTTCTCAGCGAGGACGGCGATCTGTGGCAGGGCCTGACCTTGCTGGCGATGGGGGCCGCGGGCCGTTGGTCCGTCGAGGGAGAGGAGCTTCGGCTCTGCGAGGCCGAGTCCAAGGTGGAACTGAACCTTGATATCATCGAACCGGACGGCGACGTCTCGCGCATCCGGGATAGCCGTGACAAGGGCGGGGATGCCCTGTTGCGCACACGCAGTTATACCTGCGAAGGCAACAGTCTTTACATGGAGGAAAACCTTCCAGGGGCACCTGCGGTGACCTGGGAGTACCGGCGCCTGGAGTGATCCGTCTTGTCCCCGCGCCAGCTTTGCTTTATTGCCGCCCCATGTTCGGTCTTTTCTCGTTTTTCGGACGCTCCAGGGAATACCGTCGGCTGGACGATGCCCTGAACCGTGCCGGATTGGTGGCTGGCGGCGTCCCGGACGCCGTCAAGCTGACGATCCTGAGACTGCTGAAGGAGGAAGGTTCCCAGGACGAGGAGAACTGCGCGCGTGCCGCGAATGTGTTGGCCTACTGTCTTCTGGGGTCCTCGGACTATGCTGAGCATCACGGGCCAAGAGCTCTGGCCGAACTGGATCAGGTTTGCCAGGCGGCTCCGGATGATCCCGACTCCCTGGAGGCTCGGGTCATCATTTTGTCCCTTCATAGCGGTCTGGCTCATGAGCAGGTGCAGTCACGCTTCAGCTTCGAAACCCAAAGCGGAGAGCCACAGTAAACCTGAAAGAGAGAGGATTTAGCTGCCACGCTTTTTTCGGCAGGTGATCTTCTGCACCCTTGTATTTAATATTATATGATATAATTAAATATATATTGTTATAAGGAGAGCGTCATGACACTGGATGAAAGCAAGATCGCCGCCGGAAAGGTATGCCCCGTGGTCAAGGCCTTCTTCGACACACGGACATCGAGCGTTCAATACGTCGTTAATGATCCCGAAACCCGTAAGGGAGTCATTATTGATCCGGTCCTGGACTTCGAGGAGAAGGCTGGCAGCACCTCCACGGAAAATGCCGATGCCATACTCGATTATGTGCGCGAGAGCGGTATAGAGCTTGAGTGGATCCTGGATACCCACCCACATGCCGATCACTTCTCTGCGGCCGGTTACCTGAAGCAGAAGACGGGAGCTCCGATTGCCATTGGTGAGAAGGTGGTCGCAGTCCAGAAGCTCTGGAAGAAAATCTACAACCTCAGGGATGTTCCTGCCGATGGTTCTCAATGGGATAGATTGTTCACGGATGGCGAAAGCTTTTCCATAGGCAACCTGAAGGCCAGGGTCATGCTCTGTCCCGGTCATACACCGGCTTCCATCACTTATGTGATTGGAGATACGGCCTTCGTGCACGATACGCTTTTCATGCCCGATGGCGGTTCCGCACGTGCCGATTTTCCCGGTGGTGATGCCAGGGAGCTTTGGGAATCCATTCAGAAGATCCTTTCCCTTCCGGATGAAACCCGGCTGTTCACGGGCCATGACTATCAGCCAGATGGGCGTGAACCGCGATGGGAAAGCACTGTTGCGGAGCAGAAGCGCGAGAACAAGCATGTGGCCGGGAAGACGGCCGAGGATTATGTCCAGCTCCGCGAGGAACGGGACCGCACGCTGACCATGCCCAAACTGATCCTTCAATCCCTGCAGGTGAACATCAGGGGTGGGCGCCTGCCGGAACCCGAGGACAACGATGTGCGTTATCTCAGGATTCCACTGGACCAATTCACGGATATGCCATGGGAAAGCTGATGCGCAAAGACTTGGACAAAGTGCAGCTTGAGGCACGTGCAGAAGAAGTCAGCCAGTTGCTGAAAAGCCTGGCCAATACGAATCGCCTGATGATTGTCTGCACACTGGTGGAAGGCGAGCGCTCCGTCGCTGAACTGGAGAGCGAACTTGGCATTCACCAGCCCACGCTGTCCCAGCAATTGACGACGCTTCGCGAAGCCGGACTTGTTCAAACGCGGCGGGAATCCCGGCACGTTCATTATCGTCTGACCGAAGACAGGGCCGCGCAGGTGATCGAGGCGCTCTACCGTATTTTCTGTAACGATCAAACGGCATCGGTGACCTGAAGCAGGAACCCCTGTGCCTAACAGAAAGCTAAACACATGCATCCCTACCTTGTTTCTTTGTCCGGAGGCCTTCTGATTGGCCTGTCGGCATCGCTGCTGCTTATCCTGAATGGCCGTGTTGCCGGTGTCAGCGGGATTGTGGGGCGTCTGCTCTCGCCACAACCGGGTCTGGCCATGAACGTCGTTTTCGTGGTGGGCCTGATTCTGGGCCCAATGGGTTATCTCTACTTGTTCGAAGAATGGCCACAGGTGCGTCTGGAAAATCCTCTGCCACTTCTGCTGCTGGCTGGCTTGCTAGTCGGTTTTGGGGCCCGCATGGGGTCCGGCTGTACCAGCGGTCATGGTGTTGTTGGTCTGGCGCGCCTGTCCCGGCGGTCCATTGCCGCTGTGGCAACCTTTATGGTGACCGCCGTGCTGACTGTTCTGTTCCTGCGTATGGGAGGGTTGCTGTGATGCATATCCTTCGCCTTTTGGCAGGACTGGCAGCGGGAACGCTGTTCGGTTTCGGTCTGGCTCTCTCAGGAATGATGGACCCCGAGCGCGTACGCGGGTTCCTGGATATTGCGGGTGAATGGGATCCCAGCCTGGCATTTGTCCTGGGCGGCGCTGTTTTCGTATCTGCTCTTGGCGTTCTGCTTTCACGCAGGCTGCCTGAGCCATTGCTGGACGACAGTTATCATCTTCCCGGCAGGGGGCAGGTCGACAGGCGGTTGCTCATTGGCGCCGGCATCTTCGGGATCGGTTGGGGGATGGGCGGTCTATGCCCCGGCCCGGCTATAGCCAATCTTGGAGCTGGCTACACGGACATAGTTCTCTTTGTCGTTGCCATGCTGCTCGGCATGTTTGTCCATGATCGTTTCTTTCAGTCTCGGCAAGCGCGCGGACTAGGTGGACGTGCGGGCGCACGATGATTCTGGAAGCATTGCCATCCGTTGGTTCTGGCCTGCTGGTCGGGTTGACGCTTGGATTGATTGGCGGGGGCGGTTCCATCCTGGCGACACCTTTGCTCCTTTATCTCGTGGGGGTAAGTCCGCCTCATGTGGCGATTGGCACCAGTGCTCTGGCTGTTTCGGTCAACGCCTTCATCAACTTCGGTTATCATCTGCGCAGTGGGAATGTCAGTTGGCCCTGCGCGCTCGTGTTTGGTGCTATCGGCACCCTGGGAGCCATTGGAGGCTCCAGCCTGGGTAAGGCAACGGACGGAGAAAGCCTGATGGCCCTGTTTGCGGGGCTGATGCTGGTGATAGCCGTCCTGATGCTGAAGCCTGGAAAGCCTTCAATCATGAAGGGGCCTTTCGTTACACTTAGGAACTGTATCCTTGCGGGCTTCCTTGCGCTTCTTGCGGGGCTTGCTTCCGGTTTCTTCGGCATTGGCGGCGGTTTTCTCATTGTGCCTGCCCTGATCCTGGCCACGCGCATGCCGATCATAGAAGCGATTGGATCATCTCTGTTGGCAGTTGGAGCCTTTGGTTTGGCAACGGCGATCAACTATTCCCTGTCGGGTCTGATTGATTGGCGCGTAGCCGCTGAATTCCTTGCCGGGGGCATCCTTGGTGGACTTATCGGAACTCTGCTGGCCAATCATCTTTCAAGCTACAAGAATGTCCTGAACAGGCTGTTCGCCGGGATCATCATTATTGTTGCCTGCTATATGCTCTATCGCAACGCAGGGGCGCTGCTGGCCTGATATCATTCCTGATTCAGACTGCTTCCAGTTTCTTGCGGAAATAAGTAAGAAGATCCTGGAGTCGCCCCTTTCGGGCCAGCATCTTCTGGCTATCGAACAACATGTATTCAGGCTGGTTGCCCGTGGTCTGCATGCGCTTGGCAATTGTGTAGAGCGGACGATCGAAGCTATGACGGAAGATCGAGAAAAGCGCGATTCCCGGACGATGGTCTATGGCGTAGTCCCGCCACGCGCCATCGGATACCTGGTGACTGTACAGCGACAACAAGGCATCCAGCTCTGACCTGTTGAAATAGAGCGGCGTGGCGCGTTGCTTGCGGTCGATCCGAATGTCTTCGAGCCGCACCACCTTTGCCATGAACCGCCTGCCTTCTCTTGCCAATGATCAGCGTGTGAAGTGTCTCGTATTTACCGGCGGGCGTCCACAGGTGATGCCTGTGGCCCCTTTGGCCGCCGTGCTTGTATGGACTTATAATTCATGCGCAATTTTCCTTATCAAGCCGGGGCAGGCAAGCTATGTTGCAGCCCGGTTGCCGGCAGGGTGTGAACCGGCAGAGATCAGGGCAGGACCATGCGGTTGGCTAAAGTGTGGTCCTGTTACAATGAATATTGAAGCCGAGGGGCTGTCGTGAGCGATATTTTCCGCGAAGTTGATGAAGAGGTCCGTCGCGACCAATGGATGACGTTTTTCAAGAAGTACGGCGTCTATATAGGCTTGGCCGTTGCCGTGGTCGTTTTAGCCGTGGCTGGCACAGAGGGCTGGAAGTACTGGCAGCAGCAGCAAAGAGCCGAATCTTCCCAGCGCTATTTCGTCGCCAGCCAGGGGGTCGAGGCTGAGGAGGATCCCACGGCTGCGATCGAGGCCTTCGAAAAGATCGCAACTGGAGGCGAGGGCGCCTACAGTATCCTTGCCGCCTTCCAGCAGGCAGGCTTGCAGGCGGACAGTGGAAATCCCGAGCAGGCGGCCGCAACCCTGGAAGAGGTTGCCGGAAGCTCGGCACCACAGCTTTGGCGTGATGCCGCCTTGGTCCAGGCTGCACAATACAGGCTTGATCTGGGCGACTATCAGCGCGCGGAAGACATGCTGACCGAGCAGGTTCAGGGGGATGGGGCCTATCGTCCCCTGGCACTGGAAGTCACGGCTTTGGCTGCCATCGAGCGTGGTGATGAAGAACAGGCACGTGAAGACCTTCAAGCCATTGTCGACGATTCCGGAGCCCCGGGGCCGCTTCGCCAGCGTGCCACTCAAATGCTAGCCACGATTGCGGAGTAACTCCAAGTGATGTCCAACAAACTGCTGACGACTCTTGCCCTTGCGGGCGTTCTTCTGCTTGGCGGCTGTGGAACTTTCGACGGCTGGTTCGGCGAACCTGAAGCGCCGCCACTTCCCGGCAAGCGAATTTCCGTTCTGGACAGTGATCGCACACTGGAAGCTGATGCTGAGGCACAGGACAGCCGGATTACGATCCCGAGCGCCGTACGTAATAGCGATTGGGCGCAAAGCGGAGGGAATGCCCAGAACGACTTGCAGAACCTGGCCTTGAGCGCATCGCTGAATAGGGCCTGGAGCAGCAGTATCGGAAGCGGCAACAGCGAGAGCAATCGCCTGTTGTCACAGCCTATTGTCGTCGGTGATACAGTCTATACCATGGATTCGCGTAGCCGGGTCACGGCACTTGGTGCTGGAAATGGAGGCCAGAAATGGCGTGTCGACCTCTCCGGAGATCGGGACAGCGATGGACGGTTCGGTGGCGGCTTGGCCTATCAGGGCGGGACACTTTTCGCCACCACGGGATTCGGCGAAGTTTTCGCGCTGGATCCTTCGAATGGCCAGATCAAGTGGGAGAATACGACACTCCTGCCCGTGAGGGCTGCGCCCACCGTCGCCAACGGCCATGTTTACGTGATCTCACTGGACAATCGGCTTTATGCTTTTGATGCCGACAGTGGAGAACGTATCTGGGATTTTGCTGGCATCGAGGAGGAAACCGCCTTCATCGGTGCTGCGGCACCCGTGGCGAATGACAGTTCTGTCGTGGCGGCCTTTTCGTCCGGGGAAATTGTCTCGGTGATGTCCCGCAATGGCCGTGCCCTCTGGGATGACAGTTTGTCCGGTTTCCGCCGGTCGGATCGCAGCCGTGACCTTTCTCATATTCGCGGCATGCCCGTACTGGATCGCGGATTGCTGACGGCGATCAGCAATGCGGGACGCATGGTGGCGATTGACCAGCGTCGCGGTTTGCGTGTTTGGGAAGCCTCGGTCGGCGGCATCGAGATGCCCTGGTCAGCGGGAAACATGGTCTATGCCCTGTCCAACAACAACGAATTGGTTGCCTTGTTGCGCGAGGAGGGGACCATTCGCTGGGTGGCACAACTTCCGCGTTTCGAAGATCCGGATGACCGGGAAGATCCCATTATCTGGTATGGGCCGGTTATGGGCGCCGGCAATCTGGTGATTGCCGGCAGCAACGGAGAACTGCGCCTTTACGATGGACGCAGCGGAGAACTGACAAACCTCATCAACTTGCCAGCAGGCGCGGCTCTTAGTCCGGTGATTGCTGGCGAGACACTATATGTCGTAACCGACAACGGGCAACTTGTGGCCCTGCGCTGAATCAGGAAGATGGCTTTTACCCTTGCTATTATCGGCCGGCCAAATGTCGGCAAGTCGACCCTGTTCAATCGACTGGCAGGCCGCAGGGTTGCGCTGGTGGACGATCGTCCCGGAGTGACCCGCGACCGACGCGAGGGTGAAGGCCATCTGTTCGATCTTGACTTCAAGGTGATCGATACGGCCGGGCTTGAAGATGTGGACGATGACAGCCTGGAAGCCCGTATGCGGCGGCAGACTGAACAGGCAGTACATGACGCAGATGCGGTCTTGATGCTGATCGATGCCCGTTCCGGTGTGACGCCGCTGGACCAGCACTTTGCCGACTGGCTGCGCCGCGAGGAAACGCCAGTCCTGTTGGCCGCCAACAAGTCTGAAGGTGCGGCCGGAGAAGCAGGACGCCTGGAGGCTTACAGCTTGGGGTTGGGCGAACCCATTGCCCTGTCGGCTGAGCATGGCCTGGGACTGGATGAACTCTACGAGTTCCTGGCCCCGTTCTTCAAAACCGAAGAGGCGTCCGAAGCAGAGGGTGATGTCGAGGATCTCGGGGAAGATCGCGGGCCCTTGCAACTGGCTGTCGTTGGGCGTCCCAATGTGGGCAAGTCGACCTTGATCAACAGGTTGTTGGGTGAAGAACGCCTTTTGACCGGTCCCGAGGCCGGGATCACGCGGGATGCCATTTCGGTGGATTGGGATTTCAAGGGGCGGCCCATACGGCTGGTCGATACGGCGGGATTGCGCCGGCGCTCGCGTGTGGATGACAAGGTCGAACGGCTGTCTGTCGCCGAAACCAAGCGCTCCATCGATTATGCCCAGGTGGTGATCCTTGTCCTGGATGCGGGACTTGGTCTGGAAAAGCAGGACCTGACGATTGCACGGCAGGTGGTGGATGAGGGACGCGCACTGATCATCGCCGTGAACAAGTGGGATGCCTGTACGGATCGGCAGGGCACGATGCGAGCCATACGTGACCGGCTGGAACGCTCCTTTCCTCAAACCCGGGGCATACCGCTGGTCACGATCTCGGCACAGGAAGGACGCGGTCTCCCGCGCTTGCTCGACGCCGTCATGGCGGCCTATGAAATATGGAACAAGCGTCTTTCGACCGGGTTGCTCAATCGCTGGCTGGAAGATGTCACGGCCGCGCATCCACCGCCTGCGCCGGGTGGCCGCAGGATTCGCATGAAGTACATTACACAGGCGCGCACCCGACCGCCGACCTTTGCGATATCCTGTTCAAATCCCTCAGACTTACCGGACTCCTATCTGCGCTATCTGGAGAATGCCCTGCGCGAGGATTTCGACATGCCGGGTACACCCATCCGAATCCACCTGAAGAAATCGAAGAATCCCTATGCATCGTGAATCCTGCGCATCGTGAATCCTGCGCATCCTGAATCCTGTGCGTCCTGGCAGGTGTCCTCAATTACGGGGGATGTCGATGATCTGACCGGTTTTATCGTAGTCGGGAGAGAGGGGCGGCAGGAAGGCTGGTGCTATCTGTTCAGGCGTGCGCAGCTTTTCCGGATCCTCGCCTGGAAAAGCCTGGGCGCGCATGGCTGTCCGAATTGGGCCGGGGGAGAGAAGATTGGCCTTGATTCCGAATTTCCCTACCTCTTCGGCATAGCTTTTCACCAGTGCATTCAGGGCTGCCTTGGTGGCGGCATAGACGGACCAATAGGCGTTTGCCTTGTCGGCCTGGCCCGAGGTCACGAAGAGCGCACGGCCGGCATCGGACAGGCGCAACAACGGGTCCAGGCTTCGCAACAAGCGATAGTTGGCGTGCACATTGACGGTGAAAGCTTCTTCCCAGGTTTTCGGGGGAATATGGGCAATCGGTGACAGCACGCCCAGGCTTCCCGCATTGCCAACCAATGCGTCCAGCTTGCCATATCGCTCGTAAAGTGCCGAACCGATCCCATCTATTCGATCCAGTTCGCTCAGGTCCAGTGGGACCAATGTGGGCTTCAACCCACCTGCCTTGCAGATTTCGTCGTCAACCTCTTCAAGAGCGCCGACGGTGCGTGCCACCAGTATGGTCTGGGCCCCCTCGGCAGCCAGAAGCTTTGCAGCGGAACGCCCGATACCACGCGTAGCTCCGGTTACGAGGGCCACGCGTCCGGCCATGCTGCCACCCTCAATGGCCTTGTTGGCGGAAGGAGCTGCTGTGTTGTCCGCCATGATAAGGCTTTCCTTTCATTCGTCTTAGGCTGCGCATGATGCTGCGCCCGGCATATTCCAGCAGGGCAGCGAAAGCAACGCCGATCAGGAGTCCGATACCGGCGTAGGCTAGCCCCTCCAGATTCAGAGGTAGGGCAGGCTGGAAATGGGACGCAACTGAACTTGCGATCTTTGGATCAAGATGTTGAAGCAGTATGAAGGGGCGGCTTACAGGATCACTGTTGGACAAGGCGCCATAGGCTTCCTGAAGGCGCTGGTAGGCCTGCAGGGTGATGCGCGAATCTTCAACCAGGATGCGGGTGTATGCCCCCGATTCCTGTTCAGCGCGCTGCAGGAACTGTTCCGGCGTCTGTCCCCTTGCTTCGGCTTCTCTCAGCAGCTGTGCGATATCCTGGCGAGCCTGATCCAGGCGTCCGGCAAGCTGTTGCCGGTATTGGGCCTGAAAGGCAGGAGCCTGCCCTGCAGCCGCTGCCCCCAGGGTTGCCAGCAGGGCGTTGATCAGGCGCCCGAGCATGACTGGCGGCTGCGCGTGCGGCTGTCAGCCCTTCTGCAGCTCCGTAAGCAATGACAGTTGGGGCGCATCGCTCGACTCCCGGTCCGTCAAGGGTGTGGGGTAATCGCCGGTAAAACAGGCATCGCAGAACTGGGGAATCTGCACGTTTCGCTTCGCTTCTCCCATGGCACGGTAAAGACCGTCCATGGAGATGAAAGCCAGGCTGTCGACGTCCAGGTGTGCGGCCATTTCCTCCACAGTCATCTTGTGGGCCATAAGTTGTTCACGCTCTGGCGTATCAACGCCATAGAAGCAGGAGTGCGCGATGGGCGGTGCGGCAATACGCATATGCACTTCGGTCGCGCCGGCTGCACGAACCATCTGCACGATCTTGCGCGAAGTGGTACCTCGAACGATGGAATCATCCACAAGGATGACCCGCTTGTCCTTCAGTTTGGCGCTGTTTGCATTGTGTTTCAGACGAACGCCAAGGTTGCGGATCTCCTGTCCCGGTTCGATGAAGGTACGTCCCACATAGTGGTTGCGGATGATACCGAACTCGAAGGGCAGGCCGCTTTCCTCGGAAAAGCCCAGTGCGGCCGGAACGCCGGAATCGGGAACCGGCACCACAAGATCGGCCGGTATGGGGCTTTCCCGTGCCAGTTCGTGGCCGATGTACTTGCGTGCGTCATAGACCGATTTGCCTTCCAGAACCGAGTCCGGACGGGCGAAGTAGATATACTCGAAGACACAGAAGCGTTGGGCCTGCTTGGGAAAAATGCGCAGCGAGCGTGGTTCGCCCCCGTCCAGGATCACCATTTCGCCTGGTTCGATTTCACGCACCAGTTCAGCGCCAATGATATCGAAGGCACAGGTTTCACTGGCCAGCAAATAGGAGTCTCCAATTCGGCCCATCACCAGGGGACGTACACCCAGCGGATCACGTACGCCGATAACGCCGTCTGCGGTCAAGGCCACCAGTGAATAAGCCCCCTCGACCTCGATCAGGGCCTCGGCCATGCGTTCAATGATGCTCTCGCCCTTAGCCGTGGCGATCAGGTGGATGATGACTTCGGTGTCAGACGTCGACTGGAACAGCGAGCCACGCCGCACCAGTTCACGTCGCAGGCTGTTGGCATTGGTCAGATTGCCGTTGTGCGCCAGGGCAAAGCCGCCGAATTCCAGATCCGCGAACAGCGGCTGGACGTTGCGCATGATCGTGCCGCCGGAGGTGGCATAACGGTTGTGCCCTACGGCCGCATGCCCCTTCAGTCGGGACATGACATGCTCGCTGCCGAAGATGTCGCCGACCAGTCCTATGTCCCTGTGGGCATTGAATTGGCTTCCGTCGAAGGAAACCATACCTGATGCCTCCTGGCCGCGATGCTGCATGGCGTGAAGCCCCAAGGCCGTATGGGCTGCAGCATCGTCGGAGGGGCCATGGATGCCGAAGACGGCGCACTCTTCGTTCAGACGGTCATCGTCGAAGGGATGCCTGCTCATCGTGGTGTCTTCCATCTCTATTGCTGCTGCTCCATCAGCCGATTCAATTCGCGACGTGTATCATCGGTATATCCACCTGACTCTTCTTCTGTGGAGCCATTGTCACCGGTTCCCGGCTGTAACGGGGGAACCGGATTGACGGTTTTGCTCTTCCCTGTGTCTTCACCGGGCAACATCAGTTCCTTGGGGACAATTTCCCGGATCAGGTCGGCCCCATCTTCCAGCATCGGCAACGCCCGGGCATTCTGTACCCATTGCGGGCGATCGGCCGGCGGCATCAGCCAGGCAAAGACCAGCCAGAGCAGACAAACGATAAGGGCGCCGCGCGCAATGCCGAACAAAAGCCCGAGGGAACGATCCAGAAAACCTATGCTGCTCTCCCGGACACGCTTACCGATTGTGCGTGAAATGATCGAGAAGAAGAACAGCGCCACAAGGAACAGTGCCAGTCCGGCTGCAATGTCCGCCAGTATTTCGATCGCGATGATATCACGTGCGACCTCCTGTGCGGGTAGAAAGAAATGAAGGGTAACCAAAGCGGCGCCGACCCAGGCTATAAGGCCCAGGAATTCATGGACGAGCCCCCGGCTGAAGGCCAGTAGCCCCGAGAGGAGGACCACGATCAGTATTGCGAGATCGACGGCATTGATCGGCAGGTTGTCCATGAGCCTTCTCTAGTCTTTTCCCGAACCGGCGGCGATGTGAGCGACAAGGTCCTGAAGGTGCGCAACTTCCTGGAGCTCTATACCGGGCGGCGGTGTCAGCTTGCGCCCTCGACGTGGAGGCAGCAGTGCGCGTGTGAAGCCCAGCTTTCCAGCCTCCTTCAATCTGACCTCGGTCTGGCTCACTGCCCGGATTTCTCCAGACAGGCCGATTTCCCCAAACACCACGAACTCCTCGGGCACAGCCGTGTCGCTGGCTGCGGATACCAGTGCAGCGGCCACGGCTAGGTCTGCAGCCGGTTCATTGATCCGCAACCCGCCTGCAACATTCAGATATACGTCCTTACCCGCCATCACAAGGCCACAGCGTGCTTCCAGGACGGCCAGAACCATGGCCAGGCGTCCGCTGTCCCATCCGACGACCGTTCTGCGGGGCGTTCCAAGGGGGGAGGGACTGACCAGAGCCTGGATTTCCACCAGCACCGGACGTGTCCCTTCTAGGCCTGCAAAGACCGATGCCCCGGATATGTTTCCCCTGCGTTCTGCCAGAAACAGTTCCGATGGGTTGGCGACTTCACTCAAGCCCTCGTCCACCATCTCGAAGACACCGATCTCGTCGGTGGCGCCATAGCGGTTCTTGACGGAGCGAAGGACACGGAACTGATGACCGCGTTCGCCCTCGAAGGTCAGGACGCAATCGACCATGTGTTCCAGGACCTTGGGACCGGCAATCATGCCGTCCTTGGTCACATGACCGACCAGCAGAAGGCAGAATCCGCGTTTCTTGGCCAGACGAATCAATTCCTGGGACGAGGCGCGAACCTGCCCGACTGTACCGGGGGCGGATTCCATGTTGTCCACGTGCATGGTCTGGATGGAATCGATGACAACAATGCGTGGCGGGTCTGGCCGATCCAAAGTGGCGACCAGGTCGCGCACCGAAGTTTCAGCGGCCAGCTGTACCCGGGAGTCCGTCAGTCCCAGTCGTGAAGCCCGCAACCTGATCTGGTCCACCGCTTCCTCACCCGATACATAGGCACAGACTTGAGCATTGTCTTCGCCTGCCAGAGCCGCTGTCACCTGAAGCAACAATGTCGATTTCCCGATACCGGGATCACCACCGACCAGGACGGCGGATCCTGGGACGAGGCCACCGCCACAGACACGGTCGAACTCACCGATGCCGGAAATGAAACGGGGCGGCGTGGCGCCCGTTCCCTTCAAGGCAACGAATTCAACCTCACGTCCTTTTGCATTCCCCTTGGATTTAAGACCCCCGGGGGTGGCTTGCTGGACCATCTCTTCTGCCAGGGTGTTCCACTCACCACAGCTATCGCAGCGGCCGCTCCATTTGGGATGGAAGCTTCCGCAGGATTGGCAGACATACTGGGTTTGGCGCTTTGCCATGATCGATCAGAACTGCACCTGGATGGGGCCTTCCGTTTGTCCGGTCACGAACTGTTCCACGTAGGGGTTGTCGGGGTGGTCCAGTGTCTCCGTGGGACCTTTCCATACGATGCGCCCCTCATAAAGCAGAGCGACCTCGTCGGAAATGCGCCGCACACTCGCCATGTCATGGGTGATTGTCAGACCGGTGAAGCCGTACTCGGTAATGCATTTGCGAATCAACTGGTCAATCATGTCGCCCATGATGGGATCCAAGCCCGTTGTCGGCTCGTCAAAGAAGATCACGTCCGGTTCAGTTGCAATGGCACGGGCCAGTCCGACGCGCTTTCGCATACCGCCTGAAAGTTCCGCAGGATAGAGTTCGGCTATATCGGCATCGAGACCGACGTTGGCAAGGAAACGCAAAGCGACCTCGTGCGCCTTCTTGCGGGACACTCCCTGGCTGTGCAGGGGATAGAAGGCAACATTTTCCCAGACGGGCAGGGAATCGAACAGGGCTGCGCCCTGGAAGAGCATTCCGAAGCGGGTGCGAAAACTGTCCAGAGCTCGGCCGTAGAGCTCCGTGATTTCTTCTCCATTGACGCGGATGGTTCCGGAATCAGGTTGGAGGATTCCGAGAATGCATTTCAAAAGAACGGACTTGCCACTGCCGGATCCCCCAATCACGACAAGCGAACTGCCTTTGGGAATATCCAGATTCACTCCCCGCAGGACATGGTTGCTGCCGAACGAGATGTGAAGGTCCCGGATTTCTATTGCGGTGCTGCTCATCGGTCGAAGAATAGGCCGGTGACAATGTAATTCGCACAGAGAATCAGGATCGAGGCAGAGACCACGGCATTCGTGGTTGCACGTCCAACGCCCTGTGCGCCGCCACGGGAATGATAGCCGTGATAGCAACCCATCAATGTGACCAGCATGCCGAAAACGGCGGCTTTCACCAGTCCTGAAATGACGTCCTGGGCGTGCAGGAAGTCCATGGTGTTGTTGATATAGTTGCTGGGATTGAAGCCCAGGCTGTAGATGGAGACCAGATAACCGCCAAAGACGCCAATAATGTCCGCAATAAGAACCAGTACCGGCAGCATCGTCATGCCGGCGATCAGCCGCGGGGCAATCAGGTACTTGAAGGGGTTCGTGGCCAGGGTCTTGAGGGCATCAATCTGTTCTGTAACCCGCATGGTCCCGATTTCGGCAGCGATGGCCGCGCCGATGCGTCCAGCCACCATCAGGCCGGCAAGAACCGGCCCGAGTTCACGGGTGATGGAGACGACAACAACGTTGGGAATGGCGCTTTCCGCCGAAAAACGGGCGAAGCCGGTATAACTCTGCAGGGCCAGGACCATGCCGGTGAATATGGCTGTCAAACCAACAACAGGCAGCGAGTAATACCCGATCTCGATCATCTGGCGTGCGATGAGCCTGGGGTAGAAGGGGGGACGGACGCAGTGAGAAAGGGCACGCCCTGAGAATATCACCAGGCGTCCAGTGACCTGAAGGAAGGAAAGAAAGGTCCGACCCAGCGGCGTAAGGATGGGAATCACGTCGTGTGGTCCAGATAGTGTCTGTGATAACGGCGACCGAGGCTTGTCAGGATCTCATAGGGGATGGTTCCAGCCTGCTCGGCCAGTCCGTCAACGTCCTGATCCGGGCCGAGAAGATCCACGCTTTGGCCTGCCCGGGCAAGGGCTGGCGGTAGATTGCTGACATCCAGTGTTATGAGATCCATGGAAACGCGGCCCAGAAACGGCAATTCATATCCTTCCATCCAGGCCCGACCTGTATTGGACAGCGCGCGGTGTAATCCATCGGCGTAGCCTGCCGCAATTGTGGCGACACGCCGAGGCGCATCTGCCGTGTAGGTCGCACCATAGCCAACGCTCTCGCCTGAATCAATCTCGCGCACCTGCAGGATTCGAGTGTTGAGCCGTACGACGGGCTGCATCGGTGAAGGCTGGCTCGGGGTCGGGTTGGCGCCGTATAAGGCCACTCCAGGTCGGGCCAGTTGGAAACTGTAGTCCGGCCCCAGAAAGAGGCCTGATGAATTGGCCAAGCTGGCCGGTATTTCCGGCAGGAATGCCTGTATCTGGCGAAAGCGCTCCAACTGCTCGGCGTTCATCGGGTGTGCGTCATCTTCCGCACAGGCCAGATGGCTCATGAGCAAGCGCAGATCCAGCCCCTCTATCAATTCTGGATGTTCCTGGAGCTTGTGCCATTCCGCACGGGACAGTCCCAGCCGATTCATGCCGGTATCCAGATGAAGGCTGGCAGGAACCGGGTGATCTTCCACAACCTGTCTGTAGCGCTCGATATCGCCGAGGCTGTTGAGCACGGGGCGAAGCTGATACTCGGCATAATCTGCTTCCGCCCCGGGGAAATATCCGCTGAGCACATAGACGGTTACATCGGGCAGGAGGCTGCGCAGTCTCATCCCTTCCTCGGGCAGGGCCACGAAAAAGGTATTGGCGCCGGCTTCCGCCAGTGCGGGTGCCACCTGGTCCAATCCCAAACCGTAGGCATCCGCCTTTACGACCGCTGCGCAGCGCGCTGGTGCTGCCTGATTAGCCAATCGGCGATAGTTCTGCTGAAGGGCCGTCAGGTCTATTGTGAGAAGGGCGCCCGCACGGGCCGGGACATCAGCGCACATCGGGCAGGTGATCGTCGGGTATGAAGTCGCTGAAGCGTGTGGTGTCGCCGTCGAAGGCCAGGGTCCGAATGCCGATCGGGCCGTGACGCTGCTTTGCGACAATGACTTCTGCCTGTCCGTAGGCCGCTTCACAGCGTTGCTGCCAGCGCTGATAGCGCTCCTGATACTTGTCTTCGGCCTCATTTTCGCGGTGAACAGGCTCGGCGCGCTCCAGATAGTACTGCTCGCGATAGACGAACATCACCACATCGGCGTCCTGCTCGATGGACCCTGATTCCCTAAGGTCTGCCAGCTGTGGCCGCTTGTCTTCGCGTTGCTCCACAGCGCGACTCAACTGGGAAAGCGCAATGACCGGCACGTCCAGATCCTTGGCCAGGGCTTTGAGGCCACGCGTGATGTCGGAAATTTCCTGCACGCGATTGTCGGAACGGGTTCCTGCCGGAACGGACATGAGCTGCAGGTAGTCCACCACAATCAGGCTCAGGCCGTGCTGACGCTTCAGGCGGCGTGCGCGGGTGCGCAGGGCCGGAATGTTGATGGCCGGTGTATCGTCAATGAACAGGCGCAGGTTCTGAAGGTTCCGGCTGGCTTCGAAGATGCTTTCGAATTCCTCCTGGTTGATTTCACCCTTGCGCAGGGAATCCGAGCGCACGCCCGACTGTTCCGAGAGAATGCGGGCTGCCAACTGATCGGCCGACATTTCCAGCGAGAAGAAGGCAACGCTTTCGGGAACTTCATAGGCCTGGCCATTCTCGTCGCGCTCAATCCGCTTGGAGCGTGCAACGTTGAAGGCGATATTGGTGGCAAGTGCTGTCTTGCCCATGGAAGGCCGACCCGCAAGGATCAGCAGATCCGACTTATGCAATCCGCCAAGTAGCTTGTCCAGATCGGTGAAACCTGTCGAAACGCCGGCCAGGTTCCCATCCCGCCGATAGGCGGCCTCGATCAGGCCGACGGCTTCGCTGAGGGCATTGCCGAAGCCTTGCAGTCCACCTTCGGACAGACCGGTTTCGGCCAGTCGGTAGAGTTTTTCTTCAGAGCCTTCGATCTGCTGCAAGGCGTCGGAGTCCAGGGAATGCTCGTAGGCCTTGTTGACGATATCCTCACCCAGGTCGATCAGTTCACGACGCAGATAAAGGTCGTGGATGATACGGCCGTAATGCTTCACATCGACGATGTTCACGTATGAGGCCTGCAGCTCGGCCAGATACTTGGCACCGCCGACTTCCGCCAGTGCGCCGTCCTGCTCGAAGTGATTCTTGAGCGTGATCGCTGTGGCCAACTGGCCGCGTTCGATCAAGGTGCGGCAAGCTTCAAAAAGACGTGCGTGTGCCGGATCGGTAAAATGGTCCGGTTGCAGGAAGCCCGCGACTTTCTCGTAAGCATGATTGTTGGCAAGCATTGCCGCCAGCAAGGCCTGTTCCGCCTCTAGATTGCTGGGCGGCATGCGTTCCGGCAAAGCGGAGTCCGCGCCCGAAACGGCACTAAGATGTGGGCTGCTCTGTGCTTCCATGATCCTGACTGTAACAGTTCCGTCCAGCCTTGGCGTGACCTTCAGGCCTGTGGATAACATAAATTAACGGGGATAACTTTACCCTGATCTCCCCGCTGGGGAAGGTGCGTTATTCGGCAGCCCGGACTTCCAGGTTCTGAACCTTGTTTTCCCACTCGTATATGTAGTCACGAGTCAGGGGTACGGCTTCGAGGTTCTTGGTGAGCTGGATCTGGAATACGCAAAGGCCCTCGTAACGGAAGCCCATTTCACTTCCGGCCAGGTACATCTCCCACATACGGCAAAAACGTTCGTCGTAGATTCGGGCGACTTCCTTGCGGTTCTTCTGGAAGCGTTCGTACCAATTGCGAAGGGTTTCCGCATAATGCAGGCGGAGGATCTCAATGTCTGTCGTGATCAGGCCGCTCTTCTCGATAACATCCGTTGCCTCGGAAAGCGAAGGCAGGTCGGCGCCGGGAAAGACGTATTTGCGGATGAAAGGATTTATGGGAGCCGGCTGGTCCAGGCGGCCAATGGTGTGCAACAGGCAGACACCGTTGTCATCAAGAAGGTCACGGACCTTCGTAAAGAACTCCTCATAGTTCCCCTTGCCCACATGCTCGAACATCCCGACTGAGACGATTCGGTCGAAGGACCCCTTTACATTCCTGTAGTCTTCCAGTTGGAAGTGGCAGCGGTTTGACAAACCTGCCTCAGCGGCGCGTTCTTCACTCAGATTGTGCTGTTCAACGCTCAGGGTCACACCGGTCACATCGCAATCCGCGACCTGTGACAGGTAGAGGCCCATTCCACCCCAGCCGGAACCAATATCAAGAACCTTCAGGTCCGGCTGATTGAGCAGCAGCTTGGCTGCGATATGCCGCTTCTTGTCCTCCTGCGCTTTCTCAAGTGAGTTGTTCGGGTCAGTGAAATAGGCACAGGAATACTGTCGATCACTGTCCAGAAACAGGTCGTAGAGTTCGCTGGACAGGTCATAGTGATGGGCGACGTTCTTCTGCGCCTTGCCGATTGGATTGAATTGTTTCAAGCGTCTGGTTTGACGAAACAGGTCATTGGTGGCCTGAAACAGGGCTTGGGATTCCAGATTGCTGTAGTTTGAAAAAACGACATGCAGCACGTGACGGACATCCTCGTCCATCGTCAAGGTGCCTTCCATGTAGGCTTCCGGAACACGGAGGGCCGGATTGATGGCCAGCGACCATTCCAGGGATTTCCTGTGCAAACGAATGGTGCAGCTGGGTTCCTCGCCCGAACCATAGGTTTCCGTTTTCCCCTCTGCGTCAACAAGGCGGATGGTGCCTTTTTGTACCATCTTTGCCAGCATGCTCTTGAACAGCATTTTCAGGCTCCATGATCTCAAAACGGACAGAATGGTGATGCCCCTCACCAATTTGTCCGTAAGCATTCCTGTCCTTTCAACGACTCGCGTCGTCACGCCACTTTGATTATTTGCCTTTTAGAAAGGAAAACGCAAGAGGAGGAGGCCGCATGGATTCGACAAAGGAAAAAAATGGCGACCGGGACCGGTCGCCATTTTCATGCTTGAGAACATCGCTCGAAATCGAAGAAAGAGGCTCAGTTGACCTCTTTTTGCTCTTCGTCGACCTCTGCCTGTGAAGCCTCGGCTTCAGCTTCCGCTTCAATTTCCTCAGCTTCAGCTGCACGCTCGAGGGCTTCCGCTTCCGCAGCTTCTTCCTGAGCCTGCTGTTCCTCGAAGCTGACAAACTTGCCGGCCTTCTGCTGCAGCTCGGCTTCGCTCTCGGAGCGGGCGACATTGATGGTTACGACTATGGAGACTTCCGGATGCAGACGCACCCGAATGTCGTGCAGGCCGAGGGACTTGATGGGACGGTCCTGAATAACCTGGTTACGTGTAACCGTTGCGCCGGCTTCCGTGATGGCTTCGGCAATGTCTTTCGAAGAGACCGAGCCGTAGAGCTGTCCGGAATCGCCAGCTTGGCGAATGACGATGATCTGAAGGCCATCAAGCTTCTTGGAGACCTCTTCGGCCTCCTGACGGCGCTTGAGATTCTCTGCTTCCAGCTGAGCTCGCCGTTGGCGAAAGACCTCAAGATTTTTCTCGTTGGCCCGGAGGGCCTTGCTTTGAGGAAGCAGGAAATTCCGGGCGAAACCCGGGCGAACCTTCACGACGTCGCCCATCTGACCCAGATTTTCTATGCGTTCCAGAAGAATAACTTCCATTGTTCTCTCCCGCTCAGCAATCAGCTGATGGTGTAGGGCAGAAGCCCGAGGTAACGCGCGCGCTTGATAGCGCGTGCAAGCTCACGCTGCTTCTTGCTGGAAACGGCCGTGATGCGGCTCGGGACGATCTTGCCGCGTTCAGATATGAAGCGCTGCAGCAGACGCACGTCCTTGTAGTCGATCTTCGGTGCGTTGGGGCCGGAGAAGGGGCAGGACTTGCGACGACGGAAAAAGGGGCGACGCGGTGCGCCACCACGGCTAACGACTTGTACACTCATATCAATTCTCCTCCCGACGTGGGGGACGGCCACCGCCACGACCGCGATCTTCGCGGCCACGATCATCACGACGTCCGCCACGGCCACGTTCATCGCGCGACTGCATCATGGGGGACGGCTCGGGATCCAGCTCCTTGACCTTCACGGTCATGTAGCGAAGCACATCCTCGTTGTAGCGCATGACGCGCTCGAATTCGTGGATGGCAGAGGAGGGTGCATCCAGGCTGAAGAGGACATAGTGCCCCTTGCGGTTCTTCTTGATCTTGAAGGAGAGGTTCTTGAGGCCCCAGTATTCACGCTTGGCGATTTCGCCGCCCTGATCCTTGATCAACTGAGCGAATTCGTCTGTAAGCGTTTCCACCTGGGCCGCAGCGATGTCTTGGCGTGCAATGAACACGCTTTCATAATACGGCATATAGGTGCTCCTTACGGCTGTTAACGGCCCGGTGCCCCGAAAATGATTTCGGCGGCGCTCCGGCCCTAGCCGATCCCGTCATTCACGCAATCACGACAAAGAGAGGGAACCGGCAAGGAGATCCAGATTTTCACGTCTGAGTCTGAAGGCGCGCACTATACATTTCTTGTGGCTGTCTGCAAGCGTTGGAAGCATAGCAAAATGCGGCATGAGCCTGTTGTCGGGCAGGAAGCTATGGATTCCAGCCAAGTATCGGTTTTCTCGTTGGCTTGACAGTATTATGTGCGGCGTTATCAGTAGCCATCACTGTCCTGAAAGAGGGCAAGAATTCTGAACAGACAGAAACGGGGTATTCCATGCAGCGCGCCTTTGTTTTTCCCGGTCAGGGCAGCCAGAGTGTCGGGATGGGCCGGGAGTTGGCCGAGGCCTTTCCTGCGGCTCGCATGGTGTTCGAGGAAGTGGATGACGCGCTTTCCCAGAAGCTCTCTCGCCTGATGTTCGAGGGCCCGGCCGATGAGCTGACCCTGACCGAGAACGCCCAGCCTGCACTGATGGCAACAAGTCTGGCCGTCGTGCGCGTGATCGAGGAAGAGGGAGGGTTCTCCCTTTTCGACAAGGCCAGCTATGTAGCCGGCCATTCACTCGGCGAATACTCAGCCTTGGCCGCTGTACGGACTCTCAGCCTTGCGGAGACAGCCCGCCTTCTGAAGAAGCGCGGGCAGGCCATGCAGCAAGCCGTGCCTGTCGGCACCGGCGCCATGGCGGCCTTGCTGGGACTCGAAATGCCAACTGTGCAGGAGATTGCGGAGAAGGCTGCAAAGGACGAAGACGGCAATCACCAGGTGTGCACCGCAGCAAACGACAATGCGCCAGGGCAGATTGTGATCAGTGGTCACAAGGAGGCCGTGGAGCGTGCCGTGAAGCTGGCGGGTGAAGCCGGCGCAAAGCGCAGTGTGCTGTTACCAGTCTCCGCTCCGTTCCACTGCCCATTGATGGCACCGGCTGCCGATGTAATGGCGGAAGCACTGGCTGAAGTGGTCTTTGCCGTCCCGCCGTTGCCGCTCGTTGCCAATGTCACTGCGGAGCCCGTACAGGAGCCGGAAACCCTGCGACGTTTACTGGTCGAGCAGGTGACCGGAATGGTCCGCTGGCGTGAAAGCATGCTGGCCATGAAAGCGGCGGGCGTGGAATCCATTGTGGAACTGGGCGCAGGGAAGGTTCTGAGTGGACTGACAAAACGGATTGATCGCGAGCTCAAGGGAACGGCGGTCGGGACCCCGGAGGATATAGAGGCCTTCCTGAAAAGCCTCTAGGAATCATGCAATAGCAAGAAAGGCTCGGAACATGTTTGACCTGACAGGACGTGTGGCACTGGTCACGGGCGCTTCCGGCGGGATTGGCGGCGCCATTGCACGTGCCCTGCATCAGCGCGGCGCCAAGGTGGCCCTTTCCGGCACGCGGCGCGAAGCGCTTGATTCGCTTGCAGCCGAGATGGGCGAGGGGACATCGGTTCTGCCTTGTGCTCTGGATGATGCAAAGGCTGTGGCGGCTCTGCCGGGCCAAGTGAGCGAGGCTCTCGGTGGGTTTGACATTCTTGTGAACAATGCGGGCCTGACACGGGACAATCTGGCCATGCGCATGAAGGACGAGGAGTGGGAACAGGTCCTGGCCGTCAACTTGACGGCGGCCTTTCAGTTGAGCCGTGCGGCTCTTAAGCCGCTTATGAAGAATCGCTGGGGGCGGATTATCGGAATCACGTCCATTGTCGGGGTGACAGGAAATCCGGGACAAACCAACTATGCTGCCTCAAAGGCCGGAATGATCGGGTTCTCCAAGTCCCTGGCTGGAGAAGTGGCAACGCGCGGGATCACGGTCAATTGCGTGGCGCCAGGGTTCATCGAGACGGCAATGACCGATGTCCTGAATGAAGACCAGAAAGAGAGGATGCTGGCTTCGATTCCTGCGGGAAGGCTGGGGTCTCCTCAGGATGTTGCGGCGGCCTGTGTCTACCTTGCAAGCGAGGAAGCCGGCTATATGACGGGGCAAACCTTGCATGTTAATGGTGGGATGGCCATGATATAGCCGCCTTGGGTTCCTGATGCCCCGGGCAGGATACAAAGTCGTGCCGTGAATGATCGGGAGCGTTGGCAAGCAGTTTATACCTGTGCTAATAGGCGCCGCCAGTATCGGCAGAGCAGCGGTATCAAAGGCGAGAGAGCCGAAAATGCCGTGCAGGGGACCGAACGGAACACGAAAGACACTTCAGCTTTAGCTTTTTGGGGATTAGACAATCATGAGCGATGTCGCGGAACGCGTGAAGAAAATCGTTGTTGAGCACCTCGGTGTGGAGGAATCCAAGGTCACGGAGGATGCCAGCTTCATTGACGATCTCGGTGCCGACAGCCTCGACACGGTTGAGTTGGTCATGGCGTTTGAGGAGGAATTCGGCTGCGAAATCCCCGATGATGCCGCTGAGAAGATCGTAACCGTCAAGGATGCGATCAACTTTATCCAGGAGAACACCTGAGCACGATTGAAGCGTCCGGCCGGTCCGGACGCTTCAATCCCGCTTGGGTGCTGAGTGTCTTTTCAGTATGAGAAGAGTTGTCATAACGGGCCTCGGACTGGTCACACCGGTTGGGACCGGGGTTGAGTATGTCTGGAAGCAAATTCTTGATGGCAAATCGGGAATCGGGCCTGTCGAAGGCTTCGATATATCCGATCTTCCTTCCAAGATCGCCGGCAAACCCCCCGCTGGCAATGCTGCCGAGGGTGGGTTCAATGCCGACGAGTGGATGGCGCCCAAGGACCAGCGCAAGAACGACCGCTTCATCGTCTATGGGATGGCAGCTGCGGAGCAGGCCATAAAGGACGCCGGTTGGGAACCTCAGGATGAGGATAGCCTGGAACGTACGGGCGTGATGATCGGGTCCGGTATTGGTGGCTTGGAGACAATTTATGAAGGGGCGTTGACCGTAAAGGAGCGCGGCCCCCGCAAGCTTTCGCCCTTTTTCATTCCAGCCGTACTGATCAATCTTGTTTCTGGACAGGTTTCAATAAAGTATGGGTTCAAAGGGCCCAACCACTCTGTTGTGACAGCCTGCTCCACCGGTGCTCACGCCATTGGCGATGCGGCGCGTTTGATCATGGCCGATGATGCGGATGTCATGATTGCCGGCGGTGCGGAAGCCGCCATCTCGAGAATCGGTCTTGCTGGCTTTTGCGCATCGCGTGCCCTGAGTACGGGATACAATGATACGCCCGACAAGGCATCTCGCCCTTGGGATAAGGGCCGGGATGGCTTTGTCATGGGCGAGGGCTCAGGCGTGCTGGTGCTCGAGGAATACGAGCACGCCAAGAAGCGCGGCGCCAAGATTTATGGTGAAGTGGTGGGTTATGGCCTTTCGGGCGATGCCTACCATGTCACGGCCCCTCCCGAGGACGGAAATGGCGGATACAGGGCCATGCGCGCCGCACTTAAACGTGCCGGCATTTCCGCAGAGGATATCGACTATATCAATGCACACGGCACTTCGACGCCGCTGGGCGATATCATCGAACTGGGGGCCGTCAAGCAGTTGTTCGGAGAATCCGTGAATCGTGTGAAGATGTCCTCGACCAAATCCGCGATCGGGCACCTGCTGGGGGCTGCTGGGGCTGTCGAGGCAATCTTCTGCATTTTGGCATTACGAGACGGCGTGGTGCCTCCCACGCTCAATCTTGATGAACCTGCTCCTGAAGCAGATGGGGTGGACCTCGTTCCGCATGAACCAAAGGAGTGGAAAGTGCGCTATGCGCTTTCGAACTCGTTCGGGTTTGGCGGGACGAACGCCAGCCTGATTCTCTCCTCGGCCAGCTAGCGTTTCATCATGCGAGGTACGCTTCGCTTCTTCCTGGTCCTGATCGTTACCGGCGGTCTCCTGCTCGCTGTTGCGGGGCTGCTTGCCTATCAAGCCTACGAAGGCGAAGGGCCAGCCAAGGAAGAGACGGTTGTGCTGATCGAGCGTGGTAGCGGCGTTCGCAGCATTTCCACCGAACTGGAAGCGCGGGGGGTCATCGATGATGCCCTGGCTTTCCAGGTGGCGGCGCGTCTCAGCGGAAAAGCCGGACGTCTTCAAGCGGGAGAGTATGAGTTTTCTCCAGGTGCATCCTTGCGGGAAGTCCTGGAGAAACTGGAAAGCGGTGATTTCGTCGTTCGGCAGCTTACGGTTCCCGAGGGCCGCACCTCCTATGAAGTCGTCGGCTTGCTTGAAAGAACCGAGGTGCTGGAGGGCGATGTTCCGGAACTGCCCGCTGAGGGCTCGCTTCTGCCCGAAACCTATCACTTTCAGTGGGGTGATCGACGGCAGGACTTGATTGATCGCATGCAGAAGGACATGCAGACTCTTGTCCAGGCGCTCTGGTCAGAGCGAAACGAAGGACTGCCTCTTGAGACCCCGGAGGAAGCGGTCACATTGGCCTCCATTGTGGAGAAGGAAACAGCGGTTGCCAGCGAGCGCCCGATGGTGGCCAGCGTTTTCATCAATCGATTGCGCCAAGGGATGCCGCTTCAATCGGATCCGACGGTCATCTATTCCCTGACCAAAGGGGAAGGCCCTCTCGATCGTGAGTTGACGCGCAAGGACTGGGAAATCGAAGACCCTTACAATACCTATTACATCAATGGGTTGCCTCCGGGCCCGATTGCCAATCCGGGCCGGGAGTCCCTGGAAGCTGTGTTGAATCCGGCCGATACGGATTATTTCTATTTCGTCGCCGATGGGTCGGGTGGGCACGCCTTCGCGCAAACCCTGGATGAGCACAACAGGAATGTCCGGAACTGGCGCCGCATTCGTGACGGAGAGGACGAGTAATCGGTACTCATGCCTTTCGCGGCAAACGTGCAAGTAAGCTGTCTGTCAGGCCGACCGGAAGTGCGCCCAGTAGCCAGGCAGCAAAGTAGGTGGGAAGGGGGAAAGCGATGCGTGCCCGGTTTCTTGCCAGGCCGCGGGCCATGATTTTGGCAGCCTTCTCTGCCGACATGAGAAAGGGCATCGGAAAATCGTTGACCTCTGTCATGGGTGTCTGGACATAGCCGGGACAGATGACGTTTACGGCGAGTCCTCGGGGAGCCAGTTCACCGCGTAAAGCCTCTCCCCACACCCGCACCATCGCCTTCGAACCACAATAGGCAGGTGCGCCTGGAAACCCCCTGAAGGCAGCCAGAGAGGACATGAGGGCGATCTGGCCCTTGTCTCTGGACTTCATCCGCTCAAGTACGGGCATCACGTTGTTGATGAGGCCTGTGCAGTTTGTCTCCAGAATCTGGCGGGTCTGCTCTTCCGTTTCTCCACCATTTCCGGTTCCAGCAGAGATACCGGCGTTTGCAATCATCAGGTCCAGGGGCTTCCAGTCGTCAGCCTTACGAACCCAGTCTTCGCATTCTTCTCTGTCGCAGACATCCAAAGGGGTGGCCTCAACAATCGCGCCCTTGTCCCGGCAAGACTGTGCGATCCTGTCCAAGCGGGACTTGTTGCGTCCGGACAGGCTCAATTGGCAGCCGCGTTCGGCGTAATACTGGGCCAGGGCTGCTCCAAGGCCACTGGAGGCCCCAGTAATCATCACATGGCCTGGGACAGTCTGTTTGCTGCGGAACAGCATGGCGGACTCCTCTGCAGGTTGCCGTTACTCCTTCAGACGGTTATTAAGTGACGCCTTTTCCAAAGTAACTCACAGCTTGGTATCACTTCATGACTTCTTCTGCCATTGCCTCCATGACCGGTTTTGCCCGCGTACAGGGAGGAAACGATATCTACTCCTGGGTTTGGGAGGTGAAGAGCGTGAACGGCCGCGGTCTCGAGATTCGCTTTCGCGGGCCGCAAGGCTTTGACAGCTTGGAGCCCGACTTAAGACGGCGGCTCAAGGAGCGGCTCCACCGTGGCAACGTGAATGTCTCCCTGTCCCTAAGGAAGCTGAGTCCCCAAGCCCAGGTCCGTGTCGATGAGGTCTTTCTGGAGCGTTTGGCCGGGCTCTGTGACCGTCTGTGCCAGGACTATGATGTGGCGCCGCCAAGGGCGGATGGGCTCCTTGCCCTGCGTGGTGTCCTTGCAGTGCAGGAGGAGGATGAGGACGAGGCGATTCGCCAGGTCACGGAAAGTGCCTTGATGGATGATTTCGATCAGGCTTTGGGCAAGTTGGAGCAGGCGCGCCTGGACGAAGGCCGCCGAATGGCAGAACTGCTGCAGGGGCATATGGATCGGATTACACAGATTGTCGCTGCCGCCGAACAATTGGAAGCGACACGTCCAGAGGCTATGCGCACACGCTTGCGCCAACTCGTTCATCAACTGCTGGAAGCTTCGGCTGGAGAACTGCAAGAAGATCGCCTGAGTCAGGAGGCTGCCTTGCTGGTCAGCAAGGCGGATGTCCGCGAGGAGCTTGACCGGCTGAAGGCACATGTTGCGGCAAGTCAGGAGCTTTTGACAGGTGGCGGTGCCGTGGGGCGTCGCTTGGACTTTCTCTGTCAGGAGTTCAATCGGGAAGCCAACACCCTGTGTTCAAAGTCCCCTGATCCCGAGCTGACCACCTTGGGGCTGGACCTGAAGGCGACGGTCGACCAACTGCGTGAGCTTGTGCAGAACATCGAGTAAGCGAGGCAAGGATGGACGAAAGCGGTATCAGTCGGCGCGGCCTCATGCTGGTGCTGTCTTCCCCCTCAGGGGCAGGGAAGACAGCCATTTCACGCGAGATACTGAAAGAGGACAGCAATCTGATCCTGTCGGTTTCGGCAACCACCCGTCCGAAGCGTCCGGGGGAACGTGATGGTGTGGACTATCATTTTGTGGACGAACCATCCTTCAAGACCATGGCGGAAACAGGAGAGCTCCTGGAGCATGCGCAGGTCTTCGATCGATACTATGGGACACCGCGCAAACCCGTGGAAGAGGCCTTGGCAGCGGGACGGGATGTCTTGTTCGACATCGATTGGCAGGGAACCCAGCAACTCAGTGGGAAGATGCCAAAGGATTTGGTGAGGATCTTCATCCTGCCGCCCTCACAGGACGAGCTCGAACGCCGTTTGCACACGCGTGCGCAGGACAGCCCCGATGTCGTGAAGTCCCGGATGGCAAAGGCTGCAGACGAGATGAGCCATTGGGATGCCTATGACTACATTATCGTGAATGAGCAGCTGGAACGGTCGGTGGAGCAGGTGCGTTCCATCCTGACAGCAGAACGCCTGAGGCGAGACCGGTTGCTTGGTCTCGGAGATTTCGTGCACCGACTGCGTTCGACCGGCTGAAGTCAGTCGTTCGAGAGACGCTGCGCCAGGGCGCAAAAATCCTCTATGTCCAACTCCTCGGCCCGTGCCGTTTCCTTGAGGCCAAGATCCCCAAGCACCTCGGCAGCGTTGGGGAACAGGCCTTTCAGTGATTGGCGCAGCATCTTGCGCCTCTGGCCGAAGGCTGCGGCTGTGACCTTTTCCAATACCTCAAGATGGGCTTCGGCACGTGGCTTTTCACGGGGAATCAGACGCACAACCGATGAGGTTACCTTTGGCGGTGGCGTGAAGGCTCCAGGGGCAATGTCAAATAGCAACTCCGTCTCGCAAAGCCATTGAGAGAGGACTGAAAGTCGCCCGTATGCCTTGTTTCCCGGGGGTGCCGTAATCCGTTGAGCCACTTCCTTCTGAAACATCAAGATCATGTTTTCGAGGCAGTGGGGACTGCGGTCAATGGCGTGCAGCCAACTGATCAGCAGGGGAGTGGCAATATTGTAGGGCAGGTTGGCAACAATCTTCCGCGGTGCCTGTCCCAAGGTGTCTATCGGAACTTTCAGAGCATCCCCGCTTAGAAGTTCCAGGCGACCGTTGCTCGCGCAGCGTGTTTCTTCCAACGCTTCCAGGCAGCGCAAATCCTTCTCTACTGCAATGACGTGGCGGGCCCCTGCTAGCAGCAAGGATCTTGTCAGTCCACCTGGCCCGGGTCCGATCTCTATGATGCTTCCCGTGCTCAGATCGCCCGCGGAGCGCGCTATACGTCCAGTAAGGTTGGGGTCGAGCAGGAAATTCTGCCCCAGACTCTTGCGTGCCGCCAAGCCGTGGCGCGCAATCACTTCGCGCAGGGGTGGCAAGTCCCTGAGTTCAGTCATGTTGGGAAGACACGTGGGGCCTGCTACGTGCCTGGGCCATATCGGCCGCCATCTTCAGGGCAGCCAGCAGGCTTGAGGGATTGGCCTTGTCTTGTCCGGCAATGTTGAAGGCCGTGCCATGGTCGGGAGAGGTGCGCACGATGGGCAGTCCCAGCGTTACGTTCACAGCACTGTCAAAGTCCAGGGTCTTGATCGGGATGAGGGCCTGATCATGATACATGCAGAGGACGGCATCGTAGGTATCGCGTGCCTGTTCATGGAACAGGCTGTCTGCAGCCTGGGGTTCTTCAATGCAAAGGCCGCGTTCCTGCAGGAGTTTGACCGCAGGCCGTATGACGTCGATTTCCTCGGTTCCCATGGCGCCACCTTCACCTGCATGGGGGTTGAGGCCAGCAACGGCCAGACGTGGCCTTTCGATGGCAAAATCCGATAGAAGTGCCTGGTGCGTCACTTCAGCGGCGTGGAGTATCGTCGCCTTGGATAGCATTGCGGAAACCTCGCGCAAGGCGATGTGGATCGTCACTGGCACCACACGCAATCGTTTCGAGGCCAACATCATGACCGGCGGATGTGCAATTGAGGAAAGCGCAGCCAGGTACTCCGTGTGTCCGGGATGGCTGAAGCCGCAGGCGTAGAGACTGTCCTTGTGGATCGGATTGGTTACCAGGGCCGAGGCCTGGCCGTTGGTAACTGCTGCATGTGCCTGCTCTATGGCAGCCATGACCGCGGGGCCATTGCGGCTGTCAGCGAATCCCGGGCATGACGGAGCGGGCAAGGGGATATCAAGGACAGGAAGAGCATCGGGAAAAATGCCCCGAACTTTCGAAAGGTCCTGTATCCGCTCAATCGGTACATTGCATTTCAGTGCCGCC
The DNA here is from genome assembly GCF_000420625.1 of Fodinicurvata sediminis DSM 21159. Lineage (NCBI taxonomy): Bacteria > Pseudomonadati > Pseudomonadota > Alphaproteobacteria > Rhodospirillales > Rhodovibrionaceae > Fodinicurvata > Fodinicurvata sediminis. The sequence continues at coordinate 660,929 of NZ_ATVH01000011.1, read as the reverse complement.
GCCTGGCGTTCCAGCAGGTCGGCAGAACCGAAGAAGACAAAGTCCGGACACATGGCTTGGCGATGGTTGGCCCAGCACTTCAAGGCGATTTCAGGCCCAATACCAGCCGGATCGCCCATGGTCAGCGCAATAGGGGCAGGTGTCGTCTGCATCAGTTGTTCTTGCGGATTCCGCAAACCGGCAAGTCGGGATCAGATAACAATCACATCCTGATATCGATGTTGGCCGAGCGCCGCAGGTCGCGCAGATAGCGGTCGGACTTGCGGTTGATTTGCTCGCGTCGCAAGCTCTCGGCAACCTGCTGCTCCAGCTCGCTGCGTTCCTCCTGTATCTCGGGCTGTTCGATTGGCTCCATATCCTCGGACATCAGGTTTTCAGCGGCGCTTTTCTCGCTGGCTTCCTGCTCTTCCTCGGTTTCAGGAACATCCTCTTCACCTTCCGCCATTGGACGTGGGTCGATGTTGCTCTGAAATTGTGCGGCCACGTCGGGGGCTGGAGGTGCCTGTCGTTGTTGCTGTGGATTGACGGCGGTCACAGGATTGCCGTTGGAATCCACGCGTTCACAGACGAACAGCACACTGACAGCACCGCTCATTCCCAATGGCGGGCTGGGCTGACCGACCGGCAGTCGCAGCAGAAGATTCTGAAGCTGCTCGGGCATCTCGGAGGCCACGACACGTCCCATATCACCGGAGCCGGGCATGCCAATTTCCGCGGCCAGTTGGTTTGCCTGTTCGCATCCCTGGAGGCCCTGAACGCGTTCAGCCAGCTCTTCAGCAGTCTGTTCCTCTTCACCTTCCGGCGCCTCCACGATGATCTGGGACAAACGCAGGCGTGCATTGCGCAGCTGTGCGACTGTAGGTCCTTGAGGTTGCGCCTGAGGCTGTGGCTCCGGCTCGCGTGGTGCGACGCGTTCGACCTCTCCCTGGGCATTGATCCGGCGCCGGTCGATTACGGCGATAATGTAATAGCCGTTGACGGCCTCAATCGGGCCAGCCAGGTCGTTGCGACCCATGTCTTCCACTTCACGGGCGACATCCGGGTCCAACTCGGTCGGCAGAACCCAGCCAAGGTCACCCCCCCGGGCCGCTGTCGGGGATTGCGAGAACTGACGGGCCAGGCTCCTGAAGTCGGCACCGCGCCTGACTTCCTGGTAAATCCTGTCTGCGAGCTCCCGTACCTCGCCCCGCTCAGAAGGGCTGTCGAACGGCAGAAAGATCTCGGCCACACGCACCTGGGACTGGTTGCTGGTTTGCTGAAACTGTTCCAGAGCGAAATCGATTTCCTCCTGGTTGATTTGCACTTCCGGTACAACACGGGCGGAGAGGACGCGATTCCAGGCAATTGTGGTGCGCACCTGCCGCCGCAATGTGGAGGGGGCAATACCGTTCTGCTCCAGCATGCGGTCGAATTCCTCGACCGAACTTCCATTGCGCTGGGCGATCTCCGCTACGGCTGCTTCAACTTCACCGTCGGGGACCTCCAGTGCCAGCCTCTGGGCTTCCTGCATCTGCAGGCGCTCATCGATAAGCTGGCGCAAGACTTGTGGCGCCAGGTTCTGCCGCGTTTCCTCGTTGTTGGGAAGGCCACTGGAAAGCAGGGACAGCTTCAGACGCTGATCAAGGTCCAGCTGGGATATGACCTGATCGTTCACAACCGCCGCTGCGCTCAGGGTTTCCTGTGCTTCAGCCTCTTGAGTGTCACCATATGCCACGAGCAAGAAGGCACTGAGCGCTAGGGCAAAAATCTTTCTCATAAGCTATCCATCTCCAGCCATACAGGCGGCACTTTGTTGGGGACCCTCAGATATTGAAACATTGCGAGCAATATAAGCGTGAACTCATGAAGGAACAATGTAACAGATTGAAAAGCAACAATGTCACTCCGTTCCGAAGGCACCAAGGTATTTTAAGCTGATTCGAACTCCAAAGGTGTCCTCTGGTTGGGTTTCGCGATTGCGAAAGCGGCGTCGCTCAAATCCAGCAAACAGGGTAAAACACTCGTCCTCATAGATCAGATTTATTCCTGCGCGTGGTGTATAGTCATTTTCAATATCGTGTTGGGCGTAAATACGTGTGCGCCAATGATCTGTTAGCTGGTTTGATAGGGAAATTCTTATCTGTTCGCGTGATCCGTAGCGACTGCTTTCAGTGGTCTCTTCGAAATTCAGGTAGCTTCCTGTAACCCTGAATTCAGGTATCCCAGCTCGAAATCGAGCCTCTTGCTGTCGGAAGTCAAAGTCGTCTTGATCTAGCCGGAAACGATAGAGTAGATCCAGTTCACTAAAGGGCTGTATTCTGATACGCCCAACGTAATCAGAGCTATTGGATCTAAGGCCAGTTCCTTCTGAAAAATCTTCATTATCCTGAATGCGATAACTCTGGCCAATAAAGGCTTCACTATAAAATTCGGTGTAGGTCGAAAAGCTATAGTTCATACCATAATCTATACGGCTGCCCTTATCTATTCGGTCCAGGCCGGCGTAGCGGTTGAGAGCAAAAAGGTTAGTATCGTCAAATTCGACATCCAGGCTATCCTCATTGGGAATATCGTCGTAATTCCCGAAATTCGGCGCCGCAACAGCCTGGACGATAGGTTCGAAAGTCTGTTGAAAATGCTCTGATTGCGCTACCCAAGGATAGCGCCATTCCATTGAAAGTTGGGGAAAAACACGCCCTGCGAAATCTGCGCCTTCAGAGGGCGATGGATCAAAGGCTGTAGAGCCTGGATAGTGATCGTTTGTCCAATAGCCATCGGTTCTTAAACTGGCGCGAAGCGTATAGACATCGCCTATGGCACCCATGAAAGGCTGGTTCCAGGCGGTTGTGAGTGAAAGGCGGCGAACTTCTCGTCCTTTTTCCCTTTGAAGTGACAAGAGGTTGGCGTCCAGTTCGTAGTATCCACTGCCTAGAACTGGCTCACTCACATGATTCCAGTCTAGCATCGGAGCCACGATTGGTTGTCGCGTTGTTGAAACCTGGTCTGACAGGGACTGGTAAGCGAAGGCATTGGCCGAAAAGTAATTGCGCCCTTCTAGCCGCTCAGCAAAGAGGCGACTCTCGTACAATTGTTCTTCGTCACGAAGGTCCACATCATAGACCTTGGGGTAGCTTTCATCGGTGGAACGCCGGATATTGAACCCGGCACGCCATGTGTCCGACAGGTCGAAGCGGCCCATGGCATCGATGTGCCCGCGGAACTGGTCTTCCTTCAACTCACCTCTGGAATTGACCAGGTCAGCTTGTGTGCCGGAAAGGGTGGTTTCGAGAATACCATTCTCAAAAATCTTCCGGAACTCAGTGGAAAGCTGAAGTCCCTGGTTTTGCGTATACATGGGCGTGATGGTGACATCACTGGTTGGCCCGGTTACCCAGTAGTATGGGACCTTTCCATAGTTGCCCAGGAAGTCATCTCTGCCATATTCCGCTGCCAGAAAACCGCTCTTGCGATCCACTGTCCAATCGGCGTGCGAGAAGTAGGGCGTGTAGAAGGATGGTATGCCGAAGAATTCCAGGCGCGCGTTGCGGTAGCGCATCTCCTGGGCTTCCTTGTCATGGATCGCCCGATCGGCCTTGATCTGCCAGAGGGGAGCAGCTTCAGGATCATCCTTGCAGGGCAGACAAGGGCTGAAAACCCCCTGACGAAAGACGGTCCTGTTGTCGTTGGTGCGCACCGCATTGTCCGCCGCAATGCGGGTGTTGTCCGTCAACAGGATGCGTACGTCACGTACGAAGGCCTCCTTCATGTCGCTGGTAATCTCGACATACTCGCCGAAGATTACCTCGCCACTGGGCTCGACCAAGGCAACATTGCCGGTTGCCGTGGCGACATCCGTATTGGTGTTGTAGGTTACGGTGTCGGCCAGAAGTACGCGATCACCCTGGGAGAGTTCCACATTCCCCGTGGCCGTCAGGATGCCAGTTTCCTCGTTATTGCTGACTTCGTCCGCACGCAGAAGGGCGCGTTCATCCTGTTCTTCGGAGGTGTTGGTCGCTGTGGCCGTCTGTGCGGCAACCGGGCTGGCCGATTCGATGAGAAAAGGGGTCAGCAGGGCCAGTATGGCGCCACCCGAATAGAGAATGTTCTTTAAAGTTCCAGAGCTCATTTTGACTCTGAGATCCCCCTGAGATCACGGCAGGCCAACATGGCCCCCAATTGCCCGCCTGGTCCACTGTCAAAACAGATCCAGTATGTCGCTTGAAGCGCAAACTGGTGCCAGCGTCAACCAGCCTTGTCCACTGTAAGTGAGAAAATGCGCAATCGCATGGAATAATGTCCGCACAGGAGGATTGAAGGCCGGCTTTGTCTGTCCAGGCAGCATGCCAGCAGGGCGAGTACGGCAAGTTAGGGGTTTAGCTTGCCGGGCGCTCGTCCTATCTTCATGGCCATCCGCCAAAAATAGCGAGGAAGAATAGATGAAGATCGGTTTTTCAGCACCTGAGGTGCCCGGCAAGGGCACGGTTGTCGTGACCGTCCAGGAAGACGGGCAGTTCGGCGAGATCGGTGCAGAACTGGATCGAACGTCCAACGGAAGCCTTAAGCGTGCCTTGGAGGCAAGCAAACGTTTTCAAGGCAAGAAAAGCGAGTTTCTCGATGTCCTGGCTCCGCAAGGGCTTGAACTGGACCGGATCGTTCTCGCAGGCATTGGCAAGCCATCGGAAAATGGTGAGTTGGACTGGGAAGCACTTGGCGGAAACCTGCTGTTCCACCTGAACCAGACCGGAGTCACGAAGGCCACTCTGATGCTGGAATCACAGAGTTCTGGGCAGATCAGTCAGGAGCAGTTGGCAGCCCGTATCGGTTACGGCGCAAGCCTGCGCAGTTACCGTTTTGACCGCTACCGTACGCGGGAGAAGGAAGACAAGAAGCCGACACTGGAGACAGTGACCCTGGCTCTGAAAGAGCACAAGGCCGCTGAGAAGCTTTACCAGGATCTGGAGAAAACGGTTCCGGGCGTGTTCCTTGCGCGCGACGTCATATCCGAACCAGCCAACATCATCTATCCGGAAAGCTTTGTCGAAAGAGCGCGCCAACTTGAAAAGCTGGGCGTGAAGATCGAGGTCCTGGGCGAAGATGAAATGCGCAAACGGGGTATGCACGCCTTGTTGGGTGTTGGAGAGGGCTCGCAACGGGAATCTCAGCTTCTGGTCATGACCTGGCAGGGTGCCGGGACAAAGAATGATGATTTTCCGGTTGCCTTCGTCGGCAAGGGTGTCTGTTTCGATACAGGGGGCATTTCCATCAAGCCAGCGGCCAGCATGGAGGACATGAAGTGGGACATGGGCGGAGCCGGTGTTGTCCTTGGCCTCATGCATGTGCTCGCTTCCCGCAAGGCGAAGGTGAATGCTGTGGGTGTTTGCGGTTTGGTCGAGAACATGCCGGACGGGCGTGCCCAGCGGCCGGGTGATATCGTCACCTCCATGTCCGGGCAGACCATCGAGATCATCAACACGGACGCCGAGGGTCGCTTGGTCCTGGCGGATGCGCTCTGGTACGCGCAGGAACGCTTCAAGCCCAAAACGATTATCGACCTGGCAACCCTGACAGGCGCCATACTGGTGGCATTGGGCAAGTCTCAGGCGGGATTGTTTTCCAACAACGAGGATTTGGTGGCCAGCCTCGAGAAGGCAGGAGAAGCAACTTCGGAAGCTGTCTGGCACATGCCGATGGGCGAGGAATTCGACCAGCTCATCAACAGCGATGCCGCCGATATGAAGAACACCGGCAACCGATGGGGCGGTTCCATCACGGCGGCGCAGTTCCTGAAGCGGTTCATACAGGATGGAGTTTCCTGGGCACATCTGGACATTGCCGGTGTGACCTGGTCCGAGAAGGACAAGCCGACTGTCCCAAAGGGTGCGACAGCTCATGGTGTTCGCCTTCTGGATCGCTATGTGGCGGACACCCTGGAAGACTGACGGAAGGCAAGCGTGGCCGAGGTTCGTTTCTATCACCTGACGGCGACGAGCCTCGAGTCCGCCTTGCCAAAACTTCTGGAAAAGACCCTGGAGCGTGGCAAGCGGGCGGTTGTCCTGGCGCGCTCGGAAGAACGGGTGGAAGCTCTCTGTTCACATCTGTGGAGCTACAGCGACCGCTCGTTCCTGCCGCATGGCACGCGCCGTGATGGTTTCGCAGAGCAGCAACCGATCTGGCTGACGGATCGCGATGAAAATCCGAATGGGGCCCAGTATCTGTTTCTAACTGATGGTGCGGCCAGTGAGCGACTGGACGCCTTTGAACTTTGCGCACTGCTTTTCGATGGCAGGGATGCAGAGGCCCTGCAGGCCGCACGCGCAGAATGGAAACGCTGCAAGGAGCTGCCCTTGGAGATGACCTACTGGCAGCAGGACGAGCAAGGGCAATGGCAGAAGAAGCAGACAAGCTGAGCGAGGGACTCACATAGGCAAGCCTGGGCTGTTTTAGCCGGCCGCCTCCAGGCTTTCCTGTGCCTTCAGCCAATCTTCCTCCAGGCGGGAAATTTCCCGCTCCAGTTCCGAATGCTGTCTTTGCAACAGAGTGGCGCGTTCCGGATCGTTTGTGTAGAGCGCCGGATCCGCCATTTCGTTTTCCAGCTTCTGTTTCTGCTCTGACAGCTTGGCCAGTTTGCGCTCCATGGCCTTGGCGGATTTGCGAAGCTCTGCCAGTGCAGCCCGGTTCTGCGCAGCTTCCCTGCGTTGTTCCTTGCGTGAGGGACCTGTGGGGGCGCGGACCTTTTCCTCCTGTGAGCGGCGTCGCTCCTCACGCCGTTGCTCCAGCAGGAGTTGTCGGTATTCCTCCATATCACCCTGATAACTTTGAACAGAGCCGTTCTGAACCAGCCACAGCCGTTCGGCGACCGTTTCCACCAGATAGGCGTCATGGCTGACCAGGATGATTGCGCCTTCGAAGTCATTGAGCGCTTCCATCAAGGCATCACGTGCGTCGATGTCCAGGTGGTTCGTCGGTTCGTCCAGGATTAGCAGATGCGGATTCTCTCGGCTTATCAGGGCAAAGAGCAGGCGTGCCTTCTCACCCCCACTCAGTTTCTCAACAGGTGTTTCCGCATGGTGACCAGAGAAGCCAAAGCGCCCCAGATGGTTCCTGATGGCCTGGGGCTTGGCCTCCGGCATCAGGCGCCTAAGGTTCTCGATGGGCGTGGCGTTGTAGTCCAGTTCCTCGCTTTGATCCTGGGCAAAGTAGCCCACGCGCAGCTTGCCCGAGTTGTGCTTGTTTCCAGCCACCGGGGCAAGGCGCCCGGCCAGCAGTTTGGCCAGGGTTGATTTTCCGTTGCCGTTCGCCCCAAGCAAGGCAATGCGATCATCCATATCCACACGCAGGTTGAGATTGCGCAGGACAGGCGGATTCGGAGGATAGCCGACCTCGGTCTGCTCGAGCGTGATGATGGGCGGAGCAAGAGATTCCGGCCGAGGAAAGTTCAGGGAAACCTTGTGATCGTCCACGATCGTGGTGACGGTCTGGAGCCGCTCCAGCATCTTGAGACGGGATTGGGCCTGCTTGGCCTTGTTGGCCTTGGCCCTGAAGCGGTCCACGAAGGCTTGGATGTGTTTGCGCTGGGCGATGACCTTCGCATTATAGGCGGCTTCATGCTCAAGCCTCTCCTGCCGTGTGCGCGCGAAGGTGTCATAATTGCCATTGTAGAGTGTGAGTTTTCCACCTTCCAGATGAAGGATATGATCGGGAATGTTGTTGAGGAGCTGGCGGTCATGGCTGATCAGCAAGAGTGTGCCCGGATAGTTGGCCAGGTAGTTCTCGAGCCAGAGCGTTGCTTCCAGGTCCAGGTGGTTGGTGGGCTCATCAAGCAATAGCAACTCAGGTTCGGAAAAAAGCAGTGCCGCCAAGGCCACACGCATCCTCCAGCCGCCTGAGTAACTGGAGCAGGGCCGATTCTGGGCTTCTTCGTCAAAGCCAAGACCTGCCAGGATCCGGCTCGCGCGCGCTGGGGCACTGTCAGCCCGGATTGTGGTCAGGCGTTCGTGAATTTCAGCAATGCGCATGGGATCGGTTGCACTTTCGGCCTCATTCATGAGAGCCGTTCGTTCCCGGTCCGCCTGCAGAACCGTGTCGATCAGGCTCGTTTCCCCACCCGGAGCTTCCTGCGAGACCTGTCCAATTCGCCTTTGACCGGCCAGCGCGATCTCGCCCCGGTCGGGAGACAGGCTGCCGTCGATCAGGCGGAACAGCGTGGTCTTGCCCGTGCCGTTTCGTCCAACGATTCCAACGCGCCACTTTTCGGACAGCGTGACGGAGGCTTTCGCAAAGAGCGCGCGCCCTTCGACGTGATACTCGAGATTGCTGATTTGGAGCATGTTTCAGACTGTTTGTAACTTGCTGTCAGGAACGGCAGCCTTTCCAAAAAGGCAGAGCCGGCGAGGTTGTGGTTGCCGCTTTGGGCCAGTATAAGGCGCGCGACATTCACGCCAGCAGGAGATTTACACGATCATGGCCAAGGAACGCACTCTTTCAATCATCAAGCCTGATGCAACCCAGCGCAACATCACCGGAAAGATCATCGACCGCCTGGAATCGGCGGGCCTGCGTGTGGTCGCGCAAAAGCGCATCAAGTTGAGCAAGGATCAGGCCGAGGGTTTCTATGCTGTGCACAAGGAACGCCCCTTCTTCAATGACCTCGTTTCCTTCATGACTTCTGGTTCTGTCGTTGTCCAGGTTCTGGAAGGTGACGATGCGATCGCAAAAAACCGGGAAGTCATGGGCGCAACCAACCCGGCCGAAGCGGCAGAGGGGACCATTCGCGCCGACTTTGCCGAGAATATCGAAGCAAATTCAGTTCATGGCTCCGACTCCCCGGAGACGGCCAAGCAGGAAATTTCCTTCTTCTTCAAGGACGAGGAAATTGTCGGTTAAGCTGCCCAGGCAGCAGCAAAAAGGCGGGATATAGATCCCGCCTTTTTTGTGTCATACCAGCAAGAGTCCCATCAGGATCAGCACGATGGCCACGATGGAAGATCCAATAGTGGCAAATTTAAGGAAACCTGAATAAGTCGACTTGTGATCCTGCAGCATGCGGTCTTCGTTCATCTTCTTCCCCCTGACACAGTGGTTTGGCGCTGATGGCTGCTTGGTTCTGCGCGACTATCTAGGAAAAAACACAGATCCATACAAGCTAAACTGCGGCCGGATTGAGCAGAACCTGGCGTTCATCGCAAAGATCGGTGGCCAGGAATACAGAGTCTGAGCCAATTTGGACCTTTCCCTCTGCAATCAGCTTCAGGCAAGTCGGATAAAGCCTGTGTTCTGCCTGCAGCACGCGTTCTGCCAGGCTGTCCGGATCGTCATTGGGCAATACCGGAACGGCGGCCTGCCCGATGATGGGACCGCTATCCACTTCGGACCGCACCATATGAACGGTGCAGCCATGCACCCGAACACCTGCCTCCAAGGCACGCTCATGGGTCTTGAGGCCCGGAAAGGCTGGCAGCAGTGAGGGGTGGATGTTGATCAGCCGTCCGTTCCAACGTTCGATGAACCAGGGTGTCAGGATACGCATGAAACCTGCCTGGCAAATTATATCCGGTGATGCGCTTTCGAGAACATCAGACATTTCCCGCTCAAAGGCTTCGCGGCTGTCGAAATCGCGGTGAGGAACAACTTCGGTCCTGATGCCGGCGACCTTGGCGCGCTCCAGAGCCTGCACGTTGGGAACATTCGAGACCACAAGCCCTATCGAGGCAGGGGAGTCGGGTGCGTCCGCCGAATTCAGCAAGGCCTGCAAATTGCTGCCGCGCCCGGATACCATAACGGCAACACGCAGGGGCTCTCTGAGGGCGCTCGCCATTGCGTCAGTCCAGCACCACGGCCGGGCCGTCCCCTCGTGGAACGACGTAACCAAGTGTGGTCACCTCTTCCCCCTTCTGGCGGGCCACTTCAGCCACAACGTCGGCCAAGCCAGCATCAGCCAGCAAGACCATACCAATACCGCAGTTAAAGGTCCGATAGAGGTCCGTTGTCTCGACCTGACCCGTCCGAGCAATCCAGTCGAACTCCGCGGGCCGTTTCCAGGACGCGGTATCTATTCTGGCTGCTAGCCCGGCCGGCATGACCCGTGGCAGGTTCTCAACCAGGCCACCACCTGTGATATGAGCCATTGCCTTGACGCCACCGGTGGACAGTGCGGCCAGACAGCTCTGGACATAGATCCGGGTCGGGGACAGGAGCGCTTCCGCGAGTGTCCTGTCTGTGTCAAACGGTGCCGCGTCAGCGTAATTGAGCCCCAGGTCGGAAACAATTTTGCGGACGAGTGAAAAACCATTCGAGTGGAACCCGCTGGACGAGAGGCCCAGCAAAAGGTCGCCGTCCTGAACGGTGTCCCCGGTAATCAATCCGGATCGCTCCACGCCTCCCACGCAAAACCCTGCGAGATCATAATCGCCCTCGGCATACATACCCGGCATTTCCGCCGTTTCGCCCCCGACCAGGGCGCAGCCTGCCTGATGGCACCCCTCAGCAATTCCGGCAACAATCTGCCGGCCTGTTTCAGGCTCAAGATGGCCGGTTGCGTAATAGTCCAGAAAGAAGAGTGGTTCGGCACCCTGTACCACCAGATCGTTGACACACATGGCGACCAGGTCGATGCCGATTGTGTCGTGTTTGCCTGCGGCAATTGCCACTTTCAGCTTTGTTCCGACACCATCTGTTGTGGAAACCAGCAAGGGGTCTGTGAAGCCCGCGGCTTTCAGGTCAAAGACCGCGCCAAAGCCACCAAGGCCGCCAAGTGCGCCGGGCCTGGACGTTTTGTCCGCAAGCGGCTTGATGGAATCCACCAGCCTCTTGCCCGCGTCAATATCCACTCCGGCGGCCTTGTAACTATGCCCTGTCATTCCTGTCCCCGCATTTGTATCGGACGCCGTCTTGAAGTATGACTTGCTTCATGTCCCGACGGTCATCAACGGACGGGGCGAGCATAAGCATTCCAAAGGGCCATGCAATGTCGTTTCGCTCTCTAACAGTCGCTCTGAGTGCTGTCCTTTTCATGGGGATTGCGCTTGTCGGTCAGCCCAAAGCCAATGATCTCTACAGGGTCAGTGGCATAGATGTTGACGTGGAAGCGTCAAATGCCGTTGAGGCCCGCGAAGCGGCCATCGCGTTGGGGGAAAGCCGTGCGCTTTCGCGGCTCATGGACCGATTGGTTCCCAGCTCCGCGCGCAATCAGGTGCCCTCGCTTGGTGCTTCCGAAGTATCGAGCCTTGTCGAGGACCTGAGGGTTTCCGACGAGAGGACAACAAGCAGTCGATACATTGCCAGTCTGACGGTTAGTTTTCGTCCCCAGGCTGTCCGGCAATTGCTTCGCGAGAAGCGGGTGCCTTTCGCCGAGCAGCGGAGTGAAGCGGTCGTCGTGCTTCCTGTCTTCGAGCGTGGACAGGATGTGACGCTTTGGCGTGACGACAATCCATGGCTACAGGCTTGGGCGGATCATAGGGGGCGAGGGCTTGTTCCCTTCAGTGTGCCGCTTGGAGATGCCTCGGCCATGTCAATGATTTCGGCACAGGATGCACGTTCCGGCGATCGTGAGGCCCTGGATAGGATTGCCCAGGCAAATGGAACGGATGGTGTGCTTGTTGCCGTAGCAAGGGAAAGCGGCTCGCTGATTCAATTGAATGCACAGTGGTACGAAAACGGGAATGCGCGAAATGTTCCCGTGGAGTCCGTTTCCCGGCGCGATGGTGAGGGGCTGCAACAGGCGCTTGGTCGTGCGGCTGAACAGATATCGTCTGCCATGAATGATATCTGGAAGGAAGAGAACATTCTCAGGTTTGACGAGCAGGAATCGCTGTTGGCTGAAGTCCCCGTGAACAGCCTCGAAGACTGGGCACGTGTGCAGCGTAGCCTGGGGTCGACTTCTGCGGTTCTGGAATATGATGTAGAGCGCATTTCCCGCAGTCAGGGTGTCATCCGCGTCGTCTTTTTCGGTGGTACGGAACAGCTTTCACAGGCCCTGGCACGCGAGAACCTGAGACTGGAACCCAAAAACGGACAGCAGATCGAAGGCGAGGAGCCCGCTCCAACGAGGGGTGAGGCGATGCGCCGTTTTCAGCAGCCGCAATGGCGGATCGTCAACAACCGAGGGGCTGCCAACGAGAGCGTTTCCTTTGACGCTGAGTGAAGCAGGGGTTGGCATTGGACTGGCGTGAACGGCTTGTCTGGCTGCCCAATCTCATTTCGCTGATCCGGCTTTTTGCAGTCCCGGTCATTGTCTTACTCATGCTTGAGGAAGCCTATGCTCCGGCTTTCTGGCTGTTTGTTGCAGCCGGGGCGTCCGATGCCCTAGACGGTTTCATAGCCAGGCGCTGGCGATTGATGACCCGCCTGGGTGCTTATCTGGACCCTCTGGCGGACAAGGTCTTGCTGGTCGCGATCTATGTTACGCTTGGCTTTCAGGAGCAGGTTGCGACCTGGCTTGTTATCCTGGTGCTTTCACGTGATGTCCTGATCATGGGCGGGGCCTTGTTGTATCATCACCTGACGCATGATCTGAAGGTGCAGCCCTTGTTTGTAAGCAAGCTCAATACCGTGGCCCAGATACTTCTGGTTGCGCTGATTATGGCCAAGCTGGGATTGTCACTGGAAACAGGTTATATCGTTGAGAATGCCCTGGTAGCGTTGGTTGCGCTTACAAGCTTCGTTTCTGGTGGCGCCTATCTCGTGATCTGGGGGCGCAAGGCCATGGGGCAGGAGGATTTGTGGTGAGAAATCAGAAGGCCTTGTTGTTCTGGGGCGGCGCCCTTCTTCTCACTGTTGTCCTAATCTACTATCTCAGTACCATTCTGCTGCCGTTCGTGGCTGGAATGGCCATTGCCTATTTCCTGGATCCCTTTTGCGACCGCCTGGAAGAGCGGGGCTGTTCGCGCACGCTTGCAACCACCATTGTTGCCATAGGCTTTTCGCTGCTGGTGCTTCTGTTGCTGGGCTTGATTGTCCCGACAGCCGTAATTCAGCTTTCGGACTTCATTGCACGTATCCCCCAGTACCTCTCTAGCCTTCAGGAAATGGTCAAGGTTATAGGCGAACGCCTGGACGGCTCCTTCTGGGAGGACATGATCCAGCGTGCACGTCAGGCAAGCAGCGAATCGTCCGGTCAATTGACGGAAGTGCTCTGGTCCACACTCAGCGGGATCTGGTCCGGTGGCATGGCCTTGATCAATCTGCTTAGCCTGCTGTTCCTGACACCGGTTGTCTCATTCTTTCTGCTGCGGGACTGGGACAAGCTCGTCCAGCGTATCGACAGCTGGTTGCCGCGCAGGCAAGCACCGACCATACGTCAGCTTGCCGGAGAAGCGGACGATATCCTGGCGGCCTGGGTTCGCGGCGTACTGATGGTCTGCGTTATCCTTGCGACATTCTACTCGGTTTCACTGTCGCTGGTCGGTTTGCAGAGCGGCCTTGTGGTGGGAATGATATCGGGGTTCCTGTCATTCATCCCTTTTGTAGGGGCCTTGACCGGATTTGTTCTCTCAGTGGGTCTGGCGCTGTTGCAATTCGATAGTCTGCTTCCGGTATTCATTGTGGCAGCAGTTTACGGAATTGGTCAGGTGGCGGAAGGCAATTTCCTGACGCCCATGCTTGTCGGTGATCGTGTTGGCCTGCATCCGGTTTTGGCGATTTTCGCCTTTCTGGCCGGTGGGGCCTTGTTCGGTTTCACAGGTGTCATGTTGGCCTTGCCGGTTGCCGCTGTCATTGGTGTGCTCGCGCGCCATGGCCTGAAACGCTATCTAGACAGTTCGCTTTATCGGAAGTTGCCGCAGGACAGTGCCGAGTCCATAGAGGACAGATCATGAAACAGCTGACACTGGAAATAGAGCCCCGCCCGGCCCTGGGGCGTGAAGACTTCCTGGTGTCGGCGGGAAACCGGGCGGCTGTGGAATGGATAGATCGCTGGCCGGAATGGCCGGCTCCAAGTCTGGCCCTGGCGGGCCCTGCAGGCAGCGGCAAGACCCACCTGGCCCATGTCTGGCGTGCACGCAGCCGTGCACTTGCATTGCAGGGCAAAGACCTTATGCGACCCTTGTCGGCCCTGCCCGACAATACCCAGCATTGCCTGATTGACGAGGCCGACCGGCTGGCCGGGGACTCAGTGGGCGAAGAGAATCTGTTCCACATCTATAACCGCCTCAATCAGCAAGGCGGCCACCTGCTGCTGGTGGGGCGCAGCCTGCCCATGCGTTGGCCGCTCGAAATGCCGGATTTGCGCTCTCGCCTGGCAACAGCTGTTCCGGTTGAATTGGCCTTGCCGGACGATGCCCTCATGCAAGCCCTTCTGGTCAAACTCTTTTCCGACCGCCAACTCTTGCCAGGAAAAGGGGTCATCGATTTTCTGATCATGCGCATGGAGCGATCCTATGCTGCTGCCAGCCGGATCGTTTCCGAGATGGACGCGCGCGCGCTCGAGGAACGACGCGAGGTTCGCCTTCCTCTGGCGCGTGCGGTGTTGCATGACCAGGAGCTGCAGGAGCAAGCCGCAGCTGAACCCCATATGGAATTTGAACGAACAGAGGAGACAGAAAGATGAATCTAGGTATTTCAGGACGCAGGGCGCTTGTCTGTGCGGCCAGTCGTGGATTGGGGCGAGCCTGTGCAGAAGCGCTGGCGGCAGAAGGTGTGTCTTTGACAATTGTTGCCCGCAATTCAGAGCCCCTTGAAGCGACGGCAGCGGCTTTGCGCAAAAATCATGGTGTGGACGTGCAGACTGTCGCTTGCGACATCACGACCGTAGAGGGCCGGCAAAAAGCGCTCAATGCCTGCGCAAAGCCGGACATCCTGGTCAACAATGCCGGCGGGCCGCCTCCGGGCGACTTTCGTGACTGGTCCCGTGACGACTGGATCGCAGCGCTGGACGCCAACATGCTGGCGCCCATCGAGATGATCAAGGCAACCATAGATCCCATGATGGACAATGGCTTCGGACGCATTGTCAACATTACCTCGGCTGCTGTTAAGGCGCCCATTCAGACCCTCGGCCTTTCCAATGGCGCGCGGGCAGGGCTGACAGGTTTTGTTGCCGGCTTGGCGCGCCAGGTTGCACATCGCAATGTGACGATCAACAACCTCCTGCCGGGGCCGTTCGAGACAGATAGATTGCGTTCGAACTTCGAGACCGCCGCCAAGAAAAGCGGCAAATCCGTCGAGGAGGTGCGTGAAGCGCGCATGAAATCCAACCCGACAGGACGCTTTGGCAACCCCGAGGAGTTTGGTGAAGCTTGTGCTTTCTTCTGCTCGGTCCGTGCAGGGTATATTACGGGGCAAAATCTTGTTCTGGATGGAGGCTCCTATCCGGGTACTCTGTAAAGCCTCCGTTAATCTTGCCAGCGCAGAATTGGATCGTTTGAGCATTAGCCATTTGCTGCTGCTGGCGTGCGGGAGCGACCCTGGACTGGATTCGGTTTGAAGCGCGTTATCCTGATTTTTCTGTTTCTGCTCTTGCTGGCTGCTGGTGTGGTTGGCTACTGGCAGTTCGGCCTGCCTGGGCAAAAGGATAGCGCGCAACCCGAGCCGGTCATGTCCGAATATCTTCAAGTTCCACCGTTGGTTGTGCCTGTCATCGAGGAAGGGGTTGCCGTTGAGCAAATCCAGCTGCGGGTGGAGCTGGAGCTGGCTGGGCCATCGAGCCTGGAGGAGGCCGAGGAGAAAATGCCTCGACTGGTCGATGCCATGCTTGCACAGTTGCATGGCTTGATGGCTTATCGCCAAATACGAGAAGAGAGCAACGAGTTGCCTTTTCTCAAGAAGAGATTGCAAATCTCCCTAGAAGATAGTTTCGGTGAGGGGGAATTGCGTGATGTATTGATCAAGGATATCTCTCGCCGTCCCTTGGGGACGGGGGTAGTGGATTGATTTCACGTACTTTCCTTGGGGTTCATGGCCTTCCTCCGGGAAGTCAGCGTTATTAACCGGACTTCAATACTTTGGTGCGACACAAGAGAGAGGTTTCTTTCTTGTGTGGAACAACGGTTGGAATAAGTCATGAAGCTCTGGCCCTTCAGCAAGGGGCGTCCTGTCAAGGCGTCCCAATCCGAGGTGCATGAATTCGCTGCGGAGGATGTTTCTGCTCAGGAGCAGAACGATGAAGCCTTCGACGAGGGCGCAGATGCCGGCGGAAAGGCGCGCCGCTTTTCTGGTCTGATGCGGATCGGGATACGCCCCCGTCTTTACTGTGCCTTTGGTGGGGTCGTTGCTTTGACCCTGCTGGCCAGCGGTGTGGCCTGGTATTCCTATACCAATGTTGAACAAGCCTATGGCAGCGCGACCGAGCGCGATGTTCCGGCCATGAATGCTTCCCTCAGGCTTCGGGGGGATGCTTTGCAGCTGGCCTCGGATGCACCGCTGCTGGCCCGCACTTCAAATGAGACTGCCCGGAAGGAGTTGACCCAACAGATTGATCAGCGCGTCGAGGCTATCCGCTCGCGCATGGAGGAGCTCGAGGGCTATGGAGTTCGTGGCGAGTCACTCGAGCAGCTCAGCCAAGAAGTGGATACCCTGGCCACGGCCATGAACAGCCTCGACGACCGGGTCAGCCAGGCATTGTCTCGTGGCCGGGAAATCAGTCGCATGGAGGAGGAAGCTGCTAAAAGGCACGAAGTGCTATTGAAGCAGATCCGTGACACGCTCGATTCCGTGCAGTTGAGCTTCAAGACGGCTGTGCAGGAGACGACCTTGGCGGCAGGAGATACGATCCGCTCTCTCGTACGCCGCCAGGTGGGCCTGCTGCGCAACGCGCTCGATGCATTGATCGATGCCAGTCATCTCACGTCAGTATTGTCCCAAGTGCCGAACGTAGAGGAAGAATCGGTTTTGGCGGAGATGGAGATGAACTTCATCACCCGACTGGCCAGTTTTGACAGTAAGGTTCGCAGCCTCAACGATCAGCTTGAAAATGAAGCCCTGGCGGAAGCTGTGGATAAATATGCAGCCCTTGGAAGCAGTGACGAAAGCGTATTCCAGGCGCAGAAGGAGTTGCTTGAAGCACCGGCCTATTCTCGTTCGCGTTACACCCGCACCCTGCAGGCACGTCTTGATGAAGTGGTCAGCCTCAACAGCACATTTCTTGGTGAGATGGGGCCGGTTGTCTCCAAGGTCTACAGCCAGATTCTGGATGGCGCAGACGAGGCAACCAACAACAATACCAATGCGTTGTCCGAACTGATTGAGAACGATGTGGGAGCCCTCTTCAGCCTGATGCGGGTCGAGGCGGAATCGAACCTAATGCTTGGGGTCTTGACCCGCGTGTCCGCAGCAGGAAACACTCAGGATGTGGATAATCTGGAAGAGGCCTTTGGAGCATCCAGGGAAAGAGCGGATGAGGCTCTGGCCGATTACGAAGATACGGAACTTCCACAAGCATTCGCGGCATTGGCCTCCCTGGGGCAGGGAGATGAAAGTCTCTTTGCCGAGCGCAGGGAGCAGAGCAAGGCCCGTTTCCTTGCCACCACCGCTGCCAATGAGGTCGATAGCGCGGTGGCTGGCTTGCGAGATGGTGTTAGCACCGTCATCACCGAAGTCGAATCGGGCCTTGAGGCGGGAACAGCATCCGTTCAGAACGCCATTGAAACGAGCAAACTGTGGCTGGCTGGGATCGCTGTCGCCAGTGTCGTCATTTCGGTTCTGATTGCCTGGCTTTACGTGGGGCGCAATCTTGTCGATCGTATCAGTCGCCTGTCACATTCCATGAAGGAGATATCGGAGGGTGACCTGACAGCCGATGTTCCCGCTGGTGGAAGAGACGAGATTGCCGATATGGCGAATGCTCTGTCGGTTTTCCGAGACAATCTTGCTGAAGCTGCCGAAGAACGTAAAAGACGGGAAGAGGAGCGTGCCGAGCAGGCCAAACGCCGCCGGGAAGAAATGGTGGAATTGGCCGGGTCGTTCGAAAGCAGCGTCAAGTCCGTGGTTGAGTCCGTATCCAGCTCCGCCAAGGAAATGGAGGGCACGGCAGGCTCCATGAGCGACAACGCCAAGCAGACGGGTGACCGAGTCCAAACGGTTGCCTCGGCTTCCCAGGAGGCCTCTTCAGATGTGCAGACAGCTGCATCCGCGGCTCAGGAACTGGCAGGGTCCATCGCCGAGATTGGACGACAGGTTGCGCGCTCGAACGAGATTTCGTCCAAGGCATCCGAGAGTGCAGAGGCCAGTAATACCCAGGTGGCCGGCTTGTCAGAAGCTGCCCAGAAGATTGGCGATGTGGTGAAGCTGATCCAGGACATTGCCGAGCAGACGAACCTGCTGGCGCTGAACGCCACCATCGAGGCGGCGCGGGCTGGCGAGGCCGGCAAGGGCTTTGCCGTGGTGGCAAGTGAAGTGAAGAACCTGGCCAACCAGACCGCCAAGGCCACCGAGGAGATTTCCCAGCAGATCTCGGGTATCCAGAACGCCACCGAGGACACGGTTTCCATGATCCAGGGGATATCGAGCGTGATTTCCGAAATGAACGAGATCTCGACGTCCATTTCTGCTGCCGTCGAGGAGCAAGGGGCGGCAACTGACGAGATCGCCAGTACCATGAACCGTGTTTCCGATGGAACTCAGAAGGTCAATCAGAACATCGAAGAGGTCAGTGCGGATGCCCAACAGACAGGGGCCGCTGCCAATCAGGTTCTGACTGCTGCTGCAGAACTTTCCAGGCAGGCTGATACCCTGAGAGGTGAAGTTGACAGCTTTGTTGAAAAAGTACGTTCAGGTTAATGTTTTTAAGGCTTAATCTGACCAAGTAATCTTAAAAAGGCGCGGCTTGGCCGCGCCTTTTTTGCTTTCGGCAGACCAGTTGCACCTCGTTCAGGATTCTGTCATCGTTTAAATGCAACCAGATAAAGTTGGATATTCCGGCATCTGCTGAAGGTAGCAGCAGGTTTAGAAACAGGGATGAGGGGGGTATGCCATGACATTTGTTCTGGCCTTTGTTTTGCTATGTGGTCTTGTTGGTGTTCTGTATGGGGTATGGGCATCCCGCTCCGTTCTGTCGGCCAGTGCCGGGAGCGCACGGATGCAGGAGATTGCCTCGGCAATTCAGGAAGGGGCGAGTGCGTATCTGAACCGTCAGTATCGAACGATCGGTATTGTCGGTGTGGTGATCTTCGTCATTATCTCGTTGCTTCTGTCCTTGGAGGTCGGAATTGGCTTCCTAATTGGCGCCATACTTTCGGCCGCAGCCGGTTATATCGGAATGCACGTTTCCGTTCGCGCCAACGTTCGGACGACGGAAGCCGCCCGGCACAGTCTTGCGCGCGGTCTTGAGATTTCATTCAAGTCGGGCGCCGTCACTGGCATGCTGGTAGCGGGTTTGGCTCTGCTGGCGGTTGCCGGCTATTACGTGATCCTGCTTTGGCTCGGTGCTGAAGGGCGCGGCCTGATCGATGGTCTGGTTGCCCTTGGCTTCGGTGCATCCCTGATTTCAATCTTTGCACGCCTTGGAGGCGGGATTTTTACCAAGGGGGCTGACGTGGGCGCCGATCTCGTCGGTAAGGTCGAGGCCGGTATTCCGGAAGATGATCCACGCAACCCTGCCGTCATCGCCGACAATGTTGGCGACAATGTCGGTGACTGTGCCGGTATGGCGGCGGACCTGTTCGAGACCTATGCTGTCACGGTCGTGGCGACCATGGTCCTGGCCTCAATCTATTTCGGCGCAGATTCAGGCATGTTCGTCTATCCCCTCGCCATAGGTGCAACCTGCATCATTGCCTCTGTCATCGGGACATTCTTCGTCAAGTTGGGCAGTAGCAATAATATCATGGGCGCACTTTACAAGGGCTTCCTGGCCAGCGCGGTCATATCCCTGGTTCTGCTGTTACCGGTGACAGCCTGGGTCATCGGTCTTGGCGAGGGCTTCGAGGTCGCAGGACGCAGTTTCAGTGGCTGGGCGCTTTATCTCTGCGGCATCGTTGGTCTGGTGGTCACGGGGCTGATCATCTGGGTTACGGAGTACTACACCGGTACGGAATACCGCCCGGTACGTTCCATTGCGAAGGCCTCTGAAACGGGGCATGCGACCAATGTAATCCAGGGGCTGGCCGTCTCAATGGAGGCAACGGCCATTCCGGCCCTGATCATCGTTGCCGGCATCGTCTGTACCTACCTTCTGGCCGGCCTGTTCGGGATCGCCATCGCGGTAACCACGATGCTGGCATTGGCGGGCATGGTGGTTGCCCTGGACGCTTATGGGCCCGTTACGGACAATGCCGGTGGCATTGCCGAAATGGCGGACCTGGAAGAAGAGGTACGCAATACCACAGATGCCCTGGATGCTGTCGGAAATACCACCAAGGCCGTGACGAAGGGCTATGCCATCGGGTCGGCAGGTCTGGGGGCTCTGGTCCTGTTCACCGCCTATACCGAGGATCTCAGCTATTTCGCAGCCAATTCCGCTGACTATCCCTTCTTCGCCGGCGTCGACGTGAATTTCTCACTGTCAAATCCATGGGTGGTGATCGGCCTGTTTATCGGTGGCCTTCTGCCTTTCCTCTTTGGATCCATGGGCATGATGGCTGTGGGCCGCGCAGGTGCGGCTGTGGTGGAAGAAGTGCGGCGTCAGTTCCGTGAGGTAAAGGGTATCATGGACGGCAGCGGAAAGCCGGAATATGGACGCTGCGTCGACATGCTGACCAAGGCGGCCATCAAGGAGATGGTGGTGCCTTCGATGCTGCCGGTACTTTCGCCGATCGTTCTTTACCTGGTGATGTACGCTATAGCCGGCAAATCGGCGGCTCTGTCCTCTGTCGGTGCAATGCTCATGGGCGTGATCGTCACCGGCCTTTTCGTGGCGATTTCCATGACCGCCGGCGGAGGAGCCTGGGACAATGCTAAGAAGTATATCGAAGACGGCAATCATGGCGGCAAGGGCTCTGAAGCGCACAAAGCCGCCGTCACGGGTGATACGGTCGGTGATCCCTACAAGGATACGGCCGGACCGGCCGTCAACCCGATGATCAAGATCACCAACGTCGTGGCATTGCTCTTGTTGGCCGTGCTGGCTGCCTGAAGCAACAGAGCGGAAGTGAGAAGGCCGGAAGCGACCGGTCGGCACAAGAAAAGGGAGCCGGGGCTGATCCCCGGCTCCCTTTTACGGTGCGCCCGGCATGGGCGCACTCCTGCGGGTGAAAGTCCCGCCATGAGTAGGTCACGACGAGTGAAGTGAAGCGCAACTGCGTGAGGGCGACCGAGCGTGGGGAGGCAGCGTGGAGCATAAACCGTGAGCCGATGGACAAGAACCGGATATGAGGCGCTGCCGACCGGGGCGAGCGGGCCGTAAACCGCGAAGCTCCAGTGACCAAGGGGAGGTGGCGTAAATTCGGCGGCGGTGCGGTGAAGGAGTGCGTTCTTACCCGGGGAGGTCTCGCCTTGTGCCTGAAAGGGTGACGGTGTCGAGCCGGAGCGAGACGTCAGCAGAGGTCATAGTAGCTGCCGGGCAGGCGGTGAAGGACCGAACGAGGAGGAGTGTTCGACGACATGGCGATGAGCCAGGCACGGCGTCAGATGCCCGCCGAGGCGGGGCGGTCCGGGAGCGGGCGCGGTGAAGCTGCGTCCCAGCCGGGCAGCGACGAAGCCTGTCTCCCGCGCCATGCCCTGGAGGACACAGGGCCGGGACTGCTGGAGGCGGTTCTGGAGCGCGAGAACCTGCAAAGGGCCTGGAAGCGGGTCAAGGCCAACAAGGGCGTGGCCGGGGTGGATGGCCTGTCCGTCGAGGCGACTGCCGCCCATCTGCGCACGGCCTGGCCAGCCATCCGTGCCCGGGTTCTGGCAGGAACGTACCGGCCACAGCCGGTACGCAGGGTGACGATCCCGAAACCGGACGGCGGTGTGCGCGAACTGGGCATCCCGACGGTGACGGATCGCTTGATCCAGCAAGCGCTGCTGCAGGTCCTGCAGCCGCTGCTTGATCCCACTTTCAGCGAGCACAGCCACGGCTTTCGTCCGGGCCGCAGCGCACAGGGGACTGTCCTCGAGGCGCAGTCCCACGTGCAGGCGGGTCGGCGGATCGTGGTGGATGTGGATCTGGACCGGTTCTTTGACCGGGTCAACCACGACGTCCTGATCGACCGTCTCGGGAAACGGATTGCGGACCGGCGGGTGGTCCGCCTGGTTCGGGCCCACCTGAACAGCGGGATCATGGACCAGGGTGTGGCCTGCGAACGGGTGATGGGCACGCCCCAGGGCGGGCCGCTCTCGCCGTTTCTGGCCAACCTGCTGCTCGACGAGGTGGACAAGGCGCTGGAACGCCGGGGACATGCGTTCGTGCGCTACGCGGACGACTGCAATGTCTATGTGCGCAGCCGCAAGGCCGGTCTGCGGGTTCTGGCGTTCCTGCGACAGCTTTACGGAAAGCTGCGTTTGAGGGTCAACGAAGAGAAGAGCGCGGTTGCCAGTGTGTTTGGCCGCAAGTTCCTGGGCTACAGCTTCTGGGTGGGCCCGGGCGGTGTGGTCAAGCGCAGGATGGCCGACAAGGCGCTCAAGGCGTTCAAACGTCGCATCCGGCAGCTAACCCGCCGCGCCGGCGGGCGCAGCATGCCGGAGGTAGCCGCGCGTCTGCGTGCCTATGTCCTGGGCTGGAAGGCTTACTTCCGCTTGGCGCAGACCCCCGGGGTCTTCAAGGCCCTGGAGGAATGGATGCGTCACCGGGTGCGTGCAATTCAGCTCAAGCATTGGAAACGTGGTAAAACCATCTACAAGGCCTTGCGCGCCATGGGGACCAAGCCCGAGGTGGCGCAGAAGGTCGCGGCCAACAGCCGCCGATGGTGGCACAACAGCGGCAAGGCACTGAACGCCGTCCTCACACTCAAATGGATGAATGCTCTCGGCATCCCCCGTCTCGCCTAACCTCAAATCCTCGAACCGCCCGGTGCGGACCCGCTTGCCGGGTGGTGTGGCAGGGGTGCGGTCCATCAGGGCCGCCCCCTATGCCGATTTCTGTAGCGGTCTTGAGTTCAGAAGATTCCGCCGCTGCCGCCGCCACTGCCGCCAGGTGCGCCCGGCGTGCCGGTGGTGGGGCCGGTGTTCCCACGCCCGCTTTCTCCCTGGCCGGCATTGAAACGTCCGATGTTGCCCAGCAATTGCTGCAGAATGGTGATATCCTGGCCTTCGGTCGGTGTTTCACGCTCCACCAACTCGATTTCCTGGCCTTCGGCCAAGGTGTAGAGCTGTTTGTCGGAGACGATATCGTTGGTTCCGAACTGGACCTTCAGCACCTTGCGCTCCAGGGCTTCTGGCCTGAAGAAGGCAAGCTGCTCGTTGCGCTGTCCAATATAATACCAGACGTCGTCCTGGAAGGTCGACATCGTCGAGGGCGTGCCCAACAGATTCACCACTTGTGTACGGCTGCTTTCCCCCGGACGGATTTCGGAAATGGTATCCTCCTCCGGCAGGTTGCCGTGCACATCGATGCGTGGTGAACAGGCACCAGCCATCAATACGCCCGCCACGGTCAGAGACAGGAGCGTGCGCTTTCCGACTTTTCCAGTCGTGGAGAGAAGGGTCATTCTAGCCATCATGTTCATGGATCCCAATCATCCTGCCGGCATGGCCCGACATCGCCTGTGCTTGATTAACGCCGGATAAGCGGGCATTTCAAGTATCTTCATCCTGTACTGCCAGCTGTGAGGGATATTCCTTGTTTCGTCGTCTGTTTTCCGGTGATCCCAGAGAAAGTGCCGCCAGGGCACTATACGAATCCATCATGCTGCAGTCACGTCAGCCGGAATTCTACACGGATTATGCCGTGCCGGACAGTACGGAAGGACGCTTCGAACTGTTGCTCATTCATTTGGGCTTGGTCATAAGGCGATTGAAATGCGAAGAGAACGAAGAAGCTCGCGAGCTTTCCCAGAACCTGTTCGATTTCTTCGTTTACGATATGGATCAGAGCCTGCGTGAAAGCGGAATTGGTGACCTGTCAGTCGGTCCGCGGCTCAGGCGTGTGGGAGAAGCGTTCTACGGACGGGTCAAGGCCTATGAGGCGGCATTGGACGCAGGTAATGAGTCTCAGGAACTGGGGGCCGCCCTGCTGCGCAATCTCTATGCAACTCGTGAAAGCGAACCCGGGCAGGAAACCGTGATGGCGATGGCGGAATATCTTTATCGAGTGGACGCTTTTTTTGCAGAGCAGGAAACACCAAATATACTGTCTGGGCAGATCAAGTTTTCTGAACTTGATGCGGCCAGAGACAAAGATTGACCTGTAAGGGCAGTTTGCATAGGTTCTCGACTTCCTTTGAAAAGGGTAGAACCTCGCATCTTGAGGTTATCTCCACTGTGATCCCGGTTGACCCATGAAGCAGATTCCGGAAACCGAATTCTCGAGGCCTTTCAAGCTGTCCGAACTCGGTGCCAAAGAGGTGGTTCAGGAAATATCGGCCGAGACGGAGGAACGAAGGGCCCTGGCAGAGCGCTTCGAGCTTTTGGCGCTTGATTATCTGCAGGGGACACTAAAACTGAAGAAGGTCAGGGCAGGGCGCGCACTGCATTTGTCCGGAACGATCAAAGCCGGTGTCGTGCAGCAATGTGTGGTGAGCCTGGAGCCGGTTGGAGCCGAGATCGAGGAAGTGATTTCCCAGGACTTCGACCTGCTTTCTGAGGAAGAACCAGAGGTGCCGCAGGGTAGTTCGGCGGATGAACTCGCTTTTGATCCGGAGGAGGATAGAGAGCCACTATACGGAAACGTGATTGATCTTGGCGAATTTCTGGCTCAGCAGATGGCTGTCAGCCTTCCTCCCTATCCGCGAAAGGTCGGGGTTGAGTTGGAACAAAGCCAGTGGGGGAGTGCGGAAGTTGAGGCAGAGGTCGAAGAAAGTGCTTCACCTTTCAGTAAATTGAAGGACCTCAAGAAAAATCTCTAGAGTAAAGTCGTTGCAGGCGTTAGTTAGTGGCGCGCCTGTTGCGAAGTGCTATCTTGGAATGTAAATCGGCACGCCGCGCAACAGCGGGTGCATTTGTAAACGAGAGAGTGTCATGGCAGTACCTAAAAAGAAAATCTCCAAGTCGCGTCGGGATATGCGTCGGTCTCACCACGCCCTGAATGCACCGGCCTATGTAGAGGACCAGGAAAGCGGTGAGATGCGTCGTCCGCATCACATAGACCTGAAAACAGGCAAGTATCGCGGGCGTCAGATTCTCGAGCCCAAGAGCGAATACTGACGCATCGGCGGCGGCTTTGCTGTTGCGGTTGCTTTCAGGAATCTGCTTGTGAGTGAGCGTCTGACGCTGGCACTGGATGCGATGGGCGGCGACCATGCTCCGGATATGGTTGTGCGTGGCGCCGATATTGCGCGCACCCGCTATCCCCAGGTCGATTTCATATTCTTTGGCCGCGAGTCAGAGATCAGCCCGCTTCTTGAGCGCATGAAGAAGCTGAAGGCTGTATCGCGTATCGTGCATACGGATGAGGCCGTTTCGTCCGATGACAAACCTTCTGTGGCTCTGCGCAATCGCAAATCGTCGTCCATGCGCCTGGCGCTGGACAGCGTGAAGGAAGGCGCGGCCAAGGCGGCCATATCTGCCGGCAATACGGGGGCGCTAATGGCCATGGCCAAGTTCGTGCTCAAGACCTTGCCGGGAGTTGACCGCCCCGCCATAGCGTCATTCTTTCCGACACTGCGCGGAGAATCGGTGATGCTGGATCTGGGGGCGAATGTACAATGCGATGCGCGCAACCTCATCCAGTTTACGGTCATGGGAAATGCCTTTGCACGGTCCGTCCTGGGTATAAAGGAACCGACCTATGGGCTGCTCAACGTCGGATCCGAAGAGCTCAAGGGACACGACACCCTTCACGAAGCCCGGCAGGAACTGAGCGGCCTGGACTTGCCTGGCCGTTTCCACGGTTTCGTCGAAGGCGATGACATTGCCAAGGGAACGGTGGACGTAGTCGTCACGGATGGCTTCACGGGGAATGTTGCCCTGAAGACGGCTGAAGGTACGGCAAAGCTTTATACCGAATTCCTGCGGCGCACCTTCCGGAGCTCCCTGTTGGCCAGCCTTGGATACCTTTTGGCGCGGCCGGCCATGCGCAAATTGCTCAAGCGCGTTGATCCGCGTCGCTATAATGGTGCCGTATTCCTGGGCCTGAACGGGATCACAGTTAAGAGCCATGGCGGAACCGATGCATTGGGCTTTGCACATGCCATTGGTGTGGCCGTGGATCTTGCGCGTCATGGCTTTCTTGAAACCATGGGGCGTGACTTCAAGGCCGTCGAGCATTCCACTTCCGGTGAACCGGCACAGGCGGCTGTAATCTGATGCAATTTCGATCACATGCGATCGGCTGCGGATCTTATCTTCCGAGCCGGATTATCACCAATGCTGACCTGGAAAAGACCCTGGATACCACTGATAGCTGGATCCGGGACAGAACAGGTATTGCCCAGAGGCACGTTGCGGCAGAGGGCGAGAAGACGTCGGACCTTGCCGTGGAGGCTGCGTGCAAGGCTCTCGACTACGCCGGCCTTCCAGCGTCCGAGGTCGACCTGATTGTTTGCGCCACCTCCACGCCGGACGAAACGTTTCCGGCCACGGCAACACGGGTGCAGTATCGCCTTGGAATCCGACAAGGGGCCGCTTTTGACGTTCAGGCTGTTTGCAGCGGCTTTGTCTATGCCCTGGCGGTTGCTGACAATTTCATACGCACTGGAATGGCTCGGAACGTCCTGGTCATTGGAGCGGAGACTTTCAGCCGTATTCTGGACTGGAGCGACCGTGGCACATGCGTACTGTTTGGCGATGGTGCGGGCGCGCTGTTGTTGCAGTCGCGGCCAGCCACTGGCGAGGCAGACGAACCGGGAATTCTCTCCACCCATATCTATTCGGATGGGCAGCACCATGATGCCCTGTATGTGGACGGAGGACCTTCCTCCACGGGGACCGTAGGTCATCTGCGCATGCAGGGACGCGAAGTGTTCCGCCATGCTGTTGTCCGGATGTCGGAAGCAGTTGATGCTGCACTTGAAAAAAACGGCCTAAAGGATTCGGATATCGATTGGTTGGTTCCGCATCAGGCCAATGTGCGCATTATTGATTCCATGGCAAAGCGCCTTGGCCTGCCGTCCGAAAGGGTGGTTGTCTCTGTCGACCGGCACGCGAACACCTCGGCGGCCTCGATTCCCCTGGCGCTTTGCGAAGCTGTGGAAGATGGGCGGATCGAAAAGGGAGACCTCATTTTGATGGATGCAATGGGTGGCGGCTTCACCTGGGGCTCCGCTTTGTTACGCTGGTAACTCTTTTTTCTCACAGGGCTGCCATTCAGGGTGATTGACCGCTATAAATCGCTGGGATAACCTTTTGAAAAGTATGGATTGGAGGCAGTCATGGCGGAAGGTACGGTCACCCGCGCCGATCTCGGTGAAGCGGTTTACCAGGAAGTCGGCCTTTCACGAAACGAGTCCATGGACCTCGTGGAAATGGTTTTGCAGGAAATGTCGGATACCCTCGTGAAAGGGGAAATGGTGAAGATTTCCTCTTTCGGGACATTTTCCGTACGACAGAAGGGTCAGCGTGTGGGCCGAAATCCGAAGACCGGGGAGGAAGTTCCCATCCTTCCGCGTCGCGTGCTGACGTTCCGTGCGTCGCATGTGTTGAAAAACCGAATCAACAAAGGTGGTTGAGGCGATAATTTTTCCTGGAACGTGAAGGCGCTTCTCCATGGGTTCGGCTCGGCAGGACGGTAAATCGGCAGCAGCATTCCGGACGATCAGTGAAGTCTCTGACGAGCTGAACGTTCCGCAACATGTCCTGCGTTTCTGGGAAACCAAATTTACCCAGGTGCGTCCTATGAAGCGGGGTGGTGGACGTCGCTATTACCGTCCCGAAGATATCGAGCTCTTGCGCGGCATAAGAGATCTTCTCTACCAGGAAGGATTCACGATTCGCGGAGTCCAGAAGCTTCTGCGTGAAGGCGGTGTCGCGGCGCTGGAAAATGGTGCGCCTTCGGGGGCAAGCGTAGCCGGGCAGGTGGCTCCGGCCTTGAAACCGGAAAAGGATCAGGCGCTGCGGGACATTCTTGGCGAGCTCCAGGAACTGTCTCAACTTCTCAAGGAAAAATAGGCTTTCCACTTCCTTTTTAAGCGGCCGCTGTGCTTGTCACAGAGAGGCTGTCTAGCTATACAGAAGACCCTTGATGACCCTCGTCGACATATGCATATCAAGTTGGCGAAGGCACGTATCGGAGCGTAGCGCAGTCTGGTAGCGCATCAGTCTGGGGGACTGGGGGTCGTGGGTTCAAATCCCGCCGCTCCGACCAATTCGACAAGCCCGACAGGTGACACATCTGTCGGGCTTGTCTGCTTTCAGGCCAGACATTATTTGTCAGGCACTTAACAGAACCGAAGGTGGGAAATCCTATGGTGCAGACCACTGAACTCGAGAACGGCATTCATACGGCGGGTCAGATTTCGGAAGCCGATATATCCGATTTGGCTGAAGCCGGCTTCAGAACGATCATCAACAATCGTCCGAATGAGGAAGAGCCGGGGCAACCAGCCTACGAGACGACGGAACGTGCCGCACGGGATGCCGGCCTCGATTATTATTATATTCCGGTGACTCAGGAAACTTTGACCCCGGAGAAGGTGGCCCGCTTTCGGGAAGCGATGGAAGAGGCGCCTCGTCCGGTCCTCGTTCACTGCCGATCCGGGGCACGCAGCACGCTTCTGTGGGCTTTGGCTGAGGCCCGCTACAACAAACGTTCGACTCAGGAGCTCATTGATGTGGCCGGAAAGCAGGGCAAGGACATATCCTCGGCTGCACCCCTGATTGATCACTATCGCGCCTGGGAAGACAGCGACGTCAAGAACACCTGATTTCCGGTTTCAAACGGGCAAGCGCAATGCAGTGTGCACTTCTCTATATCACCTTCTCCGATGAAGCGGCGGCTCGTGCCTTGGGCCGGAAGCTGGTCGAGGCGCGTCTGGCTGCCTGTGCCAATATCTTTGCGAGCATGATCCCCATTTTCCGTTGGGAAGACCAAATACAGGAAGACAGCGAATCCGTGATGATTGCCAAGACACGCAAGGAGCTTGTTGAGGAGGCGACGGACTTCATCAAACGGAATCACGATTACGATTGCCCTTGCGTCGTTGCCTTGCCGTTGGAGGGCGGAAACAAGGACTTCCTCGAGTGGATCGTCGAGGAAACCAAGGACCCTGAAACATAACCCAGTCGTCCGAAAACTTCAGCGATACTCTGTGGCCAGGCGTGGGTATTCGATCTTTGGAAAACGGTTCATGATGACCCGAAGACCGGCCGATACAGCCTGTTCCGCCGCTGCGTCATTCCTGACGCCCAATTGCATCCAGACCGTTTTCAGGCCCTTGTCCTCTGCGAGGGGGAGGGCTTCCTTGACGATGTCGCCGGCAGCTTCGGAATTGCGGAAGATATCAACCATCTCGAAGTTTTCCGGGACTTCAGAAAGTGAGGCGTAAACCCTCTTGCCCAATATCGTCTGTCCCTTCACGGTCGGATTGACCGGAATCACGCGGTATCCCTTCGACTGCAGAAAGGCCATGACCCCATGAGAGGGGCGGTCCGGTTTCGCACTTGCGCCTACCATAGCGATTGTCTTTGTGTTCTCCAGAATATCCCGGATCATCGTGTCCTGGGTATCAGGCTCCATCTTGTCCTCTCCATGATCGAGTGTTGTGCCCGCAGGCATAGGAATAGTTGAGGTCTGCTTGTGAGCTTCAATTGCTTGCCCTGATCGGTCTCTAGCCCTAGCTTGCGCAGGCTCCAAAAGGCTCAGAAAGCAGGTAATGACAAGACAGGCCGACAGCAACCCGAACCCATCGGCAGGCTATTCCATATGGAAGATCGTCCTGATGGTGGTCCTGCCCTTTGCTGGTGGGTATTTCCTTTCCTATCTGTACCGCACAGTCAATGCGGTCATTTCTGGCCGCATAATCGCGGATCTGCCGCTAGATGCTTCCGACCTGGGCCTACTAACCGCTTTCTATTTTCTGGCATTTGCCGCCTTCCAGATGCCACTGGGGTTGCTGCTGGATCGCTTTGGGCCGCGGCGGGTACAAACTGTCCTGTTGCTGGCAGCCGCCCTGGGAGCCTTTGTCTTTTCGATCGGCACAACCCTACTTGAACTCTCGCTTGGCCGTGCATTGATCGGGCTGGGTGTTTCCGGCTGCCTGATGGCATCGCTGAAAGCCATTACACTGTGGTTTCCCTCCGAACGTTGGCCACTCGTGAACGGCTGCTTTCTGGCCACAGGCGGTCTTGGGGCCGTGGCAGCAACTGGGCCCGTGGAAGCCCTGTTATCGATCACGGATTGGCGAGGTTTGTTCCTTGGTCTGGCCGTGGCCACCATTGTCGTTTCAGCGCTTATATTTCTGGTGGTTCCGGAACGACAGGAAGTGGGACGTTCTCGTGCATCTTTCAGGAGACAATGGAAAGGAGTGATCGATATCTACTCCAGCCGGGTCTTCTGGGCAGCTGCACCGCTTTGCATTGCAGTCCAGGGAGTTGGCTTTTCCATTCACGGCCTTTGGGCCGGGCCATGGCTTGCCGATGTAGGAGGACTGGACAGCGCAGGGGTGGCAACTGTGCTGATGGCAATGGCCTTGGCGTTGACTGCGGGGTTTGTCTTTACCGGAGTGGCAGCGGATCGGCTGCAAAGAATGGGATTGTCGCTGGATCAGCTAACGGGCTTTGGCGCCATCCTCTTCATTGCGGTTCAGGCCCTGATCGTATCAGGTCTTGTGACGAGCGAGATCTGGCCCTGGGTGCTGTTCGGCTTCACCTCTAACATGACGGTGCTGGTCTATCCCAGGCTGGCTCAGGCCTTTTCCCTGGAAATGTCCGGTCGTGTGAACACCTCCGTAAACATGATGGTCTTCATCAGTGCTTTCGTGATGCAGTACGCAATGGGAGCCTTGATCGAGCTTACCACACCAACTGGCGCAGATGGCTACACGGCCTCGGCCTATCGCATTACCTTCGGTATCGCGATACTGATAGAACTGGCCAGTCTGGTCTGGTTTACCGTTGCGGTACGCCGTCTGCCAGCGGCACGAAGTTGATCATCCTACGTTTCGGCAGGATTCACACGCTGAAGCTTTCTCCGCAGCCGCAACGGGCTTTTTCATTTGGATTCGTGAAGGTGAAGCCCGATTCTAGCTTGTCTTCGACATAATCCATTTCACTGCCAATCAGGAACATGGTCGAGGTCGGGTCGACAAAGATCTTCACGCCCTTGTCCTCGACGACATCCTCAAACTTTTTCTGCTCGCTGGCATACTCCACGAAGTAACTGAGACCGGAACAGCCACGCGTGTTCACGCCGACACGCAGTCCCAGGACGCCTTCCTCGGGACTCTTGCTGATCAGGTTCTTTACGCGGTCAGCAGCGCGATCCGTCAGTGTGAGAAGAGGGCCCATCAGTTCTTGCTCCATCCTCCTGTCAAAGCGTCACCTACCAATATAGCGTTGCAGGGCCTTTGATAGAAGAGTCAGTGATTCAAAAGATGCCAAGCGCCAGCCGTGCATCTTCGCTCATGCGATCCTTGTCCCAGGGTGGGTCCCAGGTCAGGACCACGGTGACTTCGCCGGCTCCCTTGACGCTGGCAGCCTTCTGGGCAACTTCCCCGGGCATCTGCCCGGCGACGGGGCAGGCGGGGGCCGTCAGCGTCATCGTGATATTCACGTCTCCATTTTCCTGAATCTTCAAGTCGTAGATCAGGCCCAGGTCATAGATGTTGACCGGGATTTCGGGATCGAAAACTTCGCGGAGCGCCTCGACGAGCTGGTCCTCGGTTGCCAATGGGACATCCGCGGGCTTGGGCTCGCCGGCATAGGCTGTGGTGCCTTCCTCTGCCTCCGGTGACATGCCACCGGCCCAGAGATAGGGATTGTAATGCGGGGCAGCCGGCATACCCTCCATGTCCAGGGCCGGGTCGAAAACGGGACGTTCCGGCTTGCGATCTTCATTGCTCATTCTGTCGTCACCTCCTGCTGGCCGTCCAATGCGGCTGACATGGTGTGCCAGGCCAGTGTGGCGCACTTCACCCGCACGGGAAATTCCCGCACTCCGGACAGCACTTCCAGGCGCTCCATATCGTCCTGATCGCTGTCCTCGCTTTCGTCAGCCGAAGGATCCTCGGTGCAGAGCAGGTGGAAGCGCTCAAAAAGTACGCGGGCTTCGTCTTCCTTCTTGCCCTTCAGGATCTCCGTCATCAGCGAGGCGGATGCTGTCGAGATCGCACAGCCCTTGCCCATGAAGGCACAGTCCTGGATCACGCCCTCGTCATCCACCTTGAGATAGATGAAGAGTGTGTCGCCACACATGGGGTTGAACCCGTGTGCCGTACGATTGGCATCATCCGGGTGGCGGAAGTTGCGCGGGTTCTTTCCATGATCGAGTATGACCTCCTGATAGAGGTCGCGCAGTTCATCCAACATTCAGCCGAAAAGCTCCTTAACCTGGTGCAGCGCATCCGTCAGCTTGTCGACCTCTTCGCGCGTGTTGTAGAGACCGAAAGAGGCGCGCACGGTTGCGGCAACGCCATAGCGATCCATGATCGGCTGGGCACAGTGGTGCCCGGCCCGAATGGCGACGCCAGCCCTGTCGACGATGGTCCCGATATCATGAGGGTGGGCGCCGTCCATGGTGAAGGAAACAATGGCTGCCTTGTCATCAGACTGCCCAAGAATGGAAAGCCCATCGATCTCCGATAGACGGGTTTGCGCATAGTCGAGCAGGTCTTGCTCGTGGGCAGCTATAGCCTGGAAATCCAGAGCATTCATGTAATCCACGGCAGCGCCGAGGCCGATGGCTTCGATTATGGCCGGTGTGCCTGCCTCGAAGCGATGCGGGGCCGCCTTGAAAGTGCTGCGCTCGAAGGTCACCGACGAAATCATCTCGCCGCCGCCTTGGTAAGGCGGTAGGCGGTTCAAAAGATCCTTGCGTCCATAGAGTACGCCAATGCCGGTGGGCCCATATAGTTTGTGGCCCGAGAAGGCGTAGAAATCGGCGCCAAGCGCCTGCACGTCCACTTTCATGTGCGGCACGGCCTGGCAACCATCCACCAGAACTGGAACGTCCTTCTGGTGGGCGGCGTCGATGATATCCGCGATCGGGGTGATCGTGCCCAGCGCATTCGAGATATGGCTGACAGCGACCAGCTTCGTCTTGG
Organism: Fodinicurvata sediminis DSM 21159; assembly: GCF_000420625.1. Lineage (NCBI taxonomy): Bacteria > Pseudomonadati > Pseudomonadota > Alphaproteobacteria > Rhodospirillales > Rhodovibrionaceae > Fodinicurvata > Fodinicurvata sediminis. The sequence continues at coordinate 627,810 of NZ_ATVH01000011.1, read as the reverse complement.
GGCCCAGAAGGGCCAAGTACTCCTCGTAGAGGAAATTGCCCTGGTCGTCGATCGGTACGACCTTCAACTCGATTCCCAGGCGATCGCGCAGAAGCTGCCAGGGCACGATGTTCGAATGATGCTCCAGCCAAGAGATCACGACCTCATCACCGGGTTGGAGCATTCCCTGGCCCAGCCCATTGGCCACCAGATTGATGGCTTCTGTGGCACCCCGCGTGAAAACGATCTCGTCTGAGGAGGCTGCATTGATGAACTGGGCAATGCGTCCGCGTGCACCTTCGTAGAGGTCGGTGGATTCCTGGCTCAGTTTGTGAACGCCGCGATGGACGTTGGAGTAGCAGCCTTCCATGACATCGGTCATGGCCTGGATTACTTGACGCGGCTTCTGGGCACTGGCCGCATTGTCCAAGTATACCAATGGACGGCCATAGACCTGGCGTTCCAGGATCGGAAAGTCCGCGCGGATACGATCCACGTCCAGGGTGGGTGGCTGGTTGTGACCTGCAGGGCGATGTTCAGGTTCGATCATGCTTGTCATGACTGCGGTTCCTCCGCCTGATCAAGCCAGCTGCGCAGACGCTGCTGGAGTGCCGGCTTAAGGGAGTCGTCCTCCAGTTCCTCGATGGCTTCCGCCACGAAGGATTCGACCATCAGGCTGCGGGCACGCTTCTCCGAAATCCCGCGACTGCGCAGGTAGAACAAGGCATCGCTGTCCAGTTCACCCGAAGTTGCACCGTGGGCGCACTGTACGTCATCGGCATAGATTTCCAGCTCCGGCTTGCTGTCGATTTCAGCCTTCTCGGACAGCAGTAGGGTCTTGTTCAGCATCTTGCCATCGGATTGCTGAGCATCCCTGTCCACGATGATCTGCCCCTGGAAAACGCCACGAGCCTTGTCGTCCAGTGCGCCCTTGTAGGTTTCGCGACTGGTGGTGCGGGGGACGTGATGGTGGATCACGCTGGTAGTGTCGCCGTGCTGGCTGCCGCGCAGCAGATAGGCACCGTTCAGTGTGGCCTCCGCGTCCTCGCCGTTCAGATGCACATGAAGCTCGTGCCGTGAAAGGGCGGCTCCCGTTGTCAGGCTGTAGCTCTTGTAGCGTGCCCGACTGTCCAGCTCCGCATGAACCGTGGTCAGATGCCGCATTTCCGGACCGTTCTCCAGAACCCGGACCTGGAGAAGCTCTGCATTCTCGCCCAGGCGCACGTCCCAGAGAGCATTCAGCAAGCCTGCGTTCGTTCCCGGGCCGCCGTGGTGCTCGATCAGTTGGGCTTGGCTGTCCTGCTCCAGCACCACGAGAATGCGCGGATGATGCGCGATGGCCTGATCCTCCAGGCCGTCCAGGAAAAGCAACTCGATGGGATGTTCAAGCCGGACGCCGGCGTGCAGGTGGAGGACCATACCTTCTTCGAAAAGCGCCGTGTTCATAGCGCTTTGTATTTGCTCGGGATGGCGCAGCTCGCGCCCCAACTCTGTTTCCAGCCAGTCGGGGCGGTCGGCCAGAACCTGGGAAAGCGGGGCAAGGGTCACGCCTTCGGGCAGACTATCCAGCCGGCTGTGCGTATCGGACAGGCAGCCATTGACGAAAGTCAGACGGTAGCGGACCTTGTCTTCGGGCAGGAGCGACGGGACCTGATCCAGATTGACCCGGGGGGTGGTCTTGCCACGATGATGCAGGTCCAATTCGCGCAGCGAACGTGGGAGGTTGGTAAACTTCCATTCTTCCTTCCGGGTGGAGGGAAGTCCCAATTCGCGCACCTTGTCCAGCGCTTCCTGGCGCAGTCCGTTCAGCCAGGAAGGCCCGCCCGCGCTCAGCGCCGCTGTTTCGAAGTGCTGCTCGAAAAGTCCGATATTGCTTGCAGGTTCATTTGCCATGATGGTCTTCGACCTCCCTTCAGGCCGCCGACTCTATGAATTGACTGTAACCGCTGGCTTCCAGTTCCTGGGCGAGCTCCGCACCACCCGACTTGGCAATGCGGCCGTGGGCAAGGACGTGCACCTTGTCCGGCACGATGTAGTCCAGAAGACGCTGGTAGTGGGTGATGACGAGCATCGCGCGTTCAGGACTGCGCAGGGCGTTGACACCATCTGCCACCGTCTTGAGCGCATCGATATCCAGGCCGCTGTCCGTCTCGTCAAGGATGGCAAGCGTGGGCTGCAGTATGGCCATCTGAAGCATCTCGTTGCGCTTCTTCTCACCGCCGGAAAAACCGACATTGACCGAGCGTTTCAGGAACTCTTCGGACATGCCGAGTTCCTTCGTCTTGGCGCGTAGCTGCTTCAGAAACTGCATGGCGTCCAGTTCGTCCTGGCCGCGCGCCTTGCGGATCGAATTGAGCGCTTCCTTCATGAAGGTGGTGTTGGGAACACCCGGAATCTCGACTGGATACTGGAAAGCCAGGAAGATGCCGGCAATGGCTCGTTCCTCGGGCTCCATATCCAGAAGGTTCCGGCCCTGGAACAGGACCTCGCCTTCAGTGACTTCATAGCCTTCACGCCCGCTCAGGACATAGGACAGGGTGGACTTGCCAGAGCCGTTTGGCCCCATGATGGCATGCACTTCCCCCGGCGAGATCGAAAGATCCAGGCCGCTGAGAATTTCCGTGCCATCTACGTTGACGTGCAGGTTCTTGATTTCCAACATGACTTCAAACCATTCTGAAAAGAGGGTCTTGCAGGATCAGCCAACCGAGCCTTCAAGGCTGATACCGACCAGTTTCTGTGCTTCCACGGCGAATTCCATTGGCAGCTGCTGCAGCACATCACGACAGAAGCCATTGACGACCAGAGCGACGGCGTCCTCTTCGCCGATGCCGCGCTGGCGACAATAGAACAGCTGGTCCTCCGATATGCGCGAGGTGGTCGCCTCGTGCTCCACGCGGCCCGAACGGTTCTTGTTCTCGATATAGGGTACCGTGTGGGCGCCGCACTTAGAACCAACAAGCAGTGAATCGCACTGAGTATAGTTGCGTGCGTTTTCCGCCTTGCCGCCGATGCGCACCAGGCCGCGATAGGTCTGATTCGAATGCCCGGCGGAGATACCCTTGGAGATGATGCGGGAGCTGGTGTTGCGTCCCAGATGGATCATCTTCGTGCCGGTATCCGCCTGCTGGTAATTGTTCGTGATGGCAATTGAGTAGAACTCGCCAACCGAATTGTCACCCTTCAGGATGCAGCTGGGATACTTCCAGGTAATGGCCGAACCGGTTTCCACCTGGGTCCAGGATATCTTGGAATTCTTGCCTTCGCAGAGCCCGCGCTTGGTGACGAAGTTGTAGATGCCACCCACGCCGTTCTCGTCGCCTGGATACCAGTTCTGGACTGTGGAGTACTTGATTTCCGCGTCATCCAGGGCAATCAACTCGACGATGGCGGCATGCAACTGGTGTTCGTCGCGCATCGGTGCGGTGCAGCCTTCCAGGTAGCTGACGTAGGAGCCCTTGTCCGCAATGATCAGGGTGCGCTCGAACTGTCCGGTGTTCTCCGCATTGATACGGAAGTAGGTGGACAACTCCATGGGGCAGCGCACGCCCGGCGGGATGTACACAAAGGAGCCGTCCGTGAAAACCGCCGAATTCAGGCAGGCGTGCTTGTTGTCCGCATAGGGCACAACGGAGCCCAGGTACTTCCGAACCAACTCCGGATGCGACTGGATAGCCTCGGAGATGGAGCAGAAGATAACGCCAACTTCCTCAAGTTTCTTCTTGAAGGTCGTGGCCACGGAAACGGAGTCGAAAACCGCGTCCACGGCCACGCCCGCCAGCATCTCCTGTTCCTTCAGCGGGATCCCCAGCTTTTCATAGGTTTCCAGAAGCTTGGGGTCGATCTCGTCAAGGGACTGTGGCTTGTCGTCGTCGGTCTTGGGCGCCGCGAAGTAGTATGCATCCTGGTAGTCGATGGGGGGGAAATTAACCTTGGCCCAACTTGGCTCCGGCATTTCCAGCCAATGACGATAGGCTTGCAGGCGCCAGTCCAGCATCCATTCAGGTTCGCCTTTCTTGGCTGAGATGAAACGGACGATGTCTTCGTTCAGCCCTTTGGGCGCCGTGTCCATCTCGATGTCGGTTACGAAGCCATGCTTGTAGCCTTCGCCCAGGTTCTTGACCTGTTCAACGGTCTCGACGCTGGCTGCCATTGTCGATCACTCCTGTCATATAACCCATAGTCAGTTGACCGGTCGCATGTCCGGTTTCTTGTCTTCATTTGGCTCGGTCCATTCGAACAGGCCCGATGTCATGTCCGAGAGGCGTACGCCGTTGAGGGCCGTGCGAATGGCACCGTTGACTTTGTCCCAGTTCCCGCGCATGGGGCAGAGCGCTTCCGATTCGCAGTGTCCAACCTGGCCGTCCACGCACGCGGTCAGCGCAATCGGGCCTTCCAGGGCCTCGATGATGTCCGCAACGGTGATTTCTTCGGGATCGCGTCCGAGCCTGTAGCCGCCGGTAGCGCCCCTCTGGGATACGATAAGCCCGTCACGTGCCAAGGCGTTGAGGACCTTGGCAACCGTAGGAACGGGTACGCCGGTTTCCTCGGCAATATGTGGCGCCGTTCGTACCATCTCGCGATTCCGCGCCATCTGGGCCAGGACCACGACGGCATAGTCCGTCAGGCGGTTCAGTCGAAACATGACCTCTCCAATCCGGAGTTAATCAGTCTGGTTTCTGATTTACGCATTGGCTCGGAAAAATCAAGCACAAACCGGATCAGTTTGGTCCGGTTTGTGTCGATTCATGTTTTTCAGCCGTGACTGCCGAGAATGGTTTCCGTTTCACCGCCCTTGTGCCGTTCAGGCAGGACTGCATGAAGGAACACGCCAACAATGGCCGCCAGAGCCATTGAGGAGACAGTGAAAGTTTCCCCGAACTGGAGGGTCGCACCACCAATTCCGATCACAAGAATGACAGAGGTAACGAGCAGGTTGCGTTTTTCGGATAGATCCACCTTGCCCTCGATCAATGTTCTCAGGCCAGAAGATGCAATTACGCCGAACAGGGCGATGGAAACCCCACCCATGACGGCTGTGGGAATCGACGATAAAAGGGCGGCTACGGTGCCGACAAATCCCAGGATGACAGCCAGCAGAGCTGCACCGCCAATCACATAGACGCTGAAGACCCGGGTAATGGCCAGCACGCCGACATTTTCCCCATAGGTCGTATTGGGTGGCCCGCCCAGCAGGGCGGCCAGCATCGTGGCAAGGCCATCACCGGCCAGGGAACGGTGCAGGCCGGGGGTGCGCAGGAAATTGCGGCCCACAATACGGCTGAGCACCACCTGGTCGCCGATGTGCTCGGCTATGGTCACGATGGCAATCGGAACCAGGACAGGCAGCACCTGCCAGGGAATGCCCTCGGCTGCCAGGAGGCCGAGGAAGCCTTCGAAATCGGGCACACGCAGGAACGAAGCCTCCTGCACCGGCGTAAAATCCACCAAGCCGACAGCCAGGGCAACGACATAGCCCACCGCAATGCCCAGCAGAATCGGTATGACAGAGAAAAATCCCTTGAGAACCAGGGTGAACACAATGATGGAAGCCAGTGTTATGGCTGCAACCAACAGGGTGGTCAGGCTGTAATCGCCGCCGCCTACGGTGTTGTCGGCCATTTCGATGGCAACCGAAGCCAGGCTGAGGCCAATGACCATGATCACGGGGCCGACCACTACGGGCGGCAAGAGGCGCATCAGCCAGCCGACACCGAATGTACGAATGGCCAGGGACACCACCAGATAGACCAAGCCGGCACAGAAGCAGCCGAACAGGGCCCCTGGAATGCCGGCCATGCTGGCAGCTGTCACGATGGGGGCGATGAAGGCGAAGGAGGACCCGAGATAAGCTGGGATACGGCCGCCTGTGACAACGAGATACAAAAGTGTCCCGAGTCCACTGCTAACCAGGGCGACGGCTGGTGGAAGCCCGGTAAGCAGAGGCACCAGGACGGTTGCCCCGAACATGGCGAAGAGGTGCTGAAGGCTGAGCAGCATCCAGGCCCCGGCCGGTGGACGTTGAGATACGCTGAGTGACCAGCTTTCCTGATCCGACATGACTTGCCCCCTTTACTTGTTGTCCCCTGTTGATCCTTCGGCAGTTGCTGCCGGTGGAACTGAAGTGCCTAGAGTGTGCCGAAAAGGCGATCCCCGGCATCGCCCAGCCCAGGCAGGATGTAAGCTTTCTCGTTCAACCTCTCGTCCAGTGCGGCTGTATAGATGGGTATATCCGGATGCGCGTCGGCAAAGACCTTCACACCCTCAGGCGCGCACACCAGGGTGACCAGACGCAGGTCTTCACGGGCCACTCCGTTGCGCAGCAGGACATCCACAGCATGGGCGGCCGAGCCGCCTGTCGCCAGCATGGGGTCGACCAGCAGCACGCGTCCCGGGTTCTCCGGCAATTTCAGGAAGTACTCATGCGGTTTCTTGGTTTCCGGGTCACGGTAAAGCCCGATGTGACCTTCACGCGCCGAAGGAATCAACTGCTGCAGCCCCTCGGCCATTCCCAGGCCAGCCCGCAGGATCGAGACAATGGACAGCGGACAGGCCAGAACCGGTGCATCCATCTCGACAAGCGGTGTCTCGATTCGTTCATGCGTCAGCGGAAGATCGCGTGTGACTTCGTACCCCAGTAGCAGCGAGATTTCGCGCAGAAGCTGGCGGAAGAGGATCGTCGGCGTGTTCTTGTCACGCATCAGGCTCAGCTTGTGCTGGAGCAACGGATGGGTGACCACATGCAGGGAGGGAAAGTCATTTTCTGTCATGGGGCCTCTTTATGATCGTTTGAAGCCGGCAAGGCAATCACCACGATGACACCGGCAAGGCTCAACAGGCTCATTATGAAATAGGCCTGTCCGTGCAGTGCGGCATAGAGCGGTCCTGCCAGGAACAGCATGCCGCCCATGGCCAGGCCACCGGTCAATGCGGCGTAGAGTGTCTGCGCCGTGGCGGCAAGTGAGACTGGCGTATGCGCCGAGATGAAATGCATCGCGCCAAGGTGCGCGGCTGCGTAGGTCAAGGCGTGCAGGCACTGCAGAAGCAGGGTTGTCTCGGCAAAAGGCAGGATTGGCGTCAGGGACCAGCGTATGCAGCCGGCCAGTCCGGCCAGCAGGAGCAAACCTTTCGTTCCGAAGCGCTTCAGGAAGAATGCACCATAGGCGAAGAAGGCAATCTCGGCGATAACGCCGATGGCCCAGAATATCCCGATTGTAATCTCGTCGAATCCTGTGCTGCGCCAATAGATGCTGCCGAATCCGTAATAGAGGGCGTGACTTGATTGCAGCAGGGCTGCTGCAACCAGGAATGCCATGAACTGCCAGTTTCCCATGAGACTGCGCAGGCCACCTATCTCGAAGTTCCGGCGCTCCGTTCTGCCGGAAGGCAGAAGTCCGGCGGTCACCAGGCAGAGACCCAGGCCAATCATGATGAGCAGAAGTATAATGTCCGATGCATTTTCTGCGATCAGCCAGCCGCCGGCCGATGACGCCAGTATGAAGGCGAGCGATCCCCATAGCCTGATGCGGCCGTAATCCAGGCCGTGCGCGCGCACCGCCGCCATGCTGCGACTGTCGCTTAGGGGGATGAGAGGGTGAAAGAGGCAGATGGCAAGCACCTGGACCGGCAGCAGGACCCAGAATCCATGTAGATAGTGGAACAGGCCAAATGTGCAGAGTGCACCTGCGGCAAGGAGGTGCGGCAGGAAGTGGCCGTAGGACCAGCGGTCTGCCACCAGGCCGAAAGCCGGGGTTGCCAGGATTCTCAGCCAGGCCGAAGCGGCAAGCAGAGTCGCGATTTCGGTGGCGCCAAGGCCGCGCCCCTCAAGCCAGAGGGGCCAGAAGGGCAGGTAGATACCAAGTGTAAAGAAGATGGCGGCCTGAAGGGCAGCGTAGGGAAAAGCCAGTCTGAAGTTTACGTGAAGGCGCACGTGATCCAGCCCTGTTACAAGGTTTCAGCGCCAGTTGCTACTTGCTGCGGCTCTGCCGAGACTTGGAAAGAGCCTGGCTCGGTGGGCTGGAGCTCAGCCTTTTCCTAAAGCTCAGCCAAAGGCCTTGAAAGCAATCAGCGTAAAGGTGTCCTTGATTCCGGGCAGGGTCTGGATCGATTCGGTCACGAAGTGCCCGATGTCGGTATCGTCATCCAGGTAGCATTTCACCATCAGGTCATACTGCCCGGATGTCGAGTGGACTTCCGAAACCTGCTCAAGATCCTGAACAAGCTCGTCGGCAACCTTGTAAGCTTGGCCAAGTTCACACTTGATCTGGACGAATATCGTTTTCATGCAACGAAGCTAGCCGAGATAATCCGGTTCGAAAAGGGCCTTGGGCTAGGGGCCACGGGCAGTTTGCGCATCCGCAGTTCAGGCGCTGGCCGTCTGGGGTACGGGGCGCAGCAGGAATGCCGGCGTGTGCTCGCCGAAAGGCGATGTGCTCTCGTCGTTTTCAAGAAGCTCCGGTTCCTTCTTGCGCGACTTGCTTCGACGCGAAGAGGTTTTCTGGGCTGCCGGCTTCTTGCCGCTCTTTGCGGACTTTTCCGCTTCCTCTTCAACAGGTTTGTCTTCAACCGCTTCGACTTCCGCTGCTTTGTCCTCAGCCTGCGGCTTGGATGCGTCGTCCTGCACCTTGCCGCCAGAGGGCTTTCGAGACTTGGCCTGTGATGTCTTGCGCTGGCTTGACCTGCGGGTTTTTGCAGCCTCTGGCTGAGCTTCCTCCTTGGCTTTCTCACTGGAGGGTGCTTCGCCTGAAAGGGAGGTCTTCTGGATCTCGAAGCCGATCAGTTTTTGGACGGCATCCAGGTACTTCTTCTCGCTCGGCAGGAAAAGGGTATAGGCCTTGCCACTGCGGCCGGCGCGTCCTGTGCGTCCGATTCGATGCACATAGTCCTCTGCATGGGTCGGGACGTCGAAATTGAAGACGTGACTCACGGCCGGTATGTCGAGCCCGCGGGCGGCAACGTCGGAACAGACGAGTATCTGTATCTCGCCATTCTTGAACGCATTGAGGGTTTCCATGCGTGCCGGTTGGGCCATGTCGCCGTGGAGCGCCTTGGCATTGAGGCCATGCCGCTCGAGCGAACGCTGGAGTGTTGCGACGTCGCGCTTGCGGTTCGAGAAGATCAGCGCGCTCTGCATCTCGTCAGCTTCCTGTTTCAGGAGCTCACGCAGGGCGGCACGCTTCTTCTTTGGTTCGGCCTCGCAGGGCAGCAGGCGCTGGGTCACCAGGGCCGCCGCCGAAGGCGGAGGTGCAACGCTGATTTCCTTGGGGTTGTTCAGGAACTTTTCGGAAAGCTTGCGAATTTCCGGGGCCATGGTGGCCGAAAAGAACAGGGTCTGGCGCAGCGGTGGCAGCAGCCCGACCAGTTTTTCGACATCCGGGATGAAACCCATGTCCAGCATGCGGTCGGCTTCGTCGATGACGAGAAGCTTGGTGTCCGCCAGCAGGATCTGGCCACGATCGAAGAGATCCAGCAGCCGCCCAGGCGTGGCAATCAGCACGTCGACGCCGCGTTGCAGCAGGTTCTGCTGGTCCTTCATGGATTCGCCGCCGATCAGCAGCGCCATGCTCAGCTTGGAATTCTTGCCATACTTTTCGAAGCTGTCGGCCACCTGGGATGCGAGTTCCCGTGTCGGCTCAAGGATGATGGAGCGCGGCATGCGGGTCTTCGCCCGGCCGCTGCTCAGAATATCGATCATGGGCAGGGTGAACCCGGCCGTCTTGCCGGTGCCCGTCTGGGCAACGCCCATGATGTCGCGTCCCATGAGGACGTAGGGAATGGCTTTCTCCTGGATGGGAGTCGGCTGATCGTAGCCGGCGTCCTTTATGGCCTGGAGTGTCTCGGAACTCAGTCCAAGCTGTTCAAATGACATGTTGACTCTTAACTGTAGGGAAGTATTGCAGCACCGTATTCAATACGGTGAGTGCGCCGAAAACGTTACGGTTTTCTGTGGCTGTGTCAAGAGAGGCCTGATATAGCCGTGCTCTAAACGAGGAATATAGTTTGCTTGTGGCTGAAATACAGCAGAAAATTTCTTGCTGATCCCTGTCACTTTTCTTTCTGTTTCATGAAGTAACAAATCCATGGTTTCTTCCGAGTTATCACGAAAAACCCTGGCCAGGGCGGAGAGCTGCCTTGTGGTGGTGGATGTCCAGGACCGTCTGGCGCCAGCCATAGCAGACAGCCAGGCCGTTCAGGATGTGACGAAGACGTTGCTGCGCGCTGCAGCAGAATTGTCCGTACCGAGCATCTTCACCGAACAATATCCCAAGGGGCTAGGGCCGACAGTTGAGCCAGTGCATCAGGCTGCAACGAACGCGTACGTGGTTAGCAAGATGACGTTTAGCGCCGCGCGTGAAACCACTTTCATGGATGTCCTGGCAGACTTGCAGTGTAGGCAAGTGCTGATCTGCGGCATGGAGACGCATGTCTGTGTTCTGCAGACTGCACTGGACTTGAGCGTCCTGGGTTATGAAGTTTACCTGGTTGCCGATGCCTGCGGCTCTCGCGATCCTATGCAAAGGGAACTCGGGCTGACACGTATGCGCCAGGAAGGCATACGGCTTGTGACAAAGGAAATGGTGCTGTTCGAGTGGCTCGAACGTGCCGGAACAGAAGACTTTCGCTCACTGCTCAAGATGATCAAATGACAGACAGAACGCCACTTGCCTTGTTGCCCGGCCTTTTGCTGGACGCCGACCTCTGGCGCCACCAGATTCAGGAATTGGCGGATCTTGCCGATATCAGGGTGGCGGACTTCAGTACCCAGGATAATGTCTCCGACATGGCCAAATCGGTCCTGGAGATGATGCCGCAACGCTTTGCGCTCGCCGGGTTGTCGATGGGGGGATATGTCGCACAGGAAGTGATGCGCCAAGCCCCTGATCGCGTTGAACGCCTGGCGCTCATGGATACGCGTGCCTGTCTGGACGAAGAAGAAGTGATCTCGCGTCGCAAGGGCTTAATGGAACTGGCGCGCAAGGGCCGTTTCAAGGGTGTGACACCGCGGCTTCTGCCCATGCTGGTTCACGAGGATCGCCTTGAAGACAAGGATCTCTGCGATCGGATCCTGGCCATGGCCGAGAACATTGGCCGTGATGGGTTCATTCGTCAGCAGCAGGCCATTCTCAATCGCCCGGATTTCCGGCCTGACCTGGCCCGGATTACCTGCCGGACCCTGGTGCTCTGTGGTCGTGAGGATCAGTTGACCCCTGTTGAAGCGCACCGCGAGATGGCCGCCGGTATCGCGGACTCACGCTTGGTGATCCTCGACCACTGTGGCCATCTGCCACCGATGGAAAAGCCGCAAGAAACCACGGCCGAGCTGCGTCGTTGGCTGACAGAAAGGGACTGAATTCACAGCGCTATCAGAGTTCTCCTATTGCAACCGCATGGTGCCGGGGTCCGGACAGAGGGTGAGCCGGGATACAGTCTCTCTCGGCTCTGTTGCACATTCTGGCAGCACCAGACCTTCGCGCTGGAAGCGGCCAACGAACTGGGCCGCCGGCATGCGGGCGATGCGCACCGCTGCTGGCGGTATGACGCTCGCAAGCAGGTCTTCGAAATCATGAATGCGCCCTGCCTGTAAACTGGAGAGGGCTGCAAGCAGGAGCTTCTCATCGTTGCTCAATTGCCGGCAGTCCGGATGTTCGATCACGATGACACCAGGAGCGGACGCGGCGAGAGTCCTCATGAAGCGGTCCAGATCACGGGTCGCATCGGACAGTCCTGCGGCCTGGGCGCCATCCTTCAGGTTGACACTGGCATGCCCTGGGTGGCGCTGGTCATCAACCCAGCTGCGCAAGAACCATATCAGGAACTGTCCTGCGAACGGCAGATCCGACAGGCGCGAGGAGTCATCGATGGGACAGTTCATGAATGGGGCCTCCGTTCAGGGTGTTGTTGTGAGAGTTGTTCGGTTGACTTGATCTTCACCGCAGTTTGAAGGCCAGCGGCACACGAAATTCCATACGCTCCCGGTCGATTTCATCGGGCGGCTCCGGCAATGGCTGTGCCCGCTCGATCATGGCCTCAACTTCACGGTCCAGAAGGCTGTGGCCCGCGCTCTGCTCTATCGAATATTCCAGTACGCGGCCTACCTGATTGATCACGAAGCGCAGGATGGCCGTGCCTTCCTGACGCCGTTGACGCGCGGCGCGCGGGTAGTCCTTGTGACGCTCGAGCCAGAGGCCGAGTTCGCCGAGATATCGTTGCAGCGCATCGGCGGTTCTGGCGTCTCCTGTTCCCGGGTTCTCTGTCTGTCCGGTTGAGCTTGTTTCAGATGCGCCGGCACCACTGTTCCCCAAGGCGGCCTGCTCTTCTTCCTGGGCGCCTTCGGTATCCTGGCTCTCTTCAGTCGAGGATTCCGGTTCTGTTGCGGGAGGGTCATTGCGTTCCTCCCGGGTTGGCTTGCGGGCCATTTGCTGGTCTTGAGGCTTCCGAGGGGGCGGCTGTTCAGGGCGGCTTCTCGCAACAGGTTCCTCAGGTCTGTCCTCTTGCGCCTCTTGCTCCTGTTCGCTGGAGACGGCCTGCGCTGTCGCGGTCTCCGGCTCACTGGCAGTGCGCGTTTCCTGCTCTGTGGCTGCAACTGTATCACTTACGTCGGCTGCCTCTGCAGCCGCCTCTGCGACTTCGGCTGCCTCTGCGATTTCTCTAGGTTCGCTAACTTCCGCCTGCTCTTCAGGCGTGGCCGTTATAGCCTCCTCCTGAGCTTGCGCCTGTTGTAGCGTTTCTTCGGGAGGCGCGGACGTCTGGACTTCCTCTGGGGGCGGGGTCTCGGATTGAGATTCCGTGACGTCACTTGCCTCAGCCATGGCTTCCGGGTTGTCTTCCTCAACCTGAACGTCTTCCGGGACGGCTTCACTTGCCTCGGTGGTGTTCTCTGGTGTGACGGCGTTGTTGGTGGATTGGACCGCGGCTTCCTGAATGTTCTCTGCGGCGGTCTGGCCGTCTCCGGCAAGATCAAGCGAGATTTGCGTCCCACCGCCGGCGAGACTGGTCTGGTTATCCTGCTGCAGACCTGAGAGCAGGAAGAATGCGAGGTGAAGCGCAAGGGCAAGTGCCAGGGCCAGAACCCAATGGCGCGGCTTTATCTGCATCAGCGCCTGCTGTTCGTTAGAAGCGTAACCTGCTCAACCCCGGCCTGCCGAAGGCGACTCATGACCTGGACCAGCCGGGCCGAATCAAGGCTGTTGTCTGCTTTCACTTCCAGATCGGCTGCCACCTTCCGCGAAAGGCGGGCAGAGATTTCTTCCTCCAGCTGTTCCAGTGCGACCTCGGTATCCTCGATGACCATTTGGCCATCTTCCGAAATAAAGAGTGTCAGGGTCTGATCCTTGGGAAGCGATTCACTGAGACTTTCGGGCGGTTCGACAGCCAGTGGATCACTTGCCGACAGCTGTCCGGCCAGCATGAAGAAGATCAGCAGCAGGAAGACAATGTTGATCAGCGGCAGGACGCCGGCTTCACTGTCGATGCTGCGAGGTCTGGGTGAGGAGATGCGCATGGCGTCTATCGTTCCGACAGGGCTATGTTGTGGCCCCCCGCAGCCGAGATCTCGTCCAGGACCCGCACGGTCTGCTGCAGAGGGACCTGGCGCATGGGGCGCACCAGGATGCGCCGATCAGGGTCCTGTTGCAGATCTGCACTGAGGGCCGCGCCAAGCTCTTCCACGGACATGCGGCGCCCTGAAAGGTCCACCTGGCCGTCCTCATGCACGCGCAACAGCATGGCACCTTCCATGCTGTTGCCGGCCGCGCTCTGAGCGGATGGCGTGCCCAGGGCGATACTGCGCCAATCCATGAAACTGGAGGCCAGCATGAAGAAAACCAGGAGGATGAAGACGATATCGATCAGAGGGGTCAGGCGTACCAGTCGGACAGCTGACCTTTTCTCTGTCTTATTCCGCAGGCTGAAGCCTCGCCCGGGAGACATCGTGGAACTGTCTGGACTCATGACTGCTTTCGACTGAATAGAAGGCGCTGGTGAATACGCGGGTGACACTGCTTTCGATGACATGGGTGCAGTGATCGACCCGGCGCTCGAACCAGCTGAGTGCGAGAATGGCAGGAATCGCAACGGCCAGGCCCACAGCTGTGGTCAGCAGGGCCTCCCAGATGCCGCCTGAAAGGACCGAGGGATTCACCTGGTTTCCGGCCAGTTCCAGTTGCTGGAAGGAGGCGATCATGCCCAGCACTGTACCGAAGAGACCGAGCAGGGGACTGAGACTGCCGGTCACCTCGAGGATGCGTAGATGTGCGCGCAGTGCGTTCAGCTTTTCGCCAGCGATACGTTCCACTTCCTCACGGATGAGCTGTTGTGAAAGGTCGGCGCGGTTCATGCCGCGGATGGCGGCTTGCAGGGGAGCTGCAGCCGGGTGCCTGGAGGCATCCAGCAGGCGCATTGCAGCAGCGGTATTGCCGTTAAGGTATTGATTGAGCGCATCATCCAGGGGACGTGTGCGAGAGAGGTGCAGCCGCTGGAATTGATAGAACTTCAGCAGAATGACACTGAATGCCACGACCGAGAGGACGAGCAAAATTGCGACAACAGGTCCGCCGGCACTCAGGATTTCTCCAAGCTCAGTGAAGGAAGAGAGAAAGCTGCCCTCTTCTTCCATCAGCAGACGCCCTGTTTCCGGGTCTGGCATTGGAAGTGCGTCTGTCTGAACGTAATTGTCGCCGTCCATTGCGATAATCCTTAGAGGGCATGCGGAAAGGCGCTACCTGGAGCGAAGCATCGTGAATGGAGGTTATTATTAGATATGCGACGCATTTTCAACGAGAATGATAGTCACTATTCCTATAGCTGTCCCTAGCCTCATAGCTTCACTACCGTGGGAACGTGCGAGACAGACTTTCTACACCAACGAAATGCGAGCCTTGCATGGACGTCATTTCTGATGCGGAAACGCTGTTGTTGCACTCGTATCGCTGTCCTCTATATTCACGGCATTATGAATTCACTGGGTTTCGACAAGGCTCCGGGCGACACACGGATCGTGGTCGCCATGTCTGGTGGTGTTGACAGTTCCGTAACCGCGGCGCTTCTGCACGAGGCGGGGTATGAGGTCATTGGCATCACGCTGCAGCTCTATGACCATGGAATGGCCGTGGAGCGGAAGGGGGCCTGCTGTGCAGGTCAGGATATCTATGACGCACGGCAGGTCGCCGACAGTCTGGGAATCCCGCACTATGTGCTGGATTACGAAAGCCGCTTTCGTGAATCGGTCATCGACGAGTTTGCCGATAGCTACCTGAACGGGGAAACGCCGATCCCTTGCGTGCGGTGTAACCAGACCGTGAAGTTCCGTGACCTGCTACAGACTGCCAGCGACCTGGGCGCCGATGCCCTGGCCACGGGCCACTACGTGCAGCGCAAGGAAGGCAAGGACGGGGCCGAGATGCACCGCGCTGTCGACCACAGCCGGGACCAGAGTTATTTCCTCTTTGCCACCACGCAGGAGCAGCTTGATTTCCTGCGCTTCCCGCTGGGCGATCTTCCGAAGAGCGAGACCCGCGCATTGGCCGAGCGCTTTTCGCTGCCTGTTGCGGAAAAGCCGGACAGCCAGGATATCTGTTTCGTGCCCAATGGCTCCTATGCACAGGTGGTGGAAAAGCTGCGCCCCGGTTCTGTGGAATCGGGCGAGATCGTGGATTTGGATGGCCGTGTCCTTGGGCAGCACAATGGCATCATCCACTACACCGTGGGACAGCGGCGTGGCCTCGGGATAGGCGGTCTTGAGGGGCCACTCTTTGTCGTGCGCCTGGAGCCCGAGACACATCGCGTCGTCGTGGGGCCGAAGGCTGCGCTGGCGCGAGACCTGGTACATCTACGCGAAGCCAACTGGCTGGGGTCCGTGCCATCCGACACAGAGGGCATGCGCGTGGAAGTCAAGCTGCGTTCGGCCCAGGAAGCCGTTCCGGGCCGTGTCCGCGTGACAGCTGCAGGTGACGGGAAGCGTTGCGAGGTCTGGCTCGACAGCCCACAGTACGGTGTTTCACCTGGACAGGCTGCGGTCTTCTATCAGGGAGATCGGGTTCTGGGCGGCGGCTGGATCGAAGCTGCGGAACTGCGCAACCTGGAAGCTGCACGTCAGGTTGCCTGACACCCTCCAGGCTCGGGTCAATTGATACCCGTCAGGCCGCTCAATCTGGAATGCCAGGGCCTGCCAGTTGACAGGGACAGCAGATCGGGCTGACTATTGGTAAGAAGCTGAAATATTTCAGCTTTGTTACAAGTCTCTGCTTTTTTTCCGTAGGATTTTCCCGTCATGCCTCTGGAACGCGAACTCAAACTGCGCCTTACGCCTGATGCAGTGCGGCGGTTGAGGCAACATCCTGCCATTGCCGAGAAGGTTCGTGGAAGAGCACTCAGCGAGCGTTTGGCCAACAGTTATTTTGACAGTCCGGAAGGCCGTTTAAGGGAACTCTCAGCTGCTTTGCGTATCCGCCGCAGTGGCACAGAACGACGGCAGACACTCAAGATCCTGAAATCGGAGTATGCCCATCTTCTTGGCAGCAAGGGGAGGACCAAGGATAAGGCAGGGGACGGCCCCCTGCATAGTTACCTGGAATTCGAGGGGCTGATCGAAGGAGACCAGCCCGAGCTTGGGCGTATCGACGATTCCGGCTTGCGGAGTGCTCTCGAGGGCGAAGGGCTCTTCGCGAGGCTGGAGCCAATTTTCACAACCGATTTCCATCGCTACAGCCGCTTGCTGGTAGAGGGTGAAAGTGAGATCGAACTCTCAATTGACGAGGGTGAGATCAGAAGCGCAGACCAAGTTGACTCCCTTTGCGAGGCCGAACTGGAGCTTAAATCAGGTCGGGTTTCAGACCTCCTGACATTGGCGCTTCAACTGGCAGAGATCGAACCCTTCTCTCTGGAAACACGTACCAAGGCCCAACGCGGATACGCTCTCGCCCAGACGGGTAACAGCTTGAAACCTGATTTCGGCAGTAAACCTGCCCTGAACAAGAAAGCTACCGTGCGCGAAGCCTTCGAACAGCTCGCCGGGGCGGGGATGTCCCACTTGCTGGGCAATGTGGCGGCCGTGTTGGAGAAGGGCAGCCCCCAGGCCCTGCATCAGCTGCGTGTCTCCGTTCGTCGCTTGCGTGCTCTCTTCAAGATCCATGAACCCTTGTTGCCTGCCGGGACCTATAGCTGGTTTGCGGGTGAATTGCGCTGGTTACAGCAGGAACTGGGACCAGCACGCGAATGGGATGTCTTCATGGACGAAACGCTGACTTCGCTGCGGAAAAGGGTGCCACGGGAAGCGATGGATGGACTGGGCCGATTGCGCAACCAGGCACAACGGCGCCGGACCAGGGCCTACAGCCGAGCTCGAGGCAGTTTGCAGGACTCGCGTTTCCTGATCTTGATCCTGCAGCTCCAGCTGTTTCTGGAAAGCGGGGATTGGGCGACTGGCGATAGCCAGATGAAGGTCCGGACTTTCAGCAAGGATGTGTTGGACAAGCGTCTCAAGAAGTTGCGCAAGCTTGCCCGGAACCATGCAGCCATGAAGGAGGAAGATCTTCACGAGATTCGCATTGCCGGGAAGAAGCTGCGTTATGCGATCGAGTTCTATCGCTCGCTCTATCCGCGTAAGCAGGTAAAGGCCTATTCGTCTTGTCTTGTGTCCTTGCAGGACAGTCTTGGAACGCTCAATGATGCTGTGACAGGTCGAAGGCTACTCGGTGAGCTGGAAACATCAGGACATGCGCCTTCCTATGCTGGTGGTCTCGTACAGGGCTGGCAGGCCGGGCTGATTGAACGTGATCTGCAGGACTTCGTGACGATCTGGAAGCAGTTGGAAAAGCAATCCCCCTTCTGGAGGTTGTGACATTAGTCCTGAACATCGCGCGGCTTGAGGAACAATTCCAGGCGGCCCGTTCCTTCCTGCAGCAGGGACCACGGGGTTTCCGGAAAGCTTAGCAGCACAAAGGCAGCGGTTGGCAGCTTGCGGGACAGATGCGTGATATCCTCCGGCTGCTGTGCCGTGCTGCAAAGTCTGAGGCAGAGCTCATGGAGTCCAGGATTGTGCCCGATCAGCATCACGCGCTGCGCCTGTTCATCCGCTGCCTTGCAGAACTGTAGCAATGCGTCGGCGGATGCCATGTAGAGGGCTCTGGTGACCGTGAACGGAATGGTCTTGTCTCCGAACCATTCCGGTGCCAGCAAGGACCAGGTTTCGCGCGTGCGTTGGGCATCGGAGCAATAAACCCGGTCAGCCGCGAGGCCACGCTCATGCAAGGCGCGGCCCATGGCGTGCGCGTTCCGGCGGCCGCGCTTGGTCAATGGACGCTCGATATCGCCCAGTTCGGGGTTGTCCCAACTTGACTTGGCATGCCGAAGAACGAGGAGCTGCTTCAAAGTGAAGGCTTTATCCAAATCGTTGGTGGAGGTGCGCTATCTCTGCGATCTGTTATCTTACTGTAGTCAAAGGTTGCTATAAATCCGATAGTGAAACGCTTTGGACAAAGCTGAAAGCGAGAAGGGCGTGACGGAAAGCCAGACATCCGCCAGCAAGGAAGAAATCCGAGAAGCCGAGCGCGCACAGGCCACGCCAGAAGACTGGCCGGACGCGGAGTCTCCCGAACGCTTCATCAATCGAGAACTCTCATGGCTGGCCTTCAACGAGCGTGTCCTGGACGAGGCCTTCAACACGAAGCATCCTCTTATGGAACGCCTCCGCTTTCTGTCGATTTCGTCCAGCAATCTAGATGAGTTCTACATGGTGCGCGTTGCCGGCCTGAAGGGACAGGTGGGCGCCGGCGTGAAAAGTCTCAGCCAGGAGGGATGGACACCTGCACAGCAGCTTGCCGCCATCAATGCACGTACGCAGAAGCTGATGCATCGTCAGCAGACATGCTGGATGGAATTGAAGGATGCTCTGCGCGAGGAGCACATCCAAGTCTTGTCCCGGGAGGAATTGACGGAACGTGACCGTGATTGGCTGACTGACTATTTCAGCCGGCAGCTGTTTCCCGTACTGACCCCCATTGCCATCGATCCGGCGCATCCTTTCCCATTCGTTCCGAACCTTGGCTTCGCGATGGTTCTGCGCCTCATTCGGAAAGAGGCGGAAGAGCCGATGACCGGCTTGATCCTGATGCCACCACAGAGTGAGCGTTTCGTACGTCTACCGGGCAAGACATTGCGGTTTGTACGGATCGAGCAGATTGTGCGCCTGCACCTGCATCATCTCTTCCCGGGCATGGAAGTGAAGCAGGCCGGTGTCTTCCGTGTCATCCGCGACAGCGATGTGGAAATCGAGGAAGAGGCCGAGGATCTGGTGCGCGTGTTCGAGTCTGCACTGAAACGCCGCCGTCGGGGCTCGATCATCCGCCTGACCGTGGATCAGGGAATGCCGAATGACCTGCGCGAGTTTATCGTATCGGAACTGGAGGCCTCGCCGGACGATTTGTTCCAGTTGAGCGGTCTGCTGGGCTTGGCGGATACATCCCAGTTGCTGACGGATGAGCGCCCGGACTTGCTGTTTGCGCCCTATACAGCTCGCTTTCCCGAACGCATCCGTGACTATGACGGGGACTGTTTCAAGGCGATCCAGGCAAAGGACATCATCGTCCATCATCCCTATGAATCCTTCGATGTGGTTGTGCAGTTCATTCGCCAGGCGGCTGCCGATCCGAACGTTGTGGCAATCAAGCAGACGCTTTATCGCACTTCTGAGGACTCACCCGTCGTCAAGGCACTGGCTGAGGCGGCCGAAGCTGGTAAATCCGTCACGGCCCTGGTGGAACTTAAGGCGCGTTTCGATGAGGAGCGCAACATTCGTTGGGCGCGAAACCTGGAGCGCTCGGGTGTCCAGGTGATCTATGGCTTCATCACGCTGAAGACCCATGCCAAGGTTTCCCTGATCGTCCGTCGCGAAGGCGGTGGCCTGCGATCCTACGTTCACTTCGGGACCGGCAACTATCATCCGATCACGGCCAAGATCTATACCGACCTCAGCTTCTTCACAGCGGATCCAGCACTTTGTCGCGATGCGGCGCGCCTGTTCAACTTCATGACCGGTTACGCCAACCCTGGCGAACTGGAAAAACTGGCGGTAGCGCCAGTCAACCTTCGCGAGACCCTGGCAACCTATATCGATCGCGAGATTGACTTCGCGAAAGAGGGCAAACCCGCTGCAATCTGGGCAAAAATGAATTCCCTTGTGGACGGTGGCATCATCGACAAGCTCTACGAAGCCTCCCAGGCGGGTGTCCAGATCGACCTCGTAGTACGTGGCGTCTGTTGCCTGAGGCCCGGCATTCCTGGTTTGAGCGAGAACATTCGCGTGAAGTCGATTATAGGACGTTTCCTCGAGCATTCGCGTATTCTGTGTTTCGGGAACGGGTATCAACTGCCGTCTTCGCATGCCCAGGTATTCATATCGTCGGCCGACTGGATGCCGCGCAATTTGAACCGAAGAGTGGAAACACTTGTGCCCATCGAGAATCCCACGGTACATGAACAGGTCATGGGCCAGGTGATGGTGGCCAACCTGAAGGACGAGACGCAGAGCTGGATCATGCAGCCAAACGGCGATTACCGTAGAAAGCAGGCAAGCGAGGATGATTTCAGTGCCCAGGCCTTTTTCATGACCAATCCAAGCTTGTCGGGGCGAGGCAGTGCACTCAAGAAATCGCGCAAACCTGGCGCCAGTTTGATCATCAACGAGAAATAGCGACTTCCACATGCCTGCGCATGCAGACGGCCTAGCAGAAGCCTCCATGACTGCCAGCCATGGCCTGGCTCCTGAACCTGACCTTGATACAGCTCCTGGCCGTGTGGGCGTTGTCGATATAGGCTCCAATTCCGTACGTCTCGTGGTCTTTGACGGCCTCAAGCGCGTTCCCGTTCCCCTGTTCAACGAAAAGATACTCTGTGGCCTGGGACGCGGACTGGAAGGCAGTGATCAATTGAACCCCGAGGGCGTGCAACTCGCACTCAACACACTTCGACGGTTCGTGGGGCTGGCTCGGGCCATGAAGCTGCAACGACTCGATTTGCTGGCCACGGCCGCTGTGCGTGATGCATCCAATGGTCCCTCTTTTGTTCAGGAAGTCGAAAGTCTCTGCGGCTTGCCTGTTCGTGTCCTGACAGGTGCCGAGGAATCCCGGCTGTCAGCGGAAGGCGTCCTGTCCGGACAACCCAGTGCACGGGGTTTTATGGGCGACCTTGGGGGCGGTAGCCTTGAGGTGGTGGCGCTGGGCGAGGGGGCCGGAGAGGCCTGGGCAACCCTGCCTTTGGGCCCCCTGCGCCTGATGGATGCAGCCGGGGATGATCGGGCGAAGATCCAGGCGCTTATCAATCGGCAGCTTTCCGGCCAGGCTTGGCTGTCCGAACTGGAGGAGCGGGACTTCTACGCCGTAGGCGGGGCCTGGCGCGCCCTGGCGCGCATTCACATGGAGCAGACACACTATCCCCTGCACATGATCCATGGCTATTCCATGGATCGGGAAGAGGCATTGGAACTGACGGGTCTGGTCAGTCATCTTGGCAAGCGCTCGCTGGCGTCCATGACAGGCGTCAACAAGCGACGCATCGAAACGCTGCCCTGTGCCGCCATGCTGATGCGGAGAATCATCGAATTGGCACGGCCAAAGCGTATTGTTTTCTCGGCCTATGGTCTGCGTGAGGGCTGGGTTCACAACCAGCTGGAACCGGAAGTGCGTGACAGCGATCCCCTGCTGTCTGCGGCGGCAGATTGGGGCACCAGAGAAGCCCGTTTCGGAGATCTGGGAGGGCAGATTGCGGCCTGGTGTTTGCCCCTTTTTCCAGAGCGGGATGAGGAAGCAGAAAGGCTGTGCCTTGGGGCCTGCCATCTGTCCGATGTTGGTTGGCGCTATCATCCAGACTATCGCGCGGAACATGTACTCTTGCGGGTGCTTCGCGCCCAGGAACTCTGCATCGAACATTTTGAACGGGCGTTCATTGGGCGTGCGCTCTATAGCCGCTATGGCGGCAACAGGAATGCCAGCATCCTGCATTATACCCGCCAACTGCTTTCCGAGGAGCGGGTCCGCATGGCCGATGCGCTGGGCCGGGCGTTGCGTCTTGCCTATACCCTGTCCGGCGGAGATCCGCAGATGTTGGAGGTCACGGCGCTGAAGCCAGAAGAGGACTGTCTTGTCCTGAAGATTCCTGCCGATGCTGCGGTTCCGCCAGGTCAGATGATCGAAAAACGCCTGTCATCGCTGGCCTCTGCATTGAAGATTTCCAGGTCTGACATCCAGCAGGCCTGAGAGGTTTTCCGCCGCTGTCCGTCATCCGTGGGTGACGTCCTTGTCATCCCAAAATCTTGTACCGGGTCAGGATCCAGTAGAACTGGAAAGCCAGCATGACCATCACCAGGACCAGGTGGAATCGGCGATTGGCCACGAACATTGCAACCACAGCAGCAGCAAACATTGATGCCTGCCGTACAAGGTACTCGGTTCCCAGGGCCTGCAGGTGGTCGAGGCCTTTCCACAGGGTGTCGGCCACATCTATGGCAAATAGGCTTGCCAGAAGCCCATAGAACCACTTTTGCCGCGAGTGGAAATAGGCGGCATAACTGGAATACTCGTCCATTCGATCAGGGAAGAGTATTGCGCAGGTGAAATAGAACAGTGCGGCATAGGATATGATGAAGAGGTAATGCTGGAAGGTCCATTCCTCGACGTAGGATAGACCGAATTCAAACCACCAGAAATGGATGACCGAGGTGAAGAGAAACGCCACCCAACCCAGATGAACGGAATAGACTCTCTTGCTGCCCGGGTGTTGAACCAGACGTGCCAACCCGCCAAGCAAGTGGGCGATGCTGAGCCCGATCACCACACCGAAGATTGCGCGTACGTGGAAGATTGCTTCAGAAGGTGTGGCTGACGTTTCCATACGGGACGCTCCCGGGTTGATGTCGCATTATTCGATACGCAACACTTGTACCTGTTGGCTTCCTCGCGCATCAACCATGACTGGCCTGGAGACCCCATGCCTCAAGGCTACATAGGGGAGAAAGGGGTGATCATCGACTCAGTCGAGTGAGAGCACCTTCACGGATCTGTCATCTGCCGTCAGGGCAATCCTGCCCTGTTTCAATTCCAGTGCGTAGTGACCGAAAATCTCCCTTCGCCAGCCTTTCAGAGCGGGTACGTCAGCATTGTCATCCAATGCGATCTGCTCAAGGTCGCTGACGTTGGCCAGGAGTTTCTGTGCAATCTCGTGCTCTTCGCATTTGGCTTTCAAGAGCACCTTCATCAGTTCGATAAGGGCCGGAGAAGCTTCATCGCGGTTGCTGTCATCCTGGTCGGCAGCCGTGGGCAACTGATTCTTTGGAAGACTGGTCGTTTCCTCAATGATCTTGAGGATCTCGCGTCCAATACGGCCCTTGGCCATGTCCGCGGAAATTCCCCTGGCACGTGCCAGGCCATCGATGGCGGTCGGTCGATTCGAGGCCAGATCATAGATCTGTTCATCCTTCAGGATGCGGCTTCGGGGTACATCCCGGGACTGGGCTTCCTTCTCGCGCCAGGTTGCAAGCGCGCGCATGACCGCCAGATAACGCCGGTCCCGTGATCGGGATTTCAGGCGCTGCCACGCCTTGTCGGGGTCGTTCTGATAGGTTTCCGGGTCGGCCAGGACGGCCATCTCGTCGCCCAGCCAGCTTTCCCGCCCGTTCTTTTCAAGACGCCGGCGCAGCTTTTGATAAACGTCACGCAGATGCGTGACGTCTGCCAGGGCATAGGACAACTGCTTCTGCCCCAGAGGACGGCGGCTCCAGTCGGTAAAGCGCGCCCCCTTGTCGATGGATTCCGAAGTCAGGGCGGCAACAAGCTTTTCGTAACTGACCTGATCGCCGAAACCGCAGACCATGGCGGCCACCTGGGTGTCGAAAACCGGGGCAGGGACACTGCCCATCCTCTGGTAGAAGATTTCAAGGTCTTGTCGGGCAGCATGGAAGACCTTCGTGACATTGGGGTTTCTAAGCAGGGCATAGAGCGGTTCAAGATCGAGCCCCTCACTGAGGGGATCTATGATGACGGCTTCATCCGCACCCCCCACCTGGATCAGGCAGAGTTTGGGCCAGTAGCTGGTATCCCGCATGAATTCCGTGTCGATGGTGATATAGTCGCTGCTTTCCTGAGTGTTGCAGAAAGCCTCGAGACTGGAAGTGTCCGTGATGATACGCATAGGCGTGATATAGCCTGACAGGCGTTTGCGGAAAAGCTTTCAATTGCGATGCATCAGGGCTTCGCATCTTGACAAACTGCCTGCTTCGTTGCCTCTTGCCGCCGCCAATTCTAAGACGGAAAGAAAATACTCCATGCATCCCTATCGTACGCATAGCTGTGGCCAGATTCGCGCGTCTGATGCCGGAACACAGGTCCGTCTGTCCGGTTGGGTCCATCGCAAGCGCGACCACGGCCAGTTGCTCTTTGTCGACCTTCGGGACCACTTTGGCTTGAGCCAGTGTGTGATTGATGTCTCGGCCGAGATTTTTCCGCAGGTCGAGGCCGTGCGCCTGGAATCGGTGGTGACCGTCACCGGGACCGTGGTTCGCCGCTCGGACGAAACGATCAATCCCAACCTGCCGACAGGAGAGGTCGAGGTTCGCATCGAGAGCTTTGAGGTGCAGTCCCAGGCCGAACAGGTGCCGCTACAGGTCAACTCCGATGAGGATGCGGGCGAAGAGTTCCGTCTGCGCTATCGCTATCTGGACCTGAGGCGCGAAAAGATGCAGCGCAAGATCATACTGCGCAGCCAGGTGATCGATTCCATTCGCCGCCGCATGGTGGAACAGGGTTTTCATGAGTTCCAGACCCCGATTCTGACGGCTTCAAGTCCCGAAGGCGCGCGCGACTATCTGGTGCCGAGCCGGCTGCATCCCGGAAAGTTCTATGCGCTGCCCCAGGCGCCGCAGATGTTCAAGCAGTTGCTTATGGTGGCCGGGTTCGAACGTTACTTCCAGATTGCACCCTGTTTCCGAGACGAGGATAGCCGCGCCGACCGTTCGCCCGGCGAGTTCTATCAGCTCGATTTCGAGATGAGTTTCGTCACCCAGGATGATGTCTTCGCTGCCATCGAGCCTGTGCTGCAGGGTGTATTCGACGAATTTGCCAACGGGCGCAAGGTCACACAGGCGCCGTTCCCGCGCATTCCCTATTTCGAGGCAATGCGGAAGTACGGTTCCGACAAGCCGGATCTGCGCAACCCGATCGAAATGCAGGAAGTGACCGACGCCTTCCGCGATTCCGGTTTCAAGATATTTGCCGGGATGATCGAGAAGGATCCCAAGGTCGAGGTCTGGGCCATTCCAGCACCTGGCGGCGGCAGCCGCGCCTTCTGTGACCGCATGAACTCCTGGGCGCAGGGCGAGGGCCAGCCCGGTCTTGGGTATATCTTCTTCCGTGATGGCGAGGGGGCAGGACCTGTCGCCAAGAACATCGGTTCTGAGCGCACCGAAGCCATTCGCTCGCAGCTTGAGCTGAAGGACGGGGACGCTGTCTTCTTTGTGGCTGGTGTTCCCAAGAAGTTCGCCGCCTTTGCCGGACAGGCGCGAACTCGTGTGGGCCAGGAACTTGATCTGATTCAGCAGGGTGAATTCCGCTTCTGCTGGATTGTCGATTTCCCGATGTACGAACAGGACGAGGAAACCGGCCAGATTGAATTCTCGCACAATCCCTTCTCCATGCCGCAGGGCGGCCTGGAGGCGTTGGAGAACGAGGATCCGCTGGATATCAAGGCTTTCCAGTATGACATTGTCTGCAATGGTGTCGAACTGTCCTCGGGCGCGATCCGGAACCACTTGCCGGACGTGATGATCAAGGCTTTCCAGATTGCCGGTTATGAAGGCAACGAGGTGGAAGAGCGCTTCTCCGGGCTCTTCAATGCCCTGCGTTACGGTGCGCCGCCGCACGGCGGATCGGCCCCGGGCATCGACCGTATCGTCATGCTGTTGGCAGATGAGCCAAATATCCGCGAGGTCATCGCCTTCCCGATGAACCAGCGGGCCGAGGACCTGATGATGGGGGCGCCTGCAGAGGTGCCTCAGGAACGGTTGAAGGAATTGCACTTGCGTCAGGTCTTGCCGCCGAAACCGGCTGCATCCTGAGTGCGCGCTGGAGTTTCCGAATTTCCGGTTTGTTGACGACGCGATCTGACCTAGCTTGGTCGTATAGGTCGAGTC
This sequence comes from Fodinicurvata sediminis DSM 21159, assembly GCF_000420625.1. Lineage (NCBI taxonomy): Bacteria > Pseudomonadati > Pseudomonadota > Alphaproteobacteria > Rhodospirillales > Rhodovibrionaceae > Fodinicurvata > Fodinicurvata sediminis. The sequence goes on along the minus strand of NZ_ATVH01000011.1, from coordinate 601,658 downwards.
CGAGCCAGAAAAGGGAGTTCCGGAAATGTCCAGTAGAAGAGTGACCGCTTTCTTTGTGGCAAGCGCAACCTTGATCGCAGGGGGCGTTGTCCAGCCGGACATGAGCTTGGCTGGCGAAGCTGATGTGCTTGAGGTTCAGGTCGAACGATCGGGCAAGGGCTATCGCTTCAATGTCACTGTGCAGCATGCGGACGAAGGCTGGGACCATTATGCCGATGCCTGGGAAGTTCTGGGACCGGACGGTGATGTGATCGCAACGCGTGAGCTGGCTCATCCTCATGTGGAAGAGCAGCCCTTCATACGCAGCCTCCCGAACGTCGAGATTCCAGACGGGATTTCAGAGGTTACGATCCGAGCTCGGGACAGCGTTCATGGCTTTGGCGGTGAAGAAATAACCGTGGAACTGCCTTAGGGCAGGCACCGGTCTTGAACCGACGCGTCCACCGTGTCCCTGGAAAATTAGGGTGATCGGTGGAAAGTTGATCTCGCGCAAAGACAAAGCGGACACGCGTGTAAAGGATGGGGGCGCGTTTCACAAACGTGACCTTTGCTGCCGCCCTTATAACGATGCCTTTGCGAGTGATCACCGGACATGGATACCGTTGCCCGTTACATAAATGCCAGATTGCCGCGCTATACCAGCTATCCGACGGCGCCCCACTTCACCTCTGCCGTCACACAGGAAAGCTATGCGGGCTGGCTCTCCTCCCTGAGCAACAGTCAGACGGCGTCCCTCTATCTGCACATTCCCTTCTGCCGCTCCATGTGCTGGTATTGCGGCTGCCATACGACAATCACGCGTCAGGATGAGAAGATTATCGATTACCTGGCGGTCTTGCGCGATGAGATCGATCTGGTGGCAAGCCAGCTAGCACGCCCCCTGACCGTCAATCATCTGCACTTTGGCGGTGGTACGCCCACTATCATGTCACCCGAGGAATTCCATGGGCTGATGGATCTGATCCGGCAGCGATTCAGCTTCACTGAGAATGCAGAAATTGCAATCGAGATCGATCCCCGCAGGCTGACGGGCGAGATGATAATGGCTTTGGGGAACGCTGGCGTGACACGGGCCAGCCTTGGAGTGCAGACCTTGGATCCTTTGGTCCAGAAATCCATAAACCGTGTTCAGGATTATAATCAGGTTGCTGCCGTGACAGAGGGGCTGAGAGCGGCGGGTGTCGCAGGTGTGAACTTTGACCTGATCTACGGCCTGCCGCATCAAACGCCTGAATCCTGCATCCTGACCGTCCATCAATGTCTGGAACTGCATCCCGATCGCTTCGCCGTCTTTGGCTATGCTCATGTCCCGGATTTCAAGAAGCACCAGCGCAAGATCGACGAGTCTGCACTTGCCGATACCGAAGAGCGCCTGGCGCAGGCCGATGCCATCAGAAAAACCTTGCTGGAAGCCGGCTATGAGGAAATTGGCATCGATCACTATGCACTTCCGGATGATCCAATGGCCCAGGCTCAGCGGCAGGGCGCGCTTCATCGCAACTTCCAGGGCTATACGACCGATGCCAGCGATGTCCTGATAGGCTTGGGGGCCTCAGCAATCGGCCGCCTGGAGCAAGGCTATGTGCAGAACGAAGTTGTGCTGGGTCGCTATGCAGAACGCATCAGGCAGGGACAGTTCGCCACAACGAAAGGACTGG